>NZ_QKSK01000003.1:219892-332924 GCF_003234145.1 Curtobacterium sp. MCPF17_011
GTATAAGAGACAGCCCGTGGCCCACCCGTCACGGCGACCGCAAGGAGCACCGATGCCGTTCGGTAGAGCGACCACCGTCCGACCCCTGACCACGCGGGGGCGCCTCGTCACCCTCGGCGCGCTGGGTGCCGTCGCGGCACTGGCCCTCACCGGCTGCGCGAGCAACGGGACCGCCGCGGGCGACGCCACCGAGACCTCCGGCAAGGTGGCCCGCGTCACCGTCACGCTGACGAACGACGGATCCGACCGCTGCGCCGTGAGCAGGAGCAAGGTCGCCGCCGGCCCCGTGACCTTCACGGTGGAGAACCAGTCGTCCACCGCGATCACCGAGGTCGAGCTGCTGCAGGACCAGCGGATCCTCGGCGAGAAGGAGAACCTGGCGCCGGGACTCGACCCCGTCTCGTTCACCGCGACCCTCATCGGCGGGAAGTACCAGGTGTACTGCCCGGGCGCGGAGCACGAGCTCACCGACCTGACCGTCACCGGCTCCGTGAAGTCGACCGCGAACAGCAGCGCCGCGAGCCTGCTCCGCGACGGCACGAAGGGGTACGCCGAGTACGTCGACGGCCAGGTCACCGGCATGGTGACCGCGGTCGACGAGCTCAAGAGGGACGTCGACGCCGGGGACCTGGCGGCCGCGAAGACCGCCTACGCGAACGCCCGCCCGTACTACGAGCACGTCGAGAGCGACGTCGACGGGTTCGTGAAGCAGGGCCACGATGCGACGGACAACGCCGGCAACCTGGACTACCTCATCGACATGCGCGCGTCGAACGCCGATCCGGCCGTCGGCTGGAGCGGCTTCCACGCCGTCGAGCGCGACCTGTTCGCGAACGGTGCGATCACCGCGGACACCAAGCGGTACGCCGACGACCTCGCCACGAACGTGCACCTGCTCGCGAAGCTCGTGCCGACGCTCGACTACAAGCCCGAGGACCTGGCGAACGGGGCCGCGGGCCTGCTCGAGGAGGTCCAGTCGAACAAGATCACCGGCGAGGAAGAGGCCTACAGCCACATCGACCTCGTCGACCTGGCCGCGAACGTCGAGGGCTCCCGCCAGGCCTTCGCGTACCTCAAGCCCGGGCTGACCAAGGTCGACCCGGCGCTGACGAAGCAGATCGCCCAGCAGTTCGACGCCACGAACACGCTCATGGACGGGTTCCGGAACGCCGACGACCTCGGCGGGTTCGACAGCTGGGACGCCGCCACCCGAGCCGCACACGCGAACGCGATCTCGCAGCAGGTCCAGGCGCTGCAGGACCCGCTGTCCCGGCTGGCCGAGAAGGTCGCCACCGCGTGAGCGACAGCGACGACCGCAGCACGGGGGAGGACGAGACCCGTGGAGTCTCGCGGCGAGGACTGCTCGGCGCGGGACTGGCCGTCGCCGGCGCCGGTGTCGGCGCGGCCGCCGGCATCGCCGGTTCAGCGGTGGCGAGCGGCGTCGACCCGTTCGTGGCGGCGGCGAACGGCGACGAGTCCGTCGACATGTCCCGCAGCCACCCCTTCTACGCGACGGCGGCCGGATCGCCGCAGGGCGGCATCCGGACCGACCCGCAGCGCCACTGCGTGTTCATGACCTTCGACCTGACCCTCGGCACCGCGACCGAGCTGCAGGTGCTGCTCGCCCGCTGGTCGGCCGCGATCGCACAGCTGCAGGCCGGGCAGACGATCGGCAGTGTCGAACCCACGCACGGGGACGGCGTCGGGGCGGACACCGGCGAGGCGCTCGACCTCGGGCCCGCGTCCCTGACGGTCACGGTCGGCCTCGGCCCCGGGGTCTTCGACGAGCGCTTCGGGCTGGCCGGCAAACGTCCGGCTGACCTGGCCGAACTGCCGTCCCTGCCGAGCGACCGCTTCGAGTCCGGGCTGACCGGCGGCGACCTGTCCCTGCAGGCGTGCGCCGACGACCCGCAGGTGGCGTACCACGCGGTCCGTGACCTGGCCCGGATGGCCCGGGGGAGCGCGACGGTGAAGTGGACCGTCCTCGGCTTCGGTCGGGCGTCCGCCGGACCCACCCAGGCCACCCCACGGAACCTGATGGGCTTCAAGGACGGCACCCGCAACATCACCACCGACGCCGACCACGACCGCTTCGTGTGGCTCGACGAGGACGCCGACTGGATGGTCGGCGGCACGTACCAGGTGGTCCGGAAGATCCGGATGAACCTGGAGATCTGGGACGCCGACGTCGTCAGCGACCAGCAGCGGGTCTTCGGCCGGACGAAGGTCACCGGGGCACCGCTCTCCGGCGGTCAGGAGCACACCACCCCGGACTTCCAGGCGACCGCGCACGGCGAGCCGGCGATCGACCCCCGCTCGCACGTCGCCCTCGCCGCGCACGAGGCGAACGGCGGCGTGAAGATCCTGCGCCGTGGGTACAACTACACCGACGGCCTCAACCAGTACGGGCAGCTCGACGCCGGACTGCTGTTCGTGGCGTACATGAACGACCCGGACCACTTCACCCGGCTGCAGCGGAAGCTCGGCGCCTCCGACCGGCTCAACGAGTACATCGCACACATCGGGTCGGCGGTCTTCGCGGTCCCGCCGGCACCCCGCAAGGGCTCGTACATCGGCGAGCAGCTCTTCCGCTGAGCACGGCGCCGGTGACCGCCAGGAGGTGAGAGGGGTGTCCTCCGCCGTTTCCCTGGAGGCGGAGGACACCCGCGACGCGGGGTCCGATCGGGCGGAACCACCGTCCGGCGACCCGGCGCGGCGCATCGCGCGTGGCGACCGGTGCAGCGTACCGCGATGACATGCGGAAACTGCCCGTGCTGTCCGAGAGCGGCTGCCGGACCACGCAGGAAGGCGCCGCCCTCCGGTCGGCTGCCGGAGGACGCAGGACGGGCCCGCCCACCGGTCGGTGGACGGGCCCGTCGGTGAACCGCGAGGCCGGGAGGCGCGTCAGCCCTCCGAAGGCTCGCCCACGTCGTGCACGGCACGCTTCCGGCGGACCACCAGCAGTGCGGTGAGCCCGGCGAGGAGCAGCAGCCCGGCCGCGATGGCCGGTGCCGTGAGCTCGGCACCCGTGTAGGCCAGGGCACCACCGTCGGCCGCGCCGATCCCGCCACCGGCGATCGGGACGACACCGGGGCCGGTGCCGCCGAGGCCGGTGTCGCCGGAGCCCCCGTCACCACTTCCGGGGACGGGAGTCGGCGTCGGGTCGGAGCCGTCGACGGGCTCACCCGGACCGGTGCCGGGATCGGGGACGACCGCGATCGGGACCGTCACGGCCAGCGTGATCTGCTGCCCGTTCGGCAGCTCCACGACGAGCGGCTCGTCCGAGGTCTCGACGGCCGTGGCGGCCAGGCGCGACGCAGCCGACGGCGCTGCCGGCTCCGCGGGCTGGGCGACGCCCGGCTCGGGGACCGTGAAGGTCAGCGAGGCGCGACCCTGCTCGTCGGTCTTGTCGACGACGGTGGTGTCGATCGGGCTCGTGGCGAGCACCTGGTCCCCGGCGGAGACCGAGACGTCACCGCTCTGGTCACCGGCGTTGCTGAACACCAGCGAGGACAGGTCGACCGTCACGGCGTCACCGGGCTGGAAGCCGCCCTCGGGGACCGGCGTCGTGCGGACGCCGATCGACCGCTGGTCCATCGGTGGTTCGACGGCGTCGTGTGCCGCGAAGTAGTCCGCCTGCGCCTGCAGGTCGACCTGACCCGAGTCCGCCTTGTTCGTCCCCGCCGCGAACGCCGCGAAGTTGTCGCCACCGGTCGACAGGAACGAGTTGACGGTCACCTTGATCGTCGCATCGAGCACGATCGGCTCACCGTCGAGGGTCATGCCCGTGATGCGCTCGCCGCGGTCGGCGGACGGGTCGTACGTGTACGCGAAGCCGTTCGAGACACCGAGCTTCAGGAACGGACGTTCGAGGCCGTCCGGCTGCCACTGCTGCTCGAGGGCGTCCTTGATCTGCTGGCCGGTGAGGTCCTCGGTGACCAGGGTGTTCGCGAACGGCTGGACGAGTGCGGCCTCCTTGTAGGAGACGCTGCCGTCCGGGTCGCCGGCACCGCTGGAGGCGTACACGAGGTCGGTGCGCAGGCCGCCCGGGTTCATGAAGGCGATCTGTGACCCCTGGCGTTCAGTGGCCCAGCGCTGCACCTCGGCGATGTTGTTCCCGAGGGTCGACTCGCCGCCGCGGTTCTCGGTCTTGCCGTCGGACTGCAGTGCGCGGCGGAGGTCGCCCGTGATCGTGCCGAGTGGCTCCTTGCCCTTCACGTCGGCGACGGCCTTCGCGTCGGCGACGGTCTTCGTCACCGCGTCGACCGAGGTGGTGTCCTTCGGAGCCGCGGTCGCGGTGTTGAGCGGCAGCACCTCGGCGCTGACGCCGGTGAGCGTGTGGTCCGCGCCGACGGTCAGCTGCAGGTGGCCGTAGTTCATGCCGTACGAGCCGGTCTGGATCACCGGGCGGACGGTGCCGTCCGGGCCGGCGATCTCGTGGTCGTACACGGCGTGGGTGTGCGCCGACACGATCGCGGCGACCTTCGACGACACCTTGCCGGTGATCTGGCCGAAGGCACCGCTGCCGGTGGCGTCGCTGAGTGCGCTCGTGGTGGCGCCCTCGTGCACGAGCAGGACGAGGACGTCGGCCTCGCCGTTGGTCGCGTCGCCGTCGGTGAGCTCGGTCGCGTAGCGGTTGACCGAGCTGACGATCGGGGCCATCGCGAGGCCCTCGACGCCACCCGGGCTGACGAGCCCGGGGATGAGCGCCTCGGTGGTCGCACCGATGAAGCCGACCTTGACGCCGCCCTTCTCGACGATCGACCACGGGGTGAACGCCGGATCGGTGGTGCCGGCCTTGACGATGTTCGCCGAGATGTAGGGCCAGGTGGCCCGGTCCTCGATGCGCCCGGTGAGGTCGTCCTGGCCCTTGTCGAGCTCGTGGTTGCCGATCGCGCTGACGTCGAGGTGCATCTGGTTGAGCACGTCGATCGTCGGGTCGTCGTCCTGCACGAACGAGGTGAACGTCGAGGCGCCGACGTTGTCACCCGCGCTCGTGAAGATGGTGTTCGGGTTCGCCTCGCGCTGCGCCTGGACGACGGCGGCGAGCTTCGCGGCACCGGCGGCCTTGTCAGCCGTGGTCCCCTCGGACTCGATGCGACCGTGGAAGTCGTTGACGTCGACGATGTCGATCGTCGTGTCGCCGGCGGCCGCGGCCGCGGGCGGCACGGCGATGGTCGGTGCCTCGGCTGCCGACGCCGTGGTCGGGGCGCCGAGGGCGACGAGGACCCCGGCGGTGGCGAGAGCGGTGCCGGCGACGATGCCGCGCCTCCGCCTGGTGGTCTCGGGGATGTGGGACGGGCTCATCGTGTGAGGACTCCTGGTGTGGTGGTTCCGCCCCCGGACGGGGGACGCGACCTGCCGAACCTACGAGGATCCACAGGCGACACGCCAGACCCGGGTCCGCGGCGTCACGTGTTGTTCAACTCCCCGGAACACCGCCGACCCGTGGTCCTGGTCAGTCGCGGCCGAGTGCGCCCTTGGCACGCTCGACGACGTCGGCAGCCATCGCCTTCGCGGAGTCCTTCACGACGTCCAACTCGACGGGGTCGCCCTTGAGCAGGCTCTTCGCCGTGTTCATCGCGTACTCCTTGGTGATGTGCGGCGGCAGCGGCGGGACGCTCCGGCTGACGTACGCGTCGATGAGCGTGACGCCCTGGTGGGCGAAGGCCCGCTCGACGGCGGCCTCGACCTCGTCGTCGCTGTGCACCGCGATGCCCTGGAACCCCAGGAGCTCGGCGTACCCGGCGTAGTCCATCGTCTCGACGTCCTGCGACCCGCGCCACATCGGGTTGCCGTCCTCGGTCCGCATCTCCCACGAGACCTGGCCGAGGTCGTCGTTGTGCATGACCACGATGACGAGTTGCTTGTCCTGCCAGCGGTGCATGTACTTCTTCACCGTGATCAGCTCGTTCATCCCGAGCATCTGGAAGGCGCCGTCGCCGATGGTGCACACCGCCGGTCGGTCCGGGAACGCGAACTTCGCCGCCACGGCGTACGGCATCGCGGCGAGCATGGTCGCGAGCCGGCCGGACATGTCGCCGTGCATCCCGCGGCGCAGGCGGATGTGGTGCCCGTACCAGTCGGCGGTGGTGCCGGCGTCGCAGGTGACCGTCACGCCCTCCGGCAGTCGTTCGTCCACTGCGTGGATCACCCGTCGCGGGTTGACACCGTCGCTGTAGGACACCTCGGCCTGGCGGCCCATCTCGGCCTCCCACTCGCGCATCTCCTCGGCCAGCTGCTCCTGCCAGCCCAGGTCGCTCTTCTGCTCGAGCAGCGGCAGCACCGCGTCGAGTGTCGCGCCGACGTCGCCCCACATGTTCAGCTCGTTCGGGTAGCGCACGCCGAGCTGCTCCGGCTTGATGTCGACCTGGATACCGCGCGCCTGCCCGGCCTTCGGCAGGAACTCGCCGTACGGGTAGTTCGTGCCGAGGAGGACGATCGTGTCGCACTCCTTGATCTGCGTCAGGCTCGGCCGTGAGCCCAGGAGTCCGACCTGCTGCGTGTGGAACGGCACGTCCGAGGGCACGACGTCCTTGCCCCGCAGTGCGGTGATGATGCCGGCCCCGGCCTTCTCGGCCGCGGCGATCACCTGGTCGGTGGCACCACGGGCGCCGGCACCGACGAGGAAGGTGACGCGCTCGCCGGCGTTGATGATCTCGGCCATCTTCCGGACGTCCTCGGCCGGCGGGGTGATCCGGGTCGAGGCCGGCACGTCGCTCGAGCGGGACACCCAGTGCTCGGAACCCGGCGTCGACCACTTCATCGCCTGCACGTCGTGGGGGAGGACGACGACGGCCGGCTGCTTCCGGAGCATCGCGGTCCGGAACGCGGTGTCCACGATGACCCCGGCGGAGTCGGGCGTGGTGATCGTCTGGACGTAGCAGGCGACGTCGGCGAACACCCGCTCGAGGTTCGACTCCTGTTGCGTGAACGTCCCGACGGCCGCCAGGCCCTGCTGCCCGACGATCGCGACGACGGGCTGGTTGTCCATCTGGGCGTCGTACAGCCCGTTGAGCAGGTGGAACGCGCCGGGGCTGGACGTGGCGACGCAGACCCCGACCTCGCCGGTGAACTTCGCGTGGGCGGTCGCCATCAGGGCGGCGATCTCCTCGTGCGTGGGGCGGATGTACTCGACGCCCTCACCGGCACGGTCGGCTTTGCCCAGGGCGCCGTCGAACTCGCCGATGCCGTCACCGGGGTAGCCGTAGACGCGGGTCACGCCCCACGCCTGGATGCGGTCGAGGACGAATTCGCTCACGTTCTGGCTCATGCGCCCAAGGTGCTCGCGCAGGGTCCGCGCGCTCTCAGCGCACGGTCGCCAGCCGGGAGGCCCGCACCACGTGAGCCGGTCCGCCCGCGTGATCCGGACCTCCCGTCAACCCCTCACTCGGCCGCGATCAGGGGCCGCAGCGTGCGGTGGGCGATGCGGAGACCTTCGAGGACCTTCACGTCGTCTCCGCCCCAGAGCGGGTCCTCGTGCTCGACGCTCAGCGTGCCGTCGAAGCCGGCCTCGTAGAGCCGGTCGACGACTCGCGGCCAGTCGACCACGCCGCGGCCGGGCACGCGGAAGCGCCACCAGCCCATCTCCCAGGGGTCGTCGCCCTTGTCGACCTTGCCGAAGAAGCCGTACCGGTTCCGCCGCTCGGGGAACAGCTCGACGTCCTTCGCCTGCGCGTGCACGATGTGCTCGGCGAAGGGCAGGATCGTCTCGACCGGGTCGATGCCGATCCACGTCAGGTGCGACGGGTCCCAGTTCAGCCCGAAGCCGAGCCCGGTGACCCAGTCCCAGAGTTCGGGGGAGTACGCGATGTTGCCGGGGTAGCCGTCCGGGTGCCAACCCTCCATCACGCAGTTCTCGATGACCAGGCGGACGCCGCGCTCACCGGCGTAGTCGAGCAGTTCCGGCAGGACCCGGTCGCCCTCGGCCATGTTCTCGCGGACGCTCTTGGTGTTGTCACGGCCGATGAACGTGCCGACGTAGGGGACCCCGAGGCGCTGGGCAGCGTCGACCGCGTGCTTGAGGTGGGTGCGGACCTCCTCCCGCCGGGCCGGGTCCTGGTGCAGGTTGTTCTCGTAGTAGGCCAGGGCGGAGATCTCGAGTCCAGTGCGGTCGAGCAGCTCCCGCGTCGCCTGGACGTCCTCGTCGGTGAAGGTCGCCACGGGGAGGTGCGCCGCCTCGAAGTCGCGGCCGCCGGTGCCCGGCCAGACGGCGACCTCGAGTCGCTCGTAGCCCTGACCGCTCGCGAACTCCG
Organism: Curtobacterium sp. MCPF17_011; assembly: GCF_003234145.1. Lineage (NCBI taxonomy): Bacteria > Bacillati > Actinomycetota > Actinomycetes > Micrococcales > Microbacteriaceae > Curtobacterium > Curtobacterium sp. MCPF17_011. The sequence continues at coordinate 228,148 of NZ_QKSK01000003.1, forward strand.
CGATCCGGCCGAGGTCCCATCCGGGCAGGCAGGCGGTCAGCATCCCCAGCTTCATCGGATCTCCCTCCAGGCGTGGTCGCCGGCACTGGCGACCACGGTGTCGATGATGCGTGCCGACCGGGCGCCGTCCGCGAAGGTCGGCAGACCCTCCGGAGCGGTGCCGGTCGTGACGGCGGTGTAGGTGTCGGCGACGAAGGCCGCGAACGCGTCGACGTAGCCCTGCGGGTGCCCGGACGGCACGACCGCCAGCCGGCGCTGGTCGGGCGAGCCCTGGGACGGGTCGCGGACCACGATCTGGGCGCCGGTCTCGTTCCCGAACCAGGCCGACTCCGGCTGCTCCTGGTCGAAGGCCGCCGACCCGAGGGTCCCGTCGACCTCGAACCACAGCCGGTTCTTCCGGCCCGCCGAGACCTGCGAGATGACGACGTTGCCGATCCGGCCGCTGCCGGTCCGGAAGGTCGCGACCGCGGTGTCCTCGGTCGTCACCTCGGCGCGCTCGGCCGCGTCCCCGATCGGATCGGGGTCCGGGGTACCGGAGAACGACGGACCGGATGCCGCCGGCCGGGTCGGGTAGACGATGTCGGTCACCGCGCTCACCGCGGCGAACTGCTCGGCCATGACGAACTCGACGAGGTCGCACCAGTGCGACCCGATGTCGGCGAAGGCCCGGGACTGCCCACCGGCACCGGAGTCGACCCGCCACGACGACGCGTCCGAGTCGAGCATCCAGTCCTGCAGGTAGTGGCCGTGCACGGCGAGCACCCGACCGAGCTGTCCGCCGACGATCCGGGAGCGGATCTCCCGCACGATGGGGTGGTAGCGGTACACGAACGGCACCGTCGCGACGACCCCGGCCTCGGCCGCGGCCCGCTCGAGTTCGTCGGCCTGCTCGGCGGACACCGCGAGGGGTTTCTCGCAGACCACGTTGATGCCCGCGCGGATCACCGCGAGCGCCTGCGGGTGGTGCTGGTCGTTCGGGGTGCAGATGTGCACGACGTCGGGGCGGTCGGCGATCACCGCGTCCAGGTCGGCGTACCCGCGCTCCAGGCCGAGCTGCTGCGCCACCTGCTCCGAACGCTCCCGGTTCCGCCCGAGCACACCGATGACGTCCGCTCCGGCCGCCCGCGCGGCGCGCACGTGCACGGCGGCGATCATGCCGGTGCCGACGACGGCGACCCGCAGCCGCCCGCCCCGCGCTGGTTCCGCCCGTGGTGGACCGGCCAGCTGCTGACCCACACCGGGTGCGTGGACGTTGCCCTCTGTCGTCATGGTGCTCCCTCGCGCCGTGTCGACGCTCCCGCGCGTCGGCACCGCGACCACCGTACCGGCAGACCCGGTCCTGCTCGGGAACGGGTGAGTACGTTCTGGGGCATGGCGAGCCTCCAGACCACACTGCTCATCCTCGGAGCCAGCGGCGACCTGTCCAAGCGCCTGCTGTTGCCCGGCCTCGCGACCCTCCTCGACGTCAAGGAGGACTGGGAGATCCAGCTCGTCGGCGCCGGCGTCGAGGACATCTCCGACGCCGACTGGAAGCACCTCGTGCACGAGGCGTTCGAGAACGCTCAGGCGTCCAAGAACGAGGAGGACGAGGGCGCGACCGGTGAGACGGCACTGTCCCCGCGCCTCCAGGCCGTTGTCGACGCGTCCTCGTACCGGAAGTCCGACGTCACCGACCCGGACGACCTGAAGGCGTTGCTCGCGGACTGCCGGTACGACCCCGCCATCTACTTCGCGCTGCCCCCGGCGGTCACCGAGAAGAGCTGCGAGCAGCTCGCGCACCTGGACCTGCCCGCGCACACCCGGCTCGCGCTCGAGAAGCCGTTCGGCACCGACGCCGACAGCGCCGAGCACCTCAACGACCTGCTGCACTCGTTCCTGCCGGAGTCGCGGATCCACCGCGTGGACCACTTCCTCGGCCGCTCGACGGTGCTCAACCTGCTCGGTCTGCGGTTCGCCAACCGCATCATCGAACCCCTGCTGTCGTCCCAGCACGTCGCGCGCGTCGACATCGTCTACGACGAGACCCTCGGACTGGAGGGTCGTGCCCGCTACTACGACAAGGCCGGCGCGCTCGTGGACATGATCCAGAGCCACCTGCTCCAGGTGATGGCGGTCGTCGCGATGGAGGCACCGGCCTCGATCGACGCCGAGGACCTCCGCACCCAGAAGGAGCTCGTGCTCCGCGCCGTCCGGCCCTGGGGCGGAGACCCGCTGACCGCCGGCAAGCGGGCGCGCTACACGGCCGGCACCGTGGGGGACCGCTCGATGCCGTCCTACGCGGACGAGGAGGGTGTCGACCCGTCGCTCGGCACCGAGACCCTGGCGCAGCTGAAGCTCGAGGTCGCGAACTGGCGGTGGGCGGGCGTGCCGTTCACGCTGCGCTCCGGCAAGGCGCTCGGCAGACAGCGCCGCGAGATCCTCATCACGTTCAAGGACTCCCCGCACGTGCCCGACGGTCTGACCGGAGCGCACAAGCCGGACCGCCTGTGCATCTGGATCGCGCCGGACGAGATGCAGCTCGAACTCAACGTCAACGGCCCCGGCGACCCGTACACGATCGACCACACCGCCATGGAGGTCACCTTCAACCCCGGACGGCTCAGTGCCTACGGCGAGGTGCTCGCCGGGGTGCTCGAGGGCGACGCGACGCTGTCGGTCCGCGGGGACAGTGCCGTGCAGGGGTGGAAGGTCGTCGAACCGTTCCTCACCGCATGGCGGGCGGGCGACGTGCCGCTCGACGAGTACGTGGCGGGGTCCGGCGGGCCGGACGACTGGGACAACGTCGACGCGTAGGCACAGACCTCCCGACACCGGGCAGGCGTAGCGTGCGTCGACGTGACCACCACTGACGACGTCCTCTCAACCGTCCCCGCACCCGCCGGCTCCGACATCCGTGTCGAGACCGTCGACTACGCCCACGACGACGCACCGCTGCAGGGCGTGCTCGCGAAGGACGCGGCCGTCGCCGGTCCCCGTCCGGCCGTGCTCGTCATCCACGACTGGCACGGGGTGAACGAGCACGTCGAAGCGCGGGTGACGATGCTGGCGCGCCTGGGGTACGTCGCCTTCGGAGCCGACGTCTACGGCGCCGGCATCCGCCCCGGTGACGACAGCGCTGCCGAGGTCGCCGGTCGCTTCTACGGCGACAACGCCCTGTTCCGTGCCCGCCTGCGCGCCGGACTCGACCGTCTGCTCGCTGACCCGGACGTCGACGCGTCGAAGGTCGTCGTGATGGGGTACTGCTTCGGCGGCTCGGGTGCGCTCGAACTCGCCCGGTCCGGTGCCGACCTGGTCGGGGCCGTGTCGTTCCACGGCGGACTCATCGCCCACGACCCCTCGGACGCGGACCAGATCCGCGCCAAGCTCCTGGTCCTGACCGGCGGCTCGGACCCGGTCGTGCCGGACGAGTCCGTGCACGCCTGGCAGGACGAGATGCGAGGCGCTCCGCACGTCGACTGGCAGGTCGTCACCTACGCCGACGCCATGCACGCCTTCGCGGTCCCCGGCACCGACGCACCCGACCACGGCGCGCAGTACCAGGAGCGTGCGGACCGCCGGTCGTGGCAGGCGCTGCAGGTGTTCCTCGCCGAGGTCTTCGACGAGGAGCCGACCGTCTCCTGACCCTCGGCGACACGCCGGGTGCGCCGGCCGGGGCCGTTCGATTGGCGCTGCGACCGGAGCTGTTGTAGAGTCTTCCACGGCTCGCAAGGGCCACGCGCTCGTAGCTCAATGGATAGAGCATCTGACTACGGATCAGAAGGTTGGGGGTTCGAGTCCCTTCGAGCGCACAGTACTGCAACACCACGAAGGCCCCGGAGATCATCTCCGGGGCCTTCGTCGTTCCCGCACGTCGGTCCTTCCCTGGCTTCAGTCGATCCTGGGCTGCTCCTGACGGGCGCAGGGATAGACCGGGTCCATGCCTGACGACCTGGACCAGACGGACGCCCCGTTCCTCGACGCCCTGCGGGACCACCACGCGATGAACCGGTACAGCTTCTCGCCGCCTGGGCACCGGCAGGGCCGTGGGGTCGACACCGAGACACTGTCGGTGCTCGGGATGGACCCGTTCCGCAACGACGTCCTCGCCAGCGGCGGTCTCGACGACCGGACGTCGTCGAACGCCTACCTCGCGACCGCGGAGGCCCTGATGGCGGATGCCGTGGGCGCGGACAAGGTCTTCTTCTCGACCTGCGGCAGTTCACTGTCAGTCAAGGCGGCGATGCTCTCCGTGGCCGGCGTCGACGGTGGCATCGTGATCGGTCGCGATGCCCACAAGTCCGTGACGGCAGGGCTCGTGTTCTCCGGACTCCAGCCGTACTGGGTCGAACCGCGGCTCGACGCTGACCAGGGGATCTCGCACCCGCCGTCGCCCGAGGACTACGCCGCGGTCTGGGACGCCCACCCGGACGCCGCCGCTGCGCTGGTGGTCAGCCCCACCCCGTACGGCACCTGTGCCGACATCGAGGGGATCGCGGCGGTCTGCCACGAGCGCGGCAAGCCCCTCATCGTGGACGAGGCGTGGGGCGCGCACCTGCCGTTCTCCGAGCAGCTGCCCTCGTGGGCGATGAGCGCCGGTGCCGACGTGTGCGTCACGAGCGTGCACAAGATGGGCCTCGGCTTCGAGCAGGGGTCCGTCCTGCACCTCCGCGGCGACCTCGTGGACCACGACCACCTGTGGGCCTGCGCCGACATGCTCATGACGACCAGCCCGAACGTGCTCGTCTACGCCGCCATGGACGGGTGGCGTCGACACATGGTGCAGGACGGCGCGGACCGCATCGCGCAGGCCATCGAGCTGGCCGACCGCACCCGGGAGCGGATCAACGCCATCGACGGGATCTCCGTGCTGCACGAAGAGCTCCTGCACGCCGAGGCGTCGCACGAGCTCGACCCGATGCGCATGCTGCTCGACATCCAGGCGCTCGGCATCAACGGGTACCACGCACTCGACTGGATCCGTCAGCACCACCAGATCGACCTCGGGCTCTCGGACCACCGGCACCTCGGGGTCGACATCTCGATCGCCGACGACGAGTTCACGACCGACCGGCTGGTGCAGGCGCTCGAGGACCTGGCAGCTGCGGCACCCGGGCTCGACCAGGACCCCCCGGTGCAGCTGCCGGACCGCTCGGGCATCCTGCTCGAGTCGGTCGTCACCCCGCGCGAGGCGTTCTTCGCCCCGGCGGAGTCCGTACCGGCGGAGCAGGCGGTGGGCAGGATCGCGGCCGAGCAGGCGACCCCATACCCACCCGGCATCCCTGCGTACGTGCCGGGGGAGCGGCTCACCGCCGAGGTCATCGACTACCTGCGGAGCGGTCTCCAGGCGGGCATGGTCCTGCCGGACCCGACCGACGGCAGCCTCGGGACCATCCGCGTCATGCGCGACGTGCGGTAGCGGCCGGGAGGCCCGAGGCCCGTCCGGCAGGCCACTCGCCCGGTCAGGTCAGCCCGGCCAGGCCTCTGACCCCCACGACCCGTCCGCGCGTCGCTCGTAGGCGAGCCGGTTGCTCGGCCCGTCCGTCGCGCCCGTCCAGAAGAGCATCCGCACCGGCGTCAGCGCGTACCCGCCCCACGTCGCGGGCGGGTCGAGCGGCGCTCCGCCCCCGGTCGCCTCGAAGGACGCCCACCGGGTCCGCCGCTCGTCGGCCGGCACGGCCGCCAGGTCGGCGTCGTTCACCCATGCGAGCACCTGCAGGTAGTGGGTGCGCGCTGCGTAGGCGATCCGCGCCTCCCGGTCCGTCACCCGAGCGACGTCACCGGTGACGACGAGTTGCCGGGCCGCCTCCGGCCAGACGATCGTCACGGAGGCCCGTGGCACGGCCGCCAGCTCGGCCGCCTTGCGGCTCCGGGTGTCGCTGTGGAAGTGCAGGCGCTGCCCGTCGAACTGCGACAGCAGGACCGTCCGCGCCGACGGGTACCCGTCCAGGCCGATCGTGGACAGGTTCATCGTCGGCGTGACGCCCGATCCGGCCGGCGGGAGCCAGGCCGCGGCGAGCACGAGCGGGTCCGCGGGCGGCGGACCGGTGTCGGCTGCCGCGGCCTGCCCGGGCAGCGTGGTCATCGCGGGCCTGCGGGGTCGAAGCGGGCGATCTCGTGCAGCGAGGCCACCGCCTCGGCGAGGGAGTGCTCCCACAGGGCTGCGCCGTACGAGGCGGAGGCGCGGCTCGCGTCCCCGACGACGCCGGGTGTCCCGAAGTCGTCCGAGAGCCAGCCGAAGGACACCGGACCACCGTTGAACGCGATCTTCTCGAAGTCCGCCAGGTGGTCCGGCACCCAGCGTTCGGCGAGCGTCATGTCGACCAGGTCCGGCCGCAGGTGCAGGATCATCGACGTCTCCGCCGCACCGCCGTGGATGCCGAGTCCGCGTTCGTCCGCGTCCTCGCCGTCGGGGCCGGGCATCCGGGCGAGGGTCGGCATCAGGAACGTCTTCAGTCCGTACCGCTTGCGGATCTCGCGGAGTGCGACCTGCAGCAGCGCCACGTTCCCGCCGTGCCCGTTGGCGAACACCAGCGTGCCCGCGCCGGTCAGGGCGACGGCGCGGCCGACCTGCACCACGGTGTCGAACATCGTGTCCGCGTCGAGCCACACGGTGCCGGGCGCCCAGCTGTGCTCGTCGGACTTCGTGAACGCCAGGGTGGGCAGTTGCCAGACGTCGAGCCCCTCGGCCGCGGCCTGTTCGACGGCCGCGCCGCCGATGTGGTCGGCGAGCAGGAAGTCCGTCAGGAGCGGCAGGTGCGGGCCGTGGTGTTCGACCGCTCCGGTGGGCTGGACGACGATGGTGTCCGCCGTGAAGCCGGCGGCGACGGCCGGCCCGGACAGCTCGGCGAGCTTGCGCGTGCCGCTCACTTGCCGAACCCGGGAACGGCGGGCTGGGCCGAGGCGGTGGACCCGCCGGACTGCACGAGCGCGGGGTCGATGACGTGACCGGGGTTGAGCAGCCCGTGCGGGTCGGTGCGCTGCTTGAGGGCGAGCAGCTCCTCCACCCCGTGGTCGACGTAGTACTGGTGCGGGCTGTGGACACGGACTCCGAGATCCCGCAGGACGGGGTAGCCGGCGTAGACGTCCTCCGCCCCGGTGTAGGGCGCGGTGAGCATGCCGATCGGGCCGACGTGTGCCGCCTCGATGTGCAGCATCCCGCCCGGGTAGACTGCCTCGACCTCGGCGATCCGGTCGATCAGCGCCTCGCCACCGACCTCGACGTGGAAGTACTCGGTGTCGGGGCTGTTCCGCTTCAGCCACCAGATCGGGTGGTTGTAGGACAGCATGGACACCTTCGTGGTCTGCTGCAGGCCCTCCCGGACGTCCTCGACGGTGCCGCCGGCGAAGGTGATCAGGTCGTGCGCCTCGTCGAGTGCCGTCGCGTCGATGATGCCGCGCAGGCTGGCCCGGTCGGTGGGGATCGCAGCGTCCTTCGGCAGGGTCGCGGCGATCACGGCCCGGTCGGCACTGACCAGGCGCGGCACGGGTGTCAGCCCGCGGAGCGTCCGGACCGCGACGAGCGCCTGCTCGAAGGTCGGGAAGGACGCGTACACGGCCCGCCAGTCCTGCAGCGGTTCGAGCCGGACCGTGGCTCGGGCGATGACGCCGGCCGTGCCGTAGGTGTGCACGAAGGGCTGGGCCGCGTCGCCCTCGACGTGCAGCAGACCCGGCTCGCCGGGCAGCGCGATGTCGAGCGCGGTCACGAACCCCTGCCAGTTCGACCCGTGCGCGATCGAGCCGGTGCCACCGGAGCCGCCGGAGAGGAAACCGCCGATCGTGGACTGCGCCGTCGACGGGTACATCCAGAGCTGCTGCCCGGCCGCCGCTGCCGCCTGCTCGAGGGCGACCATCGTGGTGCCGGCCTCGGCGGTGATCCAGCCGTCGCCGACCTCGACGACGGCGCGCGCCCGAGAGGTGTCGAGCACCAGGCCGCCGTGCAGCGGGATGCCCTGTCCGTAGTTGCCGGTGCCCTTGCCGCGGGTGGTGACGGGCACCCCGTGGCGGATCGCGGCCTCCAGCGTGGCGGCGATCTCGTCGGCGCTCGCGGGGGAGGCGACGAGGTCCGCGAGGCCGAGCGGCAGCTGCTCGCTGAGGATCGGGCTCATCGTGGCCTCGTCGACCGAGGCGCGTTCACGGGTGCGTTGGTCCGCGCTCACGCCGCGCTCACCGAGCAGGGTGACGAGGTCGGCGCGGAGCGCCTCGAGCGTGGCTGGGGAGGCGGTGCCGACGGTGGCCGGGGTGACGGTGGTCATGCTTGCTCCTGATGGCTGCTGCGCGTTTCGGGTTCCGGACGGGAGGCGGCGGACGTGCCTCGCGCCTCCCGTCCGGTGGGTGGTCGGCGAGCCGACCGGTGACGGGACGACCTAGAAGCCGAGGGAGATCGACTTGTCCAGGAACTCGTTCGTGTAGAGGTCGGACGGCGCGAGGCCCTCCTTCATGCCGCCGTCGGATCCGGAGAACACCGGCGTGGCCTTCGCGATGAAGTCGGACATGCGCTTCTCGTCCATGTCGCCGACGTAGCCGTTGTCACCGTCGGTCGCGATGCCGCGCTTCCGCATCTGCTCGGCCGCGAAGGCACCGACCTTCGAGTCGTACGTCCAGCCGTTGTTGTACTGCTGCACGAGCTGCGTGATGAGGTCGTTCGTCGCGCCCGGGGACGTCAGGTAGTCGACGTCGGCCTGCTGCATGACCGGGACGAGTGCCTTCAGGCAGGGGGCCAGCTTCGTCTTGTCACCCGAGCGGATCGACATGGTCTCGGGGTACGGGTTCCAGCCGGTGGTCGAGATGAGAGCGGACGAGATCTTCTTGCCCCAGGCCGGGACCTGGTGCTGGTACACGTACGGCTCGGCGGTCGCGAAGCCCTGCTGGGCGTCCTTGCCGCCGGCGGAGACGAACTTCGACGGGGTGCCGTCGTAGCTGCCGTCGAGGACGCTCTTCGGCAGGTTGCCGGAGTCCTGCAGGTAGGACATGTACGCGGCGTCGTTGAAGTAGCGGACGACGCCGTCCTTCTTCTCGAGGGCCTTGCCGAGGCTCTTGATGCTGTCGACCTCGGGGTAGGTCTTCGGGTCCCACATGATGACCATCGGGGACTGGTCGTTCTCGGCGAAGACGGCCGTCGTGGGCAGCTTGTCGGAGAACGAGACGGCCTCGTCGGTGGAGACGTAGCCGAGGGTGATCGACTTGTCCTGGTACATCTGCGAGCTGACCTTCGAGTACCCGATGGCCGGGCCGCCGGCGCGCACCTCGAGCTTGACGCCGGTCGGTTTGCCGTTCGCGACGAGGTCGCCGGTCACCTTCTTACCGGAGGCGTCGATCGTCGGGTTCGCGCCGAGCATCTGGTAGAGGTGCCCGTGGTCGCCCTCGGGGTTCCAGTCGGTCTGGACGACGACGGTCGCCGGGCAGACGCCGGAGAGGTCGACGGCGGGGCCGGTGGCCGCGGTCGTCGCGGCAGTCGTCGTGGCGCTGCTGGCCGAACCGCTCGCACAGCCGGTGAGGGCGATGGCCGTGACGGTGAGGGCGGCGGTGACAGCGCCGATTCGGGTGGTGGTGCGCATGGAGGCTCCGATCGTGGTGCGGGTCTCGTGGTGCTGGGGGCGGGTGCTGTGGGAGGGAGGGGTCAGGGGTCGGGCGACGGTGGGACCGTCAGCCGAAGTCGTGCCAGCGGCCGACGGCCAGGCGGCCGAGCAGGCCGAAGACCAGGAACACCGCGACGCCGTAGAGCGAGGCGATGATGATGGTCGCGTAGAGCTCCGGCCCCATCAGCCGTGACGCGGTCACCTGGATGAGGACGCCGAGGCCGGGGTTGCCGCGCTGGAAGAACTGGTCGCCGACGATCGCGCCGATGACGCTGAGGCCGGCCGAGGTGCGCAGGCCGACGAAGATCGACGGCAGGGCGGCGGGGACCTGCAGCTTCACGAGTCGGGCGAACCGGCCGGCGCGCTGCAGCCGGAAGAGCTCGTGCTGCGCCCGGTCGGCGGACTGCAGCCCGAACAGGGTGTTCGACACCATCGGGAACAGGGCGATCATCACCGTGACGATGACGCGGCTGGTGAACTCGTAGCCGAACAGGGCGCCGATGAGCGGTACGAGCGCCAGGATCGGCACGCACTGCAGTACCACGGCGTACGGGTAGAGCGAGTTCTCGAGCCACTTCGCCTGCGCCATCGCCATCGCCCAGAGGACGCCGATCACGATCGCGAAGGCCAGCCCGGTGAGCGAGACGACCGTCGTCCGGCCGAGTGCCGTCCAGAGGTCGTGGCCGAAGGTCGACGGCGCCCCGTTCATCCCGGTCGGCGCGACGATCGCCTTGAGCACCAGGTGCGGGTACGGCACGAGGAACGCCAGGCCCCGCACGTGGTCGTAGTAGGCGGCGACCGCGTACCAGACGGCGACGAGCACACCGAGGACGACGACGGGCTGCCACCAGGTGACCGACCGCCGACTGCGGGGGGTGGAGCGGCGGGCGGCGGCGCGCGTGGTGCGGGCCTCGGCGACCTCCTGGAGCGTGACCATCAGCGGTGTCCTTCCCGGAGAGCGTGCGAGACCTCGCCGACGAGCTCGGCGAACTCCGGGGTGAAGCGGATGTCGGGGTCGCGCGGCATCGGGAACGGCACGTCGAAGCGGCCGACGATGCTGCCCGGACGGCCGGACATCACGATCACCTCGGTGGACAGGTACACGGCCTCGGACACCGAGTGCGTGATGAACAGCCCGGCGAACTGCTGCTCCACGAACAGCCGCAGGAGTTCGTCGTTGAGGCGCTCGCGCGTGATCTCGTCGAGGGCGCCGAACGGTTCGTCGAACAGGAACAGCTCCGGGTCGAGGGTCAGCGACCGCGCGAGCGAGACGCGCATCCGCATGCCGCCGGAGAGCTGCTTCGGCAGGTTCGTCTCGAAGCCGTTCAGGCCGACCAGGTCGATGGCGTGCTTCGCCTTCGCGGCCCGCTCGGCCTTCGGGACGTGACCGAGTTCGGCGAGCAGTTCGACGTTCCCCTGCACGTTCCGCCAGGGCAGCAACGTGGCGTCCTGGAAGACGTAGCCGATCCGGTCGGCGGCGACCCCCGCGGTGCCGTCGGACGCCGTCTCGAGCCCGGACGCGATCCGGAGCAGCGTCGACTTGCCGCACCCGGAGGGGCCGACGACCGAGACGAACTGGCCGCGGTCCACGGTCAGGTCGACGCCCTGCAGGGCGACGGTGCCGTTCGGGAACGTCATCTCGACGTTCCGGAAGTCGAGCAGCGTGTCCGTCGTGGTGACGGGGGCTGGTGCGGTGGTGGTCACGGCTACCTCGTGTTCTCGTGCATGGTCGTGCGCGGTCAGGGAACGGGGACGGGGGTCAGGGGACGAGCTGGGCGACGGACGTGCGTTCCGTGCTGACGGTTCGTGTTCGGGCGACGGTGCGCCGCACCTCGGTGCGGGCGACGAGTCGTCCGCGGGACAGGACGATCCGGTCGGCGGGGGCGTTCGCCACCGCGTCGGTGACGCTGGTCGCGGCGACGGCGAGCAGGTCGGCGCGCGCTCCGACGACGGGGCCGGCGGCCGGGAGGCCCATCACGCTCCGGGCGGCGTCGCTCACCATCGCGTACGCCTCGTCCGGCGTCAGGTGCCCGGCGGTCACGAGCAGGGACGCGGTCTCGAGGGCGTCGCTCCGGCCGACCGGGTTGAACGGGTCGCGGACGTTGTCGGCGCCGGCGGCCACGCGGACCCCGGCGGCGAGGAGCGCCCGGATCGCGGTCAACCCGCGGGGGGTCGACACCGGGTGCTGCCATCCCTGCAGGTACAGGTTCGTGATCGGCAGCGTGATGACGCCGAGGTCCGCGGCGGCGACGTCGGCGACGACCTCGGCGAGGCGCTCCGGTCCGAGGGTGCCGAGTCGCACGCAGTGCCCGGCGGAGTACTGCCGGTCGCGCGGCCAGTCGCGGACGGCGCGGGCGTAGTGGTCGAGGGTGACGGGTCCGTCGAGACTCTCGTCGGCGTGCAGGTCGACGCCGAGACCGCGGCGGTGTGCGATCGCCAGGAGTCGGTCGACGTCGGCGAGCGGGTCCTCGGCGAGGTGCGGGGCGCCACCGACCAGGTCGACGCCGAGGTCGAGCACCGCTTCGACGTGCTCGTCCGGCGCGAGCGGCCCGGCCAGTGCGACGAGTTCGATGTCCATCAGGTCGGCGAGCTCGTCCCGGACCTGCACCAGGGCACGGGCGCCACGGACGGCGTCGGCGACCGTTCCGGTCCCACCGTGGCTGAGGACGTCCACGTGGGTGCGGACCGCGGTGGTGCCGGCCGCCAGCAGCGCGAGGGCCGCGGTCCGTGCCCGGTCGGCGATCTCGTCGACGGACATCGTCGTGGCGTAGGCGGCCCAGGCGGCGATCGCAGAGCCCAGGTCACCGAGCGGCGGGTTGATCCGGTCGGCGCTGAGGGCCTTGTCGAGGTGGGCGTGCGGTTCGGCCGGGGCGGTGAGGAGCAGGCGACCCTCGAGGTCGAGCGTGCCCTCCGCGGACGCGGCGAGGCTGCCGGCCGGTGCCACCTCGGTGACCATGTCGCCGGTGATCGCGACGTCCACGAGTCCGCCGTCGGACAGCAGCGCGGACCGCAGGAGGGTGATCGGGCGTGGCAGTGACTCGTCCAAGGGGCCCTCTCGATCGTGTGTGACAATGTTGATCGCATCAACATCCACGATGCTAGGTGGGTCGTGTTTCTCACCCGTTTCGCTCCGGTTGCCGACTGTGACGAGATGGGATGCACGGAACGGCCCGCTGGTCCGGACCACGATCGGAGCGCGATGCCCACCGACCTCCTGCCCCACGCCGACCTGCCACCGGACGCTCCCGAGGCCGATCGGGTGGTCGACGAACAGGCCCGTCTCGTGGGCGAGCACATCCGGGCACTCCGGCGTTCGGCACGACTGACCCTCGTCCAGCTCGCCGAGCGCACCGGGCTCTCGCACCCGTTCCTCAGCCAGGTCGAACGCGGCCACTCCCGCGCCAGCATGGTGTCGCTCGAGAAGATCGCCACCGCGCTCGACACCACCCAGGTCGCACTCCTCGCCGCCGGCGCCCCGGCCCGGAACGAGCCGGACGACCGAGGACCCGAGGTGCTCCGCGCCGACGAGGGTGCCCGCGGGCCGTTCTCCAGCGGCGAGGCGCGGCTCCTCGTGCACGCCGGCCCGCACGCCTTCGAGCCGCTCGAGTGGAAGGGCGACGACACCGACCTCGGCGAGTACTTCGAGCACCGTGAGGACGAGTTCCTCACGGTGCTCGAAGGCGACGTCCTGCTCGACCTCCGTGGCCAGGACGTGCTGCGCCTGGGCCCCGGCGACTCGGCCTACTACCGGGGTGGCACCGGACACCGCTGGTGCAGCGCCGACGGCAGTGCGTTCCACATGATCGTCGTCAAGGAGACCCCGCGGGCCGGAGCCGCGTCATGAGCGCCGGTCTGGTCGACTCCCCGGACGACCGGCTCCGGATGCGGATCGCCGACCGGCAGCGGGTGGCTGAGGACGTCGTCGTCCTCGACCTCGCGTCGGTCGACGGCGTCGCCCTGCCCGAGTGGGAACCCGGGGCCCACGTGGACCTCGAGGTGGCGCCCGGCATCGAACGGCAGTACTCGCTCGTCACCACCACCCCCGACGGGCACTGGCGGGTGGCCGTCCTCCGCGAAGCCTCCGGGCGAGGTGGGTCCGTCGCCGTGCACGACACGCTCCGTGTCGACGACGAGGTCCTGGTCGGCGGCCCGCGCAACCACTTCGGCTTCGACCCCGACCGGCCCGCGGTCTTCGTCGCTGGCGGCATCGGCATCACCCCGATCCGCGCGATGATCGCCGCCGCCGAGGCTGGCGGCACCCCGTGGGAGCTCCACTACGCCGGCCGCACCCGGGACCGGATGGCCTTCGCCGACGAACTCGTCGTGGCCCACCCGGACCGTGTGGCGCTCGCCGTCGCGGACGACGGCACCCGGATCGACGTGGCCTCGCTCCTCGCGGTGCCCCGGGACGCCGTCGTCTACTGCTGCGGCCCCCGCCGCCTGATGGACGCGGTCGAGGCCGCCGCCGCGCACTGGCCCGCGGGCAGCGTCCGGGTCGAGCGGTTCGAGCCCGCCGCTGACGTCGACGCCCCGAGGGAGTCGTTCGAGGTGGAGCTCACCCTCACCGGGGTCACGGTCACGGTCCCGGCCGACCGCACCCTGCTCGAGGTCGCGGAGGACGCCGGCGCGTTCGTCCTGTCGTCCTGCCGCGAGGGCACCTGCGGCACGTGCGAGACCCCCGTCCTCGACGGCGCGGTCGACCACCGCGACACCGTGCTCAGCCCGGCGGAGCAGGCTGACGACCGCACCATGATGGTCTGCGTCTCCCGCGCCAGGCGAGGCTGCCCGCGGCTGGTGCTCGAACTCTGACCACCGGACGGGAGGCTCGGGTACTGACGCGAGCAGGGCCTCCCGTCCGCCGCGGGTCGGCTCAGTCAGGGTCGCTCGGTGTGCTCCACCGGTGCACCGGTGAGCGCCGAGAGACGCTCGAGCCCGGCCTGCTCGACGAGCTGGCGAGCCAGCGGACGGGCGCGGGCCACGGCCTCCCGGACGTCGACGCGCGTCACCTCGAAGTCCGCCAGGCTGAGCTCGCCGTCGACCCAGACGTCCTTCACCTCGCGGCTGCCGGCGACGAACACGACCGCCTGGAACGGGTCGTGCACGTTCGCGAGCGTCGGGCTCTCCCCGTCGAACACGACCAGGTCCGCACGCTTGCCCGGCTCCAGCGACCCGATCTCGGCGTCCATCCGCAGTGCCGTCGCACCGCCGATCGTCCCCATCTCGAACGCCTCCCGGGCGGTCATCGCGGTCGCCTGCAGGTCCCGGATCCGGGCGAGCAACGCCGCCGTCTTCATCGCCTGCAGGAAGTCCTGCGAGTCGTTCGACGCCGGCCCGTCGACACCGATGCCGACCGGGATCCCGAGCGCCCGGAGCTCCGCCACCGGCGCGATGCCGCTCGCCAGGATGCCGTTGGCGACCGGGTTGTGCGCGACGCCGACCCCGTTCGCGGCGTAGGTCTCGCGGTCCTCCCGGTCCATCCAGACGCTGTGCGCGGCGATCACCGGCACCCGGAACATCCCCGTCGCCTCGGCGTGCCCGACGACCGTCTTGCCGGTGCGCTGGCGGGCTGCGGTGACCTCTTCGCGGACCTCGTGCACGTGCACGTGGATGCCGTGCCCGCCGTCGACCGCGTACTCGATGTGCTCCTGCCAGGCCTGGTCCGAGTACCGGCCGATCGAGGACATCCCCACACGGAACGTGCTGTACCGGCTGGCATCGGCGGCCTCGCGCAGGGCATCGAACTCCTCGAGGATCGGTGCCGGACCGAAGCCGCGGTCGACGTCCCCGGAGCCGAACGACACCACTCCGCGCAGGCCCAGCTCCTCGAGCGCCTGCACGACCCCCGGGGTCGCCGGTTCTCCGGCGATCGGGTCCGAGCAGAACATGTCGTTCGCCGTCGTCACGCCGCTCCGGAGCATCTGGATGCCCTGCAGCATCGTGCCCGCGTACGCCTTGTCCCGCGTCATCACCGGGTTGACGTGGGAGATGAGGGCGTTCAGCCACTCCCACAGCGTGTACTGCGAGCCGATGCCCGTGATGAGCCCCTCGCTGAAGTGCCCGTGCGTGTTCACGAAGCCCGGCGTGACCAGATCGTGCGCCCCGCCGCGGATCGTCGCACCGGGGTGTGCTGCCGACAGCTCGGCGAACACACCGACCGCGGCGACCCGGTCCCCGTCGAGGAGCACCGCGCCGTCCCGGATCGCGGACGGGGTCTCGGAGTGGTCGGGGGCGGCGGTCAGCACCCACCCGCCGCGGATCAGGGTCTGGGTCATGGGGGGACCCTAGGGACCGCGTGTTTCGCCGGTGTCACCGTCCGGTTTCCCCCGCTCGCAGCGTGCCTCCGCCGGAACGACGGGCGTCACGAGCACGAAACAGCGCCCTGCTACAAACGCTTGCATGCTGACCGTCACCGGTGCCCTCCGCGTCCTCGTCGATCCCCGCACCGAACACGACGGTGACGTGGTCGTCGACGACGGCAGCAGCGTCGCGACCACCCTCGACGCCTCCGGCTGCGTCGTCACCGCCGGACTCGTCAACGCGCACCACCACCTGCTGCAGACCGCCTTCCGGACGCTCCCCGGGACCCGTGGTGTGCCGATGGCGGCCTGGCTCCCCACCATGGCGCAGGCGTACACCGCCGCGGGCCACGACCCCGAGCTCTACGGGGTCGCGGCGTCGGTCGGAGCCGCGGAGGGCCTCCTGTCCGGCGTCACGACCATCGCAGACCACCACCTGAACTGGCCGACCGACGCGAGCCCCGACGGGACCGTCGCGCTCGCCGCAGCGACCGTGGACGCGGTCCGCGGTCTCGGCGGCCGGCTCGTCTTCGTCCGGGGGAGCGCGCGGGACGACCCGTCACGAGCGGCGGGCTCGGCGGACGCGATCGTCCGTGCGCTGCTGCACGAGGACGCCGTCGACGGGACGGACCCGGACGGCCGACTGCAGGTCGCAGTCGGGCCGGCCGGCGTGCACTCCGACGGAGAGGGCACGTTCCGGGCGCTCGGCGAGGTCGCCGCGGAGCACGGCCTCCGTCGACGGACGCAGGCGAACGAACAGGTCGACACGGCGATCGCGCTCGAACGGTACGGCCGACGGCCGCTCGACCTGCTCGAGGAGTGGGGGTGGCTCGCGCCGGACGTCACGATCGCGCACCTCTGCGACGTCACCGACGACGAGATCGAGCGCCTCGCGACCGCCGGTGTCACCGCGACGCACGCGCCGGGGTGCGACGTGCCGATGGGGTGGGGGATCGCGCCGGTCGCCCGGCTCGCCGCCGCGGGTGTGCCGGTCGGCCTCGGCACGAGCGGCGGTGGCAGCAACGACGCCGGACACCTGCTCGCCGACGCTCGGCTCGCGATGCAGGTGTCCGCGCTGGTCGGGCCGCAGCTACCGGCACGCCAGGTGCTCGGGATGGCGACCGAGGGCTCCGCCGTCGGTCTCGGCAGGCCGGAGCTCGGTCACCTCGGCACCGGATCGGCGGGCGACCTCTGCGTGTGGGACGTGTCCGGGGTCGCCGACGCCGGTGTGGCGGACCCGGTCGCGGGCCTCCTGTGGGCGTCACCGGGACGGCGGCCGAAGCACGTCGTCGTCGGTGGGCGCGTGGTGGTGCGGGACGGGAGGCTCGTCACGGCCGACGAGGGCGAGCTGGCGGCCCGGCTGCTGGAGCGTCTGGAGCGTCGCTGAGACGTCGGCGTCTCCGCGAGACGCCGCCTGCTTCGTGAGACGCCGCCGAAGTCTGCGGCGTCTCGGGGACTCGGCGGTGTTTCGACGTGGGGCGGTCTGGGTCAGTGCGCGCGGTTGAGACGCGCTGCGAGTCGACCCAGTGCCCAGTTGACCAGGAAGCCGAGTGCGCCGACGACCGGGATCACGATGACCACGACGGTCCAGACCACCTTCGCCAGCCGGCTCCGGGTTCCGTCGCGCCAGAGGAGCACCAGCGCTCCGATCTCGAGCAGCATGATCACGACCAGCACTGCGAGGTGTGGACCGGTCGCCAGGTTCCCGAACATGCCCGTACCTCCCCTGGGGTGCGTGGTCGCACCCGATCGGGAGTGTAGCGCGACGGCACGGCCGGGACGGGCCTCCAGAGCCAGGGGCTGCTGGTGGGGGGCCAGCGCTCGAGACGCCGTGGAGCTCTCGAGACGCCGCCGAAGAGGGCGGCGCCTCGGAGACTCGGCGGCGTCGTGCGGACTTGGCGGCGCCGTGCGGTGACGGGGCGTCGGAGCGCGCAGCGCAACGCGAGAACGCCGCCCCGGTGTGTCCGGGGCGGCGTTCTCGTCGTGGTGCTGGTGGTGTCTGTCCGGATCGGGTGTTACTTGATCTGGGCGGTGATGGTGGCGGTGCCGACGAGCAGGCCGCCCTTGACGGCGTCGGTCTTGAAGGTGTCGTTGAGCAGCTTCGCGGCGTCGTCGGAGACGTGCACGGTGGTGCCGGTCAGGATCGCGTTGTCACCCTCGAGCTGGAGGGGCTTGAGCGAGCCGCCGTGCAGGGAGAACAGGTACGCGTTCGGTGCTGCGACCTTGCCGTTGACCAGGACGTCGCCGTAGAGCTTGGAGGAGCCGGGGTTGACGACGAAGTTCTCGAGCGTGACGACGGTGTCGCCGGCCGTGAGGGTCAGGCCGGAGTCGTCGTGGTTCAGCAGGCCCTGGACGTAGGGGCGGTACTTGCCGTCCGGGCTCCAGTAGGTGACCGAGCCGGAGGTGATCGGGAAGGACACGGCGCCGTCGGCGAGCTTGGCGTTGCCGGAGACGCCCGGGGTCAGCTTCAGGGAGGTGAGGGCGTCGGTGAAGCCCTTGTCGAGGGCGACGGAGGTGTCGCCGCCGAGGACCTCGGGGACCGAGGCGACCGGTGCGGGGATCTTCGCGGCGGAGCTGGAGGAGACGGTGTGCACGGTCGGGGTCGACGCGTTCGCGGCGGACACACCGAACGCGGCGCCGCCGAGGACGAGGGCTCCGGTCGTGGCGAGGGTGATCGAGGTCTTCAGGGACTTGCGCATGTCTTCATTCCTTTGCTTGTCGCGCTCGGCGCGGTGGGTGACAGCGCGCCGAACACACCCCGCGAAGGGGTGGAGAACCAGCGGTGAGCTGCTGGTGAGCGCTGCGGGTGTTTCCCGGCTTGTGACAGTGGTTCGGGGCCATCCGCGAACTGGTTTGGGTCGGTTTGTCCTCGTTACCGTTCTGTGACAACCGGCCTCCGAGTGGTGGCGGAGCGAACGCGCGAATTCGTCGTCCCGAATCCCTCTGATCAGGTCTTTTCCGGTCGGGAGGTCCGCTGGGGCATGGCAGGATCGTCGAGTTCCGAGACGCCGGTGTCTCCTCCGTCACCTCGAGAGGCACCACCCCCATGTCGTTCTGGGCCCTGTTCCTGATCGCGCTCGGCGTCTCCGCTGACGCCTTCGCCGTCGCACTCGGCAAGGGCCTGCACATGCGGCGGTTCGCCGTCCGCCAGGCCGTGGTGATCGCTCTCGTGTTCGGCCTGTTCCAGGCGGTGATGCCATTGCTCGGGTGGCTCCTCGGAACGACCTTCGCCGGAGCGATCGCCGATTACGACCACTGGGTCGCGTTCGGGCTGCTCGCGCTCGTCGGCGGCAAGATGCTCTGGGAGGCCTTCAGTCGGCACGAGGACACGGCGGAGGACACCGACCGGCTGCGGATCCGCGAACTGCTGGTGCTGGCCATCGCGACGAGCATCGACGCGCTCGCGGTCGGCATCACGCTGGCGTTCCTGCCGGTGTCGATCGGGTGGGCGGTCCTGCTCATCGGCATCACGACGGCGGTGTTGAGCTTCGTCGGGGTAGCCGTCGGACGCCGCGTCGGTGCCCGCTTCGGCAAGCCGGCCGAGATCGCCGGTGGTGTGGTGCTCATCCTCATCGGCGTGCAGATCGTGCTGGAGCACACCGGCGTCCTCGGCTGACGACGAGCAAGGTCTTCACGACATGAGACGGGGGCCCGTCCGGAACCCACCGTGTGTCAGCGGGCGGGTCGGATCCGCGATCGTGTGGCAGCACCGCACGCGCCGGCAGCGTCATCGGTACCCTCATCCGATGCAGGACAGGCTCCCCGAGGTCATCGCGACGACGCCGGATGCCCCCTGGCTACCGCCCGGCGGGGTCGCCGACGTCGTCCTCGGCGGTCCCGTGCTCCGGCCGACGGGGCTGGTCCGCCTGCTCCTGACCGACGGGGAACGCGTGTTCTGTACGCCCCGCGACGGGTCCGGCAAGGCCGACCTGCCGACCGCACGCGTCGATCCGGATGACCTCGACGGTGCGGTCGCGATCGTGGAACTCGCCCGACGCGTGGTCGGCGGATCACAGCCGATCCGTTACGCCGGAGCCGTCCGCAACACCGTTCCGCAAGGGACACCGGGGTACGAGTGGCCGACACCGGTCACGGCGTTCGGGGTGTGGACGACCGACGCGAGACCGGTCGTCCCCGGCGAGTGGCTCGACGGCGGCACCGGGTCGGTGTTGCGGGAGCGGCACTGGTACCCGCTCCTCGCACGTCTCGTCACCGGCAGCTGACGCAGGTCAACGCACCGGCACCGCCCGCCGGTGCACCGGCCCGCTCCCGTCGACGAGCGCCCCGCCCGGAGCGCCCCGGCGGACCGCCACCACCTCGGCCATGATCGACAGCGCCATCTCGGCAGGGGTCTCCGCCCCGATGTCCAGACCGATCGGGGACCGCAGCCGCTCGGTGTCCGGCGTCCCGAGCTCGCGCAGTACTGCCATCCGCCGCTCGTGCGTCGCCCGGGAGCCCATCGCCCCGACGTACCCGGCGCCCCGACGGAGCGCGAGGTCGAGCACCTCGGCGTCGAACCGGTCGTCATGCGTGAGCACGACGACGACGGTGTCCGGTCCGATCGCGGTGTCGGCGAGGACCCGCGGCGGCCACCCGACGACACGTTCCTGCGCCGCCGGGAATCGCTGGTCGGTGAGGAACACCGGCCTCGGGTCGACGACGGTCACCGCGTAGCCGAGCATCGCCGCGGTGTTCGTCACGGCGACGGCGAACTCGACCGCGCCGACGACGATGCACCGCGCCCGGCCGCCCGCGTACTCGGTGAAGACGCGGGTGCGGCAGCCGTCCGACGAGGGCACGACCGTGCCGAGCGAGGCGGCGTCGAGCGACAGACCGAGCGACGTCGGCGTCCCGGCGGCGGCGGTGCGGAGCGCGTCGAGCACGACGGTGTCGGCCGGCAGGACCCGGTGGACGAGGACCTCGACCCGGCCCCCGCACCGCAGGCCGGGTGCCCAGTCCGCAGTCGGTCCGGACGGGTCCTCGAACCCGAAGCGTTCCAGGACCGGGACGCCGGTCGCCAAGACCTCCTCGGCGGTGCCGTACAGCGACCCCTCGACGCATCCACCGGAGATCGTCCCGACGACCTCGCCGCCGGGCAGCACCACCATCGAGGTACCGGTCCCGCTCGGTGCACTGCCCTGGACGTCGACGGCGGTCGCGACGACGACGGGGTCGCCGGCCTCGAGCACGGCCAGGAGGCGCGGTGCCAGTTCGAACATCAGGCACGCCCGGCGTCGGTCGCGTCCGCCAGCAGCGCCCACACCCGGTCGCGGGTCATCGGCAGCCGGTACGGCCGGATGCCGATCGCGTCCCGCACGGCGTTCGCGACCGCCGGGGCGACCGGGTTGTACGGGGCCTCGCTCATCGACTTCGCGCCGAGGGGTCCGAGCGGGTCGTGGGTGTCCGCGAACAGCACCTGGGTCCGCGGCACGTCGGAGATCTTCGGCACCCGGTAGGAACGGAAGGCGTCGGTGGTGACCCGGCCGGCGTCGTCGAGCACGACCTCCTCGTACAGCGTCGACCCGATCGCCTGGGCAGCGCCGCCCTCCACCTGGCCGCGGAGCTGTTCCGGGTTCAGGACGGTGCCCGCGTCGACGGCCTGCACGCTCTGCAGGACGCGGACCTCGCCGGTGGGCCGGTGCACGGCGACCCGGGCCCCGTGAACGGTGAACGCGAGCGAGCGCGGGGTGCCGTCGTGGCTGGCGTGGGCGATCAGC
Source organism: Curtobacterium sp. MCPF17_011 (assembly GCF_003234145.1). Classification (NCBI taxonomy): domain Bacteria; kingdom Bacillati; phylum Actinomycetota; class Actinomycetes; order Micrococcales; family Microbacteriaceae; genus Curtobacterium; species Curtobacterium sp. MCPF17_011. Next base: position 249,715 of record NZ_QKSK01000003.1, read on the forward strand.
GGGCCCTCGGCGAGGAGTTCCGCGTGGCCCACGAGTTCGGCGCCGACCCGCACCCCCTCGGGTTCGACGACCACCGCCGGACCGAGCACGCCCGACGCGGTCCTCGGCGTCCGGGCCGCGACGAGCGCGAGCGCGCGGGCGGTCAGGTCGTCCCGGAGTGCCTGTGCGGCGGCGTACAGCGCACGACCGGCGACGACGACCCCGGCGGACCCGAACGCCCCGGTGTCGTGTCGGGCGGCGTCGGTGTCGGACTGGTGCACGTCGACCCGGTCTGGCGTCGTGCCGAGCGCGGTGGCGACGAGCTGCGTGTGCACGGTGGTGGTGCCGTTGCCGAACTCCGCCGTGCCGACGCCGATTCGGTACCGTCCGCCGGGCAGCAGCTCGACGGACGTGTGCGCGTGGTGTCCGCGGGGCGGCATGGTCGCGATCGCCGCGAGGGCCATCCCGGTCCCGAACGCCCAGTCCGCGGCATGGTCCAGGCCGGGGCCGCTCAGTTCCGGGCCGTCCATCCGGGGGACCTCGGGGAGCGGTCCGGCCAGGGCGTCCTCGACGAGGTCGAGGCACTGGTCGAGCCCGTAGCTGCCCTCCCACCGCAGGTCGCTCTGCTCGTGCGGGTCGGTGACGACGAGCGGGTCGCCGGGCACCACGACGTTCCGCCGTCGCAGTTCGACCGGGTCGATGCCCAGTTCACGGGCGAGGTCGTCCATGGCCGACTCGATCGCGAACACCACCTGTCCGAGCCCGTACCCGCGGAACGCCCCCGAAGGCAGGTTGTTCGTGTACACCGACTCCGCGTCGACGCGCTTCACCGGGCACCGGTACACCGCGACGGACTCACTGACGGAGTGGAACATGACGCCGATGCCGTGGTTGCCGTACGCCCCGGTGTCCATCGTCTGGTCGACGTGCAGGGCGGTGAGCGTGCCGTCCGCGTCGGCGCCGAGCCGGACCCGGACGCGCATCGGATGCCGGGTGGGGGCGACCGTGAACTCGTCACGTCGGCTGAACTCGAACTGCACGGTGCGGCCGGTCCGCAGTACCGCGAGGGTGACGAGGTCCTCGGTGAGCAGCTCCTGCTTGCCGCCGAACCCGCCGCCCACCCGCTTGGCGACGACGCGTACCCCGGCCGGGTCCAGCGAGAACACGCGGGCGATCTCGTCCCGCACGAGGAACGGGACCTGTGTGGCGGTCCGGAGCACGAGCCTCCCGTCCGGGTCCACCCACCCGCGGGTGGCGTGCGTCTCGAGGGCCGCGTGCGAGACGCGGCCGGTGGTCCAGACGCCGTCGACGGTCGCGGCCGACGCGGACAGTGCGGTCTCGACGTCGCCGGTGCCGCCGTGGAGGCTCGCCACGACGTTCCGGGCGGGCTCGCCGATCCGGTGCTCGGCCGTCGTCTTGTCGCCGTGCAGGAGCGGGGCGCCCGGTCGGCGTGCGGCGTCCGGGTCGTGCACGCTGTCGAGGACCTCGTAGTCGACGTGGACCAGGGCGCACGCCTGCTCGGCGATCCGCACGCTGTCGGCGACGACGGCTGCGACGCGCTGGCCGCGGAACCGCAGGACCCGGTCGAGCACGCGGGTGTCGTCCGGGTCGTCGAGCCGGGACTCGTGGCGGCCGGTGGAGAACAGCACGCCGGGGTCGTCCCGGTACGTCAACACGGCATGGACGCCGGGGAGGGCCTCGGCCGCGACGGTGTCGATCGACCTGATGCGGGCGTGCGGGTGCGGGCTGCCGAGGACGGCGAGGTGCAGGAGCGCCTGGGTCCGCCGGAGCCCGTCGTCCGAGCCGGAGAGCAGGCCGTCGGGCACGTCGAGCGTGTACTCCTCGCTGCCGGAGACGATGCGCCGGGCTGCCGGTGCCGCGACCGAGGTGCCGATCGCCGCACCCGGTGCTGCACAGGTGGTGTTGACGACGCCGTCGAGCGCGTCCTCGATCGCCCGGTACCCGGTGCAGCGGCAGAGGTTGCCCTTCAGCTTCCGGTGCCGGTCGGCCAGGTCGTCCTCGGTCAGCGTCGAGGCGGTGACGACGAAGCCCGCCGTGCAGAAGCCGCACTGGAACCCGGGTGCCTCGGCGAACGCCCGCTGGACGGGGTGCGGGTGCTCCGGGGTGCCGAGACCGGCGGCCGTGGTCACCGTGCTGCCGTCGAGCCGGTGCGCGGGCGTGATGCAGGAGTGCACCGGCACCTGGTCGACGAGGACCGTGCAGGCACCGCAGTCGCCGGCGTCGCAGCCCTTCTTCACCGAGGTCACGCCGTGCTCGCGGAGGAGCGTGCGGAGGACCTGGCCGGGCTGCGGGGTGACGTCCAGCGGGGCGCCGTCCACCTCGAGCCTCATCGTGTACCCGCTCCGGCTGCTCCGGCTGCTTCGGCCCGGAGCTCGTGGGCGAAGACGCTGCTCACCGCCCGTCGCCACCGGGGAGATCCGTGCGGGTCGTCGTACCAGTCCGCGTCGGACCCCAGCACGGTGTCGAGCGCCGCGTCCACCTCGTCGGCCGGTGGGACCACGGGCCAGCGGAACACCACCGGGTGCCGGGTCGCCGCCGTGACGACGAGCACGAAGCCCGCGGCCGACCACCGAGCGGTGACGAGCGAGCCCGACCGACCGTGCGGACTGAGCGACACCCGGCGGAACCCGGTCGTCGCCCGGAGTGCCCGCTCGGGCAGGTCGAACGCCCGGATCACCTCGCCGTGCCGGAGGTCGAGCGTCCGCACCCCGAGCACGAGCCGCTCGACGGGGATCCGGCGCTCCCCGCCGTCGGGCGTCCACACCACCGCGGTCGCGTCGAGTGTCACGAGCAGCGCCGTCATCGCGCCCGCCGGCAGTCCGACCGCCACGTTCCCGCCCACGGTCGCCGCGTTCCACACCTTGAACGAGGCGAGCAGCGCGTTGGCGCACCGGTCCACCAGCGGCCAGGCGGTCCAAGCGGCGTCCGCCTGCACGCGGAGCAGCGCGGCGATCGTGCACGTCGCCGCGATCGTCAGGGTGCCGGGCGTCCGTTCGACGTCCGGCCAGCCGAGGGTCGTCAGGTCGACGAGCCCGGTCAGGCCGGGCTGTTCCTCGGAGAAGAGCCAGGTGCCGCCGCCGAGTGGGCGGTCACCGGGTGCGAAGGCGAGGTCGTCGCGGTGCGACGGTGTCCGCACGGTGCGGACGGAGACGAGGTCCATGGACGGGTCCGATCGGGGCAGGGCGGCAGGGGACGACGAGCGCACCGACTCGTCGGCCGTGCGCGATCATGCCCCGGTTCCATGCCATGTCGCCACGCTAGGGAACCGGTGTTTCAGCGTCGTTACGGGGAAGCAACAGCCGGTGTCGGGCGGTGCACCGGACCCGTGACCTGCTCGACCTCTCCCCGAAACACGCGGGTGCCATCCTCCGGGACATGACCGTTCCACCGCCCGACACCGGCGCCGCGTCGCCCGGACCCGCCGGCGACCCCGGCAGCGTGCTCGCGTTCGACCGGCTCGACGACGACGCTGCCCGGGCACTCGTCACGTCGTGGGCCGCCGTGCCCCGGTGGATCGACGCCGTCCTCGCCGGCCGTCCGTACAGGTCAGCGGACGCCCTCACGGCCGAGGCCGACCGGCTCGCGCGGACCTGGACCGACGACGAGGTGGAGGCCGCCCTCGCCGAACATCCACGGATCGGGGACCGGCCGGTGGGCGACGGGGCCGCGGCAGCAGCCTCCCGGCTGGAGCAGGCCGCCTCGGCGGACCCGGACGCGGACACCGCGGCCGCGCTCCGGGCGGGCAACGCCGCCTACGAGGCGCGCTTCGACCGGGTGTTCCTCATCCGGGCAGCCGGCCGGAGTGCCGACGAGGTGCTCGCCGAACTGCACCGCCGTCTGGACGCCGACGACACCACCGAGCGTGCCGAGGTCGCCGACCAACTGCGGGAGATCGCCCTCCTCCGACTCGACAGGAGCATCCGATGAGCCACCTCAGCACCCATGTGCTCGACACGACGAACGGCTGGCCGGCCGCCGGGGTCGCCGTCTCGTTGACCGACGCCGACGGGGCGCTCGTCGCCTCCGGGCGCACCGACGGCGACGGTCGGATCAGCAGCCTCGGGCCGGATCTGCTCACGCCGGGGGAGTGGACGCTGTCCTTCGCCACCGGCGCGTACTGGGCGGCGCTCGACACCGGGACGTTCCACCCCCGCGTCACCGTGACCATCACCGTGCCCGAGCAGCCGGACGGGCTGACACCGGACGATCCCGCCCCGCACCTGCACGTCCCCCTTCTTCTCAGTCCGTTCGCCTACTCCACCTACCGAGGGAGCTGACCCACCATGACCGACACCAGCACCGCACCCGACACCAGCACCGCCGTGCCCACCACCGTCCACCTCGGCGCCAACCAGTACGGCAAGGCCGAGGTCCGCCTGGTCCGCATCACCCGCGACACCGACCGCCACGAGATCGAGGACCTCACCGTCACGACCCAGCTGCGCGGCACGGCGCTCGTCGACTCGTACACGGACGGCGACAACGCGAAGGTCCTGGCGACCGACAGCCAGAAGAACACGGTCTACGCCTTCGCGCGCGAGCACGGCGTGCACAGCCCCGAGGAGTTCCTGCTCCGCCTCGGCCGGCACTTCACGACCGCGTTCGACTGGTACGACGGGGCGACGCTGTCCGCCGAGCAGCACACCTGGGAGCGCATCGCGGTCGCCGGCCGCGAGCACGACCACGCCTTCGTCCGGGCCGGCGCCGGCACGCGCACCGCCGTCGTGCAGGTCGACGGCGAGGACGTCCACGTGATCGCGGGCGTCACGGACCTGACCGTGCTGAAGTCGACCGGCAGCGAGTTCCACGGCTTCCCCCGCGACGGGTACACGACCCTCGCCGAGACCGACGACCGGATCCTCGCCACCTCCGTGACGGCCCGCTGGCGGTACCTACCGGACGCGGTCGCCGCCGGCATCGACTACGGCGCCGTGCACGCGGGGGTCCTCGCGCGGATGCTCGAGACCTTCGCCGACCTGCACTCGCTCGCGCTGCAGCAGACCCTGTTCGCGATGGGGCGCACCGCGATCGAGGCGTTCCCCGAGATCGCCGAGGTGCGCTTCTCGATGCCGAACAAGCACCACTTCCTGGTCGACCTGGCACCATTCGGCCTCGACAACCCGGGCGAGGTCTTCTTCGCCGCGGACCGCCCCTACGGCCTCATCTCGGGCACGGTCGTCCGGGACGGCGTCGAGGAGGCTCCCGCAGCCTGGCTCGCGGTGCCCGGCTTCGTCTGACGATCCGACGTGACGACCGCCGACACGCGACCGGGCCGGGTGGTCGGCGTCGTCCTCGCGGCCGGCGCCGGCACCCGGATGGGCCGTCCGAAGGCACTGGTGCGTCGACCGGACGGTCGACCATGGGTCGACGTGGCGGTCGCGGCCCTGCTCGACGGCGGCTGCGACGCGGTGGTCGTCGTCCTCGGTGCCGCCAGCCGGGAGGCCCGTGGCCTGGTCCCCGGGCGGCCGGCGGTCCGCACCGTGGTCGCCGCCGACTGGGAACGCGGGCCGTCCGCCTCGCTGCTGACCGGCCTGGTGGCCGCGGCGGAGGACCCGGACGTCACCGCCGTGCTCGTCACGCTCGTGGACCTGCCGGGGCTGCCGGCGGGGGCGGTGCGTCGGGTGCTCGACGACCGCGGTCGCGCGGCTGCGGACCGCGCGTCACTCCGACGGGCGGTGCACGGCGGCCGGCCCGGGCACCCGGTGCTCATCGGGCGCGACCACTGGGACGCGCTCGGGGAGTCCCTCGGCTCGGCAGCCGGGGAAGACCGAGGAGCCGGGCACTGGCTCCGGTCGGCCGGCACGCGGCCGGTGGAGTGCAGCGACCTCTGGGACGGAGCCGACCAGGACCGCGCGGGGGTGGGCGTCACCTGACCCGGACACGACGGGAGGCCCGTGGCGGACTCGCCACGGGCCTCCCGTCATGTGTGGACTACGCGACCGACGCGCGCACCTCGGTGAGGGTCGGGTAGTCGGTGTAGCCCTCGCCGGTCTGGCCGTAGAACAGCTCCGGCCGCGGCTGGTTGAGCTCGGCGTCCTGCTCCCAGCGCTCCGCGAGGTCCGGGTTGGCGATGGCGGGACGGCCGACGGCGATCGCATCGGCCACGTCGCCCTCGATGACGGCGATGGCCTCGTCGCGGTCGGTCATGACGCTGAAGCCCGAGTTGACGACGAACGGCGCTCCCGCGGTGCGGCGGATGCCCTGCACGAGCTCACCGGCCGGCTCGGCGTGCAGGACGTCGATGAAGGCCAGGCCGAGCGGTGCCAGGCCCTCGGCGATCGCCGTGTAGACGGCACGCACATCGGCGGCGTCGTCCTCGATGACGCCCTGGATGCCGTGCTCGGGCGACAGGCGGATGCCGATGCGGTCCGCGCCGACGGCCGCGGCGACGGCGGTGACGACCTCGACGGCGAAGCGGGCACGGTTCTCCGGCGAGCCGCCGTACTGGTCGGTGCGGGTGTTCGAGTGGCGCGACATGAACTGGTGCACCAGGTAGCCGTTCGCACCGTGCACCTCGACGCCGTCGAGCCCGGCTGCGATGGCGTTGCGAGCAGCCTGCACGTGGGCCTGGACGGCCTCGGCGACCTCGTCGGTGGTCAGCGCGTGGGGGACCGGCATCTCGGCCTTCGAACCGTCGGCCAGGTGCGTCTGACCGGGGGCGGCGACGGCGCTCGGGCCGACGATCCGCGGGGTCTGGGAGATCGAGGGGTGCGAGACACGACCACCGTGCATGAGCTGCATGACGATCGTGCCGCCGCGCTCGTGGACGGCGTCGGCGACGCGGCGCCAGCCGGCGATCTGCTCGTCGGTCTCGATGCCGGGCTGTCCAGGGTAGGAGCGGCCCTCCTGCACGGGCCAGGTGCCCTCGGTGATGATCATGCCGAGCGTCGCACGCTGCGCGTAGTGCTCGACGAGCAGATCGTTCGGGACCCCGTGCTCACCGGCGCGGGTGCGGGTGAGCGGGGCCATGACGATGCGGTTGCTGAGTCGGAGGGCGCCGAGCGCGGTGGGTTCGAAGAGCTTCACGTCGGGCGGGAACGTCGAGTGCGTGTTGCACATTCCGACTTCGGCGGAAGGACGGTCAGGGGCGCGGGCACACCAGCGTGGAGGAGCGGACCTGACCCTCGGGGCGGATCACGGTGTGCAGGGACAGCGGCTGGTGGCAGATCGGGCAGCCGCGGTCGATCGTGCGGTCGTCGAGGCCCTCGGGGTGGCCCGCACCGATCTGCGACGGGCCCATCTTGTCGATGAGCGTCGTGTTCCAGCGCCCGTACCAGTCTGCGAAACGTCCCATGACGACCCTTCCGTTCGTGCCCTCATCGTTAGTGTACTCGTCATCCGTGGTCAGGAGTGGTCGACGACCTCGAGCAGTGCCGTCAGCTCGTCCTTCAGCGCCTCGAGCCGGGACACCGGCCAGCCGAGCCGTGCGGCCACCGCGACCGGGACGGCCTCGGCACGGTCACGCAGCGACCGTCCGGCGGTCGTCAGGGACACCGCGAGCTGGCGCTCGTCCTCGGTGCTCCGGCTGCGGCGGACGTAGCCGGAGGCCTCCAGTCGCTTGAGCAGTGGGCTGAGGGTCGCCGACTCGAGCCGGAGTTCGCCGGCGATCTCACGGACCGACCGCGGGTCGCGCTCCCACAGGGCGAGCATCACGAGGTACTGCGGATGGGTGAGACCCAACGGCTCGAGGAACTCCCGGTAGAGCCCGACGACGCTGCGACTCGTGGCCGCGAGGGCGAAGCAGAGCTGCCGGTCGAGCGAGAGCGGATCGGTCTCGGTGGAGCGCATGCGTCCACCGTACCCTTCGTGCACGAAGCGTCGCGGACGGGCTGCGGAACACCGGTGTTCGTCTGTTGCGCCGCGCATCTGCGCGATGTGACCGACGAACACCGGTGTCTTGCCGGGGTGGACGACGGACGGGAGGGCCGGTGCCGGTCTCGTGGACCGGCACCGGCCGTGCGTCGGTGACGCTGGTGCCTACGCGCGGTGCGCGGGCGAATGACCCGAGTCGTGGGTCGGCGCGTCCGGCTCGGCCGGAGCCGCATGCGACCCGTGGTGGGCGCCGCGGTCGTCCGTCGGGGCCGACGACCCGTGCTGCGCGGCCGGCTGCATGCGCTCGAGCTTGGCGCCCTCGACGTCGACGTCCGGCAGGATCCGGTCGAGCCACTTCGGGATCCACCAGGCGCTCTTGCCGAGCAGGTGCATCACGGCCGGGATGAGCAGCATGCGGACCACGAACGCGTCGAGCAGGACACCGAACGCCAGGCCGAAGCCGATCGGCTTGATGGTCGACGACTCCGAGAAGATGAAACCGGCGAAGACCGAGATCATGATGATCGCGGCCGCCGTGACCACCGCCCGGCCGGCGTGCAGACCGCGCTGGACCGCGACCTTCGCGCTGGCGCCGTGCGCGTACGCCTCACGCATGCCGGAGACCAGGAACAGCTGGTAGTCCATCGCGAGACCGAACAGGATGCCGATCTCGATGATGGGCAGGAAGCTCAGGATCGGTGCCGGGTCGTGCACGCCGAACACGCTGCCGAGCCAGCCGAACTGGTAGATCGCGGTCAGACCACCGAACGAGGCGAGCACCGACAGGATGAACCCCGCGGTCGCCGTGATCGGGACCAGGAACGACCGGAACACGATGATCAGGATGATCAGCGACAGTCCGACCACGACCGCCAGGTAGAGCGGCAGCACGTTCGCGAGCTTCTCGGACACGTCGATGTTGGCGCTGGCGTTGCCGGCGACGCCGAGCTCCACCCGTCCGTCGTCGGTCGAGACGCTCTGGGTGCGGAGGTCCTTGACGAGCTCCTCGGTGGAGACGCTGTCCGGACCGCCGTCCGGCTTCACCTGGAAGGCGATGATCGTGCGGTCCTTCGACGCGCCGATGGGCAGGACCGCGTCGACGTCGCCGTTCTTCGCGAGCGCTTGGCCGATGGTCACCTCGGTGCCGGTGACGTCGTCCTCGCTGATGGCCTTCGGCAGGGTGGCGACGACGAGCAGCGGGCCGTTCTGGCCGGCGCCGAACTCCTTCTCGAGTGTCTTGTACGCCTTGTACTGGCTGGACTCGACGGCCTCGGACGAACCCGACGGCAGGCCGAGGCGCATCTGCGTCGCGGGCAGTGCGATCGTGCCGAGGACGGCGACGCCCGCGACCAGGGTGATCACGGCACGCCAGGTCGACATCGGCTTGTTCGGCACCTGGACCGAGCCGGTGTGCCCGATCTGCTGACGCTCCTTCTTCCGGAGGATCCGGAAGCCGAGCAGCGACAGCAGTGCCGGCGTGAACGAGGTCGCGATGAGGATGGCGAACAGGACCGCCACCGCACCGACCGTGCCCATCAGGCCGAGGAACGGGATGCCGGTGATGTTCAGCGCGAGCAGCGCGACGATGACCGTCGTGCCGGCGAAGACCACGGCGTTGCCGGAGGTACCGTTCGCGAGCCCGATCGACTCGTGCACGCCCATGCCCTGCTTCAGCTGGGTCCGGTGGCGGTTGAGGATGAACAGCGAGTAGTCGATCCCGACCGCCAAGCCGAGCATCACCCCGAGCACCGGCGTGACCGAGATGAACTCGACCAGGTCGGAGAAGGACAGTGAGGCGAGGGTCGCGACGCCGACACCGAGCACGGCGCTGAGCAGCGGGATCGCGGCGCCGATGACCGTTCGGAGCATGAGGAACAGCACGAGGGCGGCGATGATGACGCCGATGATCTCGCCCGGTCCGAGGATCGAGGGCACGCCCTGCGCGATGTCGTTCGACACGAAGACGTCGACGCCGCTGATCTTCGCGGCATCGGCACGGTCCGAGATCTCCTGCTTCGTGGTCTGCGGCACCTCGTAGGTCGACTTGGTGAACTGCACCGTGCCGATGGCCGCGGAGTCGTTCGACGAGACGAACCGGATGTCCTTCGACAGGTCGAGCAGGTCGGAGCCCTGTTCGAGGTCGCGTTCGCTGTCCTCGAGCTTCTGCGTGTTCTGGTCGATGGTCTTCTGGGCGTCGGCGATCTGCTGCTCACCCGCGGTCAGCTGCTGCTTCTGGGCGTCGATCTGCGCCTGCGCCTGCGTGAGCTGCTGCTGGCCGGCCTGCGCCTGTGCCTGTGCTGCGGCGCTGGCGGCCGCGGCGGCTCCCGCGGCCTGTGCCTGGACCTGTGCCTGCGCCTTCTGTGCGTCGAGCTGGGCCTGGGCGTCCGCGATCTGCTGCTGGCCGGACGCGAGCTGGGCCTTCTGGGCGTCGAGCTCCTTCTGTCCGTCCTCCAGCTCCTGACGGCCGTCCGCGATCTCCTTGCGACCGTCGACGATCTTCTGCCGCTGGTCGTCGAGCCGCTGCTGGGTGGCGAACCCGTCGGTGGTGCCCTTGACGCCGGGCAGGTCCTCGAGGTCGGTGAGGAACGACTTGACCTCGTCCTGCTGGCTGTCGGTGAAGGCCTTGCCGTCGGTCGTCTGGAAGACCAGCGTGCCGTTGCCGCCGTTCGCGCTCGGGAACTTGTCGGCCAGCTCGTCCTGTACCTGGCTGGTCTTCGTGCCGGGGATCGTGATCGAGGACGAGATGGTGCCCGAGAACAGGCTGAAGGTGACACCGGCGATCGCCATGAGGACGATCCAGGCGATGATCACCGTCCAGTGTCGGCGGGCCGCGAAGCGACCGAGGCGGTAGAGGAGACCGGCCATGCTGGGCCCCGTTCCTTTCGTCGTGGGTGTGCTGTCGAACGGGGTGCGCCGGTGGACCCCAGGGAGGACGTCGATGTGGTCAGTGGTCGGGCAGGTACCCGCTGCGGACGCTGTGCACGAGCCGTCCGAGCAGGGCGTCCCAGTCGTCCCGGGCCTGTTCGTCCAGGCGGGGGCCGGTGGTCACCAACCAGTGCTCGGCGATGACGACGATGCCGCTCATCAGCGAGTCCACCAGGAGTGCGGTGTCCAGGGCATCAGCTGCGGGGTGCCGTCGGGCCACCTCGCTCCGGAGGCGCCCGGTGACCCGGGCGAACGCGGTCTGTGTGAGGGCAGCCGCCTTCGGGTCGTCCTCCTCCGGCTCGCCGAGGATCCGGTGCAGCCGGACGATGGCGCCGGCGAGGTCGGTACCGCGGGCGGCGGACTCGAGTTCGTCGAACATCGCTGCGCGTGAGCCGTCCCCCATCGGGGTGTTCGCGATCTCCGCGAGGAACCGGTCGATGATCACCGACAGGGCTTCCTCGCACACGGACAGGCGGATCTCGTCGAGCGAGGCGAAGTGGTTGAAGACCGTGCGGCGGGCGACGTCGGCGCGGGCCGCGAGCTCGTCGACGCTGAACTCCCCGCGCTCCTCGATCAGATCGCGGGCAGCCTGCAGGATCGCTTCCCGGTGTCGCGCCTTGAGGGCAGCACGGCGGTCGGGTAAGAGGGTCACGAGAAGACACTAGGTGCAACGATGCACTGGGTGCATCCAGACCGGGGTGATCCACAGGTTCGACCCTCGATGGCCGAGCACGAGGCTCGCCGAGGTGTGGATGAAAACACATGATCGCGGATCCGTCCACCCCCTGGTCGGGGGCGTGTGGATCCGTACCCTGGAACAGCTGGCCCAGCCCCCGTCAGCCACATCGAGCACTGTTGACTCCGGTTCGATGCGCACGACACAGCCTCAGGAAGGCACCCGTGTTCCAAGTCGACAGTTCCCATCTCGCCCCTGCTCCCGTCTCCGACCGCTCGCTCGGTCTCCCGGAGTGGTCCGCGGGCCTCCGCGTCCGGCGCCTCCGCTCCTCGCCGTTGGCACAGGACCTGGGCGAGTCCTGCTTCCGCGGAGTGGGCGGGTACCACCCGACGGCACTCCGAGGGGTGGCGTAGCCGTGGGACGGAACTCGATCAGCGCGCGGTCGACCGGGACGCAGTGGTTGCTGTCGGTCGGGAAGACGCCGTTGATCCGGGTGGACACCCGTGCGGAAGCCGAGGAGTCGGGTCGACGACTCGCCGAGGTCCTGGGGATCGGGTTCGAGACGACCAACGGGCTGGACTGACCGCGTGCTCCGGCTCAGACGGGCGGGAGCGTCGCCGTGGACGGCGTGTTCTCGCGACGGAGTGCATCGGCGAGACGTGCGGCGAAGCGCCCGACGACGGCGGCTTCGTCGTCGCTGAGTTCGTCGATCACGGCCGTGACGGGCGTGTGGATGTGACCGTAGGCCCTCGCGAGGTCGGCACTCGCCGTGGCGGTCGGGACGAGCACCACGCGCCGGCGGTCGTGCACATGGGGACGGCGCTCGACGCGGCCGTCCCGGAAGAGGCGGTCCACGAGTTTCGTGACTCCCGCCGTGGACAAGCGGAGTCTGAGCGCGAGGTCGGTCGGGCTGAGGAACCGTTCGATCCGGCCTGCGTCGACGAGGTGCATCAGTGCCAAGGCGTCGATCGGGCGCATCTGCAGCGCGCGGAGGGCGCCTTCGTCGGCGTCGTGGACGCTGTCGCTCAGCGACTGCAGACTCGCGAGCGCTGCCGCACCGGCAGCGGTCCGCGGCTGCGCGGCGTAGAGGTGCTGCGAACTGCTGGTCCTGTCGTCGGTACCCATCGGCACACCGCCCTCGTCGTTCCGTCGATGCTCCCACCGGTCCCTGGGAAGTGGAACTGGGTTGGTAATCAGCGACGCGAGACAAGTGTGGACCGCAACGATGCCGCCGGGGTCCGGTGGCACAGAATGTGAAGGAGACACCCATGTCGAACACGGCAGGAAACCCCGCACGACACGACAACGTCGTCCGTCGCACTTGGAACGAGACGAAGTCCGCACTGAAGACCACGGAGTTCTACGCGTGGATCGTGGTGTCGCTCGCCATCCTCATCGCGTCGGCGGTCGTCGACAACGCCGACGAGGGCCACACCGGTTTCGGTGCCGACCAGGCCTGGTTCTACGTCGCGCTCGTGACGATGGCCTACATCCTCAGCCGCGGCATCGCCAAGGCCGGCGTGCGCAAGCCCGAGGACGACGACGACCGTCGCGACGGCAACGGGCGCTCCAACTGACCTGACGTCGCCCGCCGTTCCCGGTCCTCGGCCGGGAGGGGCGCACCGGCGAGCTGATGCTCGTGAACCCGGATCTGGTGCTCCGGGCAACGGGCCGTTCCGATCCCATCCGGAACGGCCCGTTCTCATGCCCGCCATGTATCGATACACAAATCGCTTGCCTTCCGGCCTCCGACCCGCTTAGCGTGACGGTGCCGACCCCCGTCGAGGGGCCGGGAGGGTGGACGACGACGTCTGCCTCGCCAGTCCCCGACGACGGTGTTGGAGCAGATGACGATGAGAACGACCAGACGTGGACGCGCGTTCGCGGCCATCACGACGGCGGCAGCGGTGGTGGCGGCGATCGCGTCGCCCGCCCTCACCGCGACGGCGGCAGCGCAGCCGCCACAGCCCCTCGTCGTCGGCGCGGAACGACTTCCCGGCGGAGCCGGCGCCGCCGGCACGACGGACCTGACCGCGCAGGGTGGGCTCGACTGGGTGCACGCCGACGGGGGTGCGACCGAGACGAAGCGGGACCGCATCGACGCGATGACGCTGGCGAGCCTCCGTCCCGAGACACCGACGGTCGCGCTCTCCGACAGCCCGGTCGCCTTCGCGTGGTCCGACGGAGCGCGGCAGGAGACCGCGACGGGGGTGACCACCGGAGCCGTGTACCGCTACGACCTGACCACGGTCGGCGACGCCACGCAGCACGACGCGGGCTTCCGCCTCACCGTGCCGAGCGGCCAGGGTACCCGCCAGCTGACCCTGGTCGGCGGGATCTGGCAGGCCGACGCCGACCTGACCGTCGCGACCACCGACGGCGCCACCGTCCAGACCAGCCGGTTGTCGGCCGGTGGGTCCGCCGCGGTCCAGCGCACCACCGTGACCATGCGGCCGGGGGAGGGCGCGGTCGTCACCGCGACCCTGCGGACGATCACCGGGCGGGACGGCAACGTCTCGTTCATGGGCGCGGCCTTGCGCTCGCTGGACGACGGGCCGCAGCTGACGGCGGGACCGACACCGCAGCGGCTCGACCTCACGGCTGCCGGCACCAGCGACTGGCTGCACCTCGACGGTGCCACCGTGGACCGGGCTCGGGACGGCGACGGCTCCCTGGGCGTGGTGAACCGTGACCCGGCGGGCACGATCAAGCAGCAGGGCGACAACCCGACGACGTACAGCTGGACGAACGGCGTCCCGACGGCGACGCAGGACGGTACCCGGACCGGTGGCGTCTTCCTCGCTCCGGGCGACGACGCCACGAAGCCGTCCGGCTGGGACCTCACCGTGCGGGCTGACCGGGCACCGCGGACCCTGCAGTTCGTCGCCGGTGTCTGGCAGGCCAGCGCCAGGCTGAGCGTCACCCTCGATGACACGGCCGAGCCCGTCCTCACCGACACCGGACTGACGGCGGGCGGCTCCGCGGTGAGCCACCTGTACACGCTGACGATCCCGGCGGGGGCCGCGGCACGCGTCAGCGCGCAGCTCACCGCGACGACGGAGTCCGGCGGGAACGGGAACGTCACCCTGGCCGGGGTCGCCCTCGCGCCGCAGGACCACCGGGCGGAACTGACCGGACTGGTGCAGCAGGCGCGCGCGGTCGACCTGGCCACCGCCGACGAGCCGAGCGTCGCGCAGCTCGAGGCGGAGACCGCGACGGCCTCGGCGCTGCTCGACGACGCCGGCTCGAGCGACGCCGACGTCCAGAGTGCGACGCACCTGCTCCGCGCGGCGTTGGCCGCCGTCACCGCGAGTGCGAGTGGTGCCCGGTACACCTGGCAGAGCCACCCCGGGCTCACGAGCTCGTTCGGGTGGGAGGGGGACGTGGACGCTCCGATCGCGTTCATCGACGGCAGCTACCGCCTCCGTGACCACGGCGACACGATGATCACCTTCGGCGTGCCGGACATCCCGGGCAAGATCAGCTGGGAGAACGCGGAGGGCTACCTGCCGGCGTTCGTCAGCCGCTACGCCAAGGCCGGGCTCGACATCTCGGTGCAGAGCTTCGCGGACGAGGTCACCGTGGGCGGCAACCGGTACGAGGTCGCGTACTCGCGGATGACCGTGACGAACACGACGGACACCGCCGCCACGCTGCCCCGGGTCTCGTCCGCGCTGGTGCCGCTCGACGGCTCCAGCCGCGCCACGACCGTCGACCCGGGTGCCACCGTCGTCCGCGACTACGCCGTCGGAGCAGACCGGTTCGGCGGCACGTACGCCTGGCCCACCGACGCGCAGATCGCCGGGCTCGGCAGCTACGACGACCACTACGCCCACATGCGGACCTACTGGAACGACCGGCTCGCCACCGTCGCCGACATCACGGCGCTGCCGGACCCGGGCCTCATCGACGCCTACAAGGCCGGCTACATCTACACGCTGATCATCCGGGACGACGTCGACGGGCAGAAGCAGCTGCACGTGGGCGAGAACGGGTACGACGAGATGTTCGACCACGACACGATCGGCATCGTCTCGAACCTGCTCAACATGGGTGACTTCGCGTACGCGAAGGACTACCTCGCGACGCTGCCCGCCGAGCTGCAGTACCAGGACGCCAAGTGGAAGTACAGCGCGCCGTACGCGATGTACCTCGAGCGGACCGGGGACGACACCTTCGTCCGCGACCACTTCGCCACGATCCGGGAGAACACCCACACGATCGCCAGCGACCGTGAGGACGACGGCACCGGGATCATCAAGATCACCAACGCCATCGACTCCGACGGCCACTGGACGGTCGACAACTGGTCGGCGCTCTACGGCCTGTCGACCTACCGCTACCTCGCGGAGCGGCTGGGCGACGACGCCGAGGCGAGCTGGGCGCAGTCCGAGTACGACAGCCTGATGGCGGCGGCGAACGCACGACTCGACGCGACCCGCAGCGAGTTCGGCATCGACTACATGCCGATGGCGATGGACGAGCCGAACGAGACCGGCCCCCGGAGCGACCCGCGGGACGCGAACTGGGCGTCGATGTTCCTGTTCGGCGGTTGGGCGTGGGACAGCTACCTCTACGACATGCCGCAGTCCGGCACGATGCTCGACAGCATCGACGAGACCTACGCCTACGGCATCGACCGACGGAAGGACGTGTCGGACTCCCCGGCGAACTTCGGCGGGTACCCGCACGGCTACTACTCCAGCGCGTACAACGCCGGGTACGGCGGGGCGGCACTGCGCGGCGAGGACCACCGCGACATCGGGATCAAGGCCTACCAGTTCATGATCGAGCACTCCCAGAGCGGCCCGTTCGGCTGGTGGGAGGGCGTGGACCAACCGAAGGCCGACTCCCCGTGGGACATCGACCACGCGTCCGGCGGCGGCGGGTCCGACCAGCACATGTGGGGCCAGGCGATGGGCACGAAGGTCCTGTTCGACTCGCTCCTCTCGCTGAAGTCCGACGGCTCGCTCATCGTCGGCCGCGGAGTCCCGGCCGACTGGGTCTCCACGGGCAAGCAGGTCGCGCTCGACCGCTTCCCGGTGCAGGACGGCGGTCGTGTCGGGTACGCCATGACCGCCGACGACGACTCCGTGCACCTGACGTTCTCGGGCGACCTGGACCGTGTCCCGAGCATCAGCGTGCAACTCCTCGCCCTCGAGGGGAACATCGCCAGCGTCGACGTCCCGGGCGCGACGGTCGACCGGGCAGCCGGCACGGTCACGCTGCCGAAGGGCACGGAGTCCGTCACGATCGGTCTCGGAGAAGCCACCGTGACACCGGCCCCCACGGCGACCGAGCTGCCGACCATCTCGGGTCAGCCGACCGTGGGCAGCACCCTCACCGCGCACCCCGGTACGTGGTCGACCGACGGGCTGACGTTCCGGTACCAGTGGCTCCGTGACGGCGAGCCGGTCGCCGCGGCGCGGGCGCGGGCGGCGTCGTCGCCGGCGACCTACCTGGTCGCCGCGGCCGACGCCGGTCACCGGATCGCGGTCCGGGTCACCGCGTCGCGTCCCGGCTCCGAGGACGGCACCGCGACCTCGCGGTCGGTCACGATCACCCGAGCGACGGACGGCGCCGGTGCCGGTGGTGGTGGCGCCGGTGCCGGTGGTGGTGGCGCCGGCGGCGGCGCCGGCGGCGGTACCGACCCGGGCGCGGGCAACGGGACCGGCCCGGGTGCCGGCACGGGTGGCGGCACGGTCCCCGACGGGAGGCCCGGATCACTGGCCTTCACGGGGAGCGACCTCCTGGTGCCCCTGTCGGTGCTCGCAGCCGTCCTGCTGGCCGCCGGTCTGACGGCGGCCGTGGTCCGACGGCGCCGGATGAGCGGTGAGGGCGCCACCCCGGGCAGCGGGGACGAGTGACGACCGGCCGCCGGACCGACGGTCCGGCGGCAGGTGCCGCTCCGGCACGCGGTACAGCCCACGGGGGACCGGCAGGCGGCCCGCACTATCGTGGGAAGGTGCCGGACCGGACGAGGGTGACGATGGCCGACGTGGCACGTGCTGCGGGCGTGTCCGTGATGACGGTCTCCTACGCCTACAGCGCCCCGCACCGGGTCTCCCCGGGGACCCGGGCCCGCGTCGAGACCTCCGCGACGGCCCTCGGGTACGCCGGACCGAACCCGGCCGCCCGCTCCCTGCGCCAGGGTCGGAGCAACAGCATCGCCGTCGTCGTCGGCGAGGGGCTGACCTACGCCTTCGACGACCCGGAGTCGAGCCGGTTCCTGGCCGGCGTCGCGTCGGTGTGCGTCGAGTTCCAGCAGAGCCTGACCCTGGTGCCGGTGAACGGTGACGCCCGGGACGCCGATCGGATCCGTGAGTCCGCCGCCGACGCCTTCGTCCTCTGGACCGGCGTGTCCGACGGACCCCTGCTCGACGCCGTCGTCGCCTCCGGGCGGCGGGTCGCGATCCAGGGCGCCGAGCCGGACTCGCTCCGAGCGCGGCCCGATGTCGACCAGGTCGCGGGTCGGGTGCACGTCGTCACGATCGACGACCGGTCAGCGGCGGCAGCGGTCGCCACCGCCACCTTCGCCGGCGCCGCACGTCCGGCCGTCGTCAGCTTCGCCCTCGAGGACGAGCAGGAGGCCACGGTGGTCCACGGTCCCGCCCTCGACGACGTCCGGTTCCCCGGGGCCCGTCAGCGGCTCCGCGGCTACCGGGACGCGGTCGAGGCCGCGGGACACCGCTGGGCCGACGTCCCCGTCGCGGTCGTCGGACGGAACCACCGCCAGGACGCCCGACCCGTCATCGAGGAACTGCTCGGCGGTGCCGACGCCCAGGAGTCCGCGCCGGACGCCGTCGTCGCGATGAGCGACCAACTCGCCCTCGCGGTGCTCGACGTCCTCACCGAGACCGGCCGGAGCACACCGGGGGACGTCGCGGTGAGCGGCTGGGACGACTCCCCGGAGGCTGCGCAGCACGGGCTGACGAGCGTGCACCAGGCGCTCGAGGAGCAGGGCACCCAGTGCGCCCTGCTCGCGCTCGGACAGGTGACCGAGGCGCCCACTGCTCCCTGGTCGCTGGCCCTGCGGACCACCACCCGGCCGGAGCGACCGTGAGGCGTTCCGTCGCGCTCGCCGTCGTCACGGGGCTCGCGCTCGGTCTGCCGTTCGGCGTCGCCGGGTGCCAGCCGACAGCCACGGCGCCGGTGGGTGTCGCGGACCGGACGCCGAGCGCGAGTGCCTCGCCGGCGCCGGCAGCCACCATGAGTGCCGCGACCAGGCGGGCGTTCGACGGGCTCGAGGGCGCGCACGACGCCCGCCTCGGTGTCGTCGCGATCGACACCGGCAGCGGGGCCACGGTCACGCACCGGGCCGGGGAGCGCTTCGCGTTCGCATCGGCGGCGAAGGTGTTCATCGCCGCGACCGTGCTCGACGACGCGTCACCCGCCGACCTCGACGCCGTCGTGCCGATCGAGCAGCGCGACCTGCTCTCGTACGCCCCGGTGACCTCGCAGCACGTCGGCTCGGGCATGACCGTCCGCGCGCTCCTCGACGCGATGCTCCGCTCCAGTGACAACACGGCCGCGAACCTGCTCGTCGCGCGGGTCGGCGGCCCGTCGGTCGTGCAGCAGTGGCTCCGCGGGATCGGTGACCAGGTGACACAGGTCGTCCGGATCGAGCCGGACCTCAACGAGGCCACCCCGGGCGACGACCGTGACACGACCACGCCGGCCCAGTTCGCCGCGGACCTGCGGACGGTCCTGCTCGGCGACGCCCTGCAGCCGGACGACCGGGAGCTGCTCGTCGACACGATGGCGGGCACCACCACCGGCGACGCGACGATCCGCGCCGGGGTGCCGACGGGCTGGACCGTCGCGGACAAGACCGGCACCGGCTCCCACGGGGTGCGGAACGACGTCGGGATCGTCACACCACCCGGCGGGGCCCCGATCGTCCTCGTCGTGATGACCAGCCGGTCGACGGCGGACGCCGAGCCGGACGACGCGCTCGTCGCCGCGGCCACCCGGACGGCCGTCGCGGCGCTGCACGGCTGACGCCGACGCGCGGGCGCGCGCGGACGACACAACGGGAGGCTCCCCACCAGCTGGTGGGGAGCCTCCCGTCCGACGTCCGGTTGCGTCAGGAGACCGGCTTGCTGTCGTCGATCCAGCCCGCGAGCTTCGTCATGTAGTCGGCCTGCGAGGCGTAGTCGAGGGCGGGGAAGGTCCAGCTGTGAACCTGGCCGGCCTCGAGGGCCGCGTTGCCCGCGAACGTCGGCTGCTTCTCGAGGTCCGAGACCTGGTACCCCTGCTGCGACAGCAGGATCATGTCGCCCGAGATCTGGCCCGCGTTCTCCCAGCTGTAGATGCCCCAGTACCAGCCCTTCGGCTTCGGGACGACGAAGTCGACGCCGAAGTCGGTGTACATCTGCAGCGTCGGCTCGTCGGACGGGCGGGTGACGTAGGCGCCGTCGCCGTCCGCGTACATCGAGACGATGGAGAGGTCGTTCTCCTGCACTGCCTTCTGCAGGGCGCCCTTGGCGGTGTCGAAGTCCTGCTCGGCGGCCTCGACCGTGTCTTCCTTCGCCCCGAGCGACTCGGCCAGGTCGGCGATGTGCTCGATGACGTCCTCGCCCTCGCCGCCCCACTTCACCTGGGCGATCGGTGCGATGGACGCGACCTGCTCCTCCTGCTCCTTGTCCTTGAAGCCGTAGGCCGGCTGCGTGGTGTCGAGCGTGCCCTTCGCGTCCGTCGGGTAGACCGAGGTGACGACGAGGTCGGGCTTCAGGGCCGCGAGCTTCTCGAGGTCGATGTCGCCGTAGCCGGTGCCGAGCTGGGTGATGCCCTTCGTGGCCAGGCCCTCGAAGCGCTGGTCCTTCGCCATGGTCAGCTGTCCGAAGGTGCCGACCGGGCGCAGTCCGTACTCGATGAACGAGATCGCGATGTCGTTGAGGACCACGACGCGCTTCGGGGTGTGGTCGACCTTGACGGTCGCTCCGGTGGCGTCCTCGTACGACCAGGCGCGGGAGGACGCGCTCGTGCGGTCGCCGGCGTCGTCGGATCCACCGGTGCTCGAGCAGCCGGTGAGGATGAGGGCCGTCGCGGTGACGGCGGTCAGGAGGGCGGCACGGACCGTGCCGCGGCGGGGAGTGTTCACGTTAGGTGAGCCTAACCTAACCTGAGTGGATCCACCAGTTCCGGGACGGTTCCCGGCCGGGAGGCGCGTCACACGTCGTGTTCGTCGGCCTCCGGGACCACCATGGGCGCCCCCGTCACCGGGTCCGGGACCACGCGGGCGTGCAGGCCGAACGCCCGCTCGAGGACGGCCGGGGTGAGGACCTCGGCGGGTGTGCCGTCGGCCACGACACCGCCGTCGTGGAGGACGACGAGCCGGTCGGAGTAGCGCGCGGCCAACGTCAGGTCGTGCAGGACCATCACGACCGTGGAGCCCTGCTCCCGGTTGATCCGTCGGACGAGCCGGAGGACGTCGAGCTGGTGCGCGAGGTCCAGGTAGGTCGTCGGTTCGTCGAGCAGGAGCGTGTCCGCCCGCTGCGCCAGCACCAGGGCGATCCAGGCCCGCTGGCGCTGTCCGCCGGACAGGCTCGCGACGTCGCGGTGCGCCACGTCGGTCAGGCCGGTGGCGGCGATGGCGTCCTCGGCCACGGCAGCGTCCTCGGCGGTCCACGGGCGGGCCCAGGACTGGTGCGGGTTCCGGCCGCGCATCACCAGGTCGAGCACGCTCGTCCCGGCCGGGGCGAGGGGTGACTGCGGCAGGATCGCGAGCTTCCGCGCGACGGCCCGGTTCGGTTCCTTCCGGATCGGCGAGCCGTCCAGGAGCACCTCGCCGGCCTGCGGCTTGAGCACGCGGCCGAGCGCCTTGAGGAGCGTCGACTTGCCGCACCCGTTCGCACCGAGGAACGTGGTCACGGTGCCACGCTCGATCGTCAGGTCGAGGTCCCGGATGACCGCGGTCCGGTCGTAGCCGACGGACAGAGCACGGGCCTCCAGGACGGGGGCGGCGTGCTCGCGAGCAGCGGCTGGCGTCGCGGGCGCGACCGAGGGGGTCGTCGTGGTCATCGGGACATCTCCTTGCGGTGACGGATGAGGAGCCAGATCAGGTAGGGGGCGCCGATCACGGTCGTGACGATGCCCACCGGTACCTGCCAGGGGAAGGCCGAGCGGGCGAGCAGGTCCGCGCCGAGGACCAGGACCGCGCCGAGCGCTGCCGACAGCAGCAGTGGCGGCCGGTTCGTCCCCGCGATCCGCAGCGCGATCTGCGGGACCACGAAGGCGACGAAGCCGACCGGGCCGGCGGCCGCGACCGCAGCGGCGGTGAGCACGACCGCCAGCCCGATCACGAGCAACCGGTGGCGCTGGACGCCCAGGCCGACGCCGGTGGCGACCTCGTCGCCGAGTTGCCCGATGCCGAGTGCGGCCGAGGTCGCCAGGGCGATCGGCACCCCGACCGCGGCGATCACCAGCAGCGGCCACACCGTCGTCCACGAGGTGCTCGACAGACTGCCGACCAACCACTGTGACGCGGCCGTGGCCTGGGTGATCTTCGCGCGGACGAGCAGGTAGCTCGTCACGGCGTCGAGCGTCGCACTGACCCCGATGCCGACCAGGATCAGCCGGTGGCTCTGCACGCCGCCGCGCCAGCCGAGACCGTAGACGATCGTCGCCGCGACCAGGGCACCGATCGTCGCGGCGACGGGGATGCCGCCGCCGAGGACCAGCGCGCTGACCGAGGAACTGCCGCCGCCGAGGACGACCGCCGCCACTGCGCCGACGCTCGCGCCGGAGGTCACGCCGATGATGTCCGGCGTCCCGAGCGGGTTGCGGGTGAAGGTCTGCGTCAGGGCTCCGGCGACCGCGAGCGTCAGGCCGACGAGTGCACCGGTCAGGACGCGGGGGAGGCGCAGGGTCGACACGATGAACTGGTCCGGCCCGGACTCGAGGCCGAGCAGGGCGCGGACGACGGTGCCCGGGGCGATGAACGTCGAGCCGATCGCGACACCGAGGACGACGAGCAGCAGTGCCGCGACGACCGCGATGACGGAGGTGGTGAGGACGCGGGGGCGCCAGGCGAGGCCGACCGGGCCGATCCGTATGCCGCGACGGGGGGCGGTGGCGGTCGGCGTGGGACCCGGCGTCGGCGCGGGCGCGTTCGTGGGCGTGCCGGTGTCGACCCGCGTGGTGGCGCTCACAGTGAGACCAGCGATCGGCGGCGGGCGACGGCGACGAACACCGGACCGCCGATGACGGCCAGGACGATGCCGACCTCGACCTCGGCGAACCCGCCGATCAGCCGCCCGACGACGTCCGCGGCCAGGACGAGCACGGCCCCGAGCAGTGCCGACGCCGGCAGGGTCCACCGGTGACCGGTCCCGACCACGGCGCGGGCGACGTGCGGCACGGTCAGGCCGACGAAGGCGATCGGACCGGCCGCGGCGGTGGCGCCGGCGGCCAGCAGGGTGATGCCGCCGAGGCCGACGAGCCGCGCGGTGAGCAGGTCCTCGCCGAGGCCCTTCGCCAGCTCCGACCCGAGGCCGAGTGCGTCGAGGGCGCGGGTGTTCCAGATCGCGAGCACCAGGCCGACGGCCATGAACGGCCATGCCGCAGCGAGCACGTCGAGCTGCCGACCGGACAGGGACCCGACGACCCACAGGCGGTAGGCGTCGAGGGAATCCTGGTCGGTGAGCACGATGAAGGACGTCAGCGCGCCGAGCAGGGCGGACACGGCGGCCCCCGCCAGGGCGAGCGGCACCGGGCTGGCGGTCCCGCTGCCGGCGACGGTCACCGAGAAGACCACGACGCTCGCGACGACCGCGCCGACGAGGGCGAACCAGACCGAGGCGCTGGTGCTCGTCACGCCGAACACGAACGCGCCGAGGACGACCGCCAGGCCGGCGCCCGCGGAGACGCCGAACAGGCCGGGGTCGGCGAGGGGGTTCCGGGTGTGCCCCTGCATGAGCAGGCCCGCGATCCCGAGCGCGGCACCGACGCTCGCGCCGATCAGGGTGCGCGGGACACGGGAGCCCCAGACGATGGCCTCGTCGGTCCCCGATCCGGTCCGGGTCAGGCCGGCGAACACCCGGTCGGCACCGATGTGGTTGCTGCCGAGGAGCATGCTCGCGACCGCCGCGGCGAGGACCAGCACGGCCAGCCCGAGCAGCACCGCCACACGACGTCGGGCCGTCCGTCGGTGCACCCCGGAGGCGCCGATCACCGCTCCGGGCAGGGCGGCCGGCGCGGTCGGGACAGCGAGGGGAGGGGGTGGCACGGAAGCCATATTAGGTTAGCCTTCCCTCATGGCGAAGATCCCGCGGCTGATGCCCGAGAACCCGCGGCTGTTCCGGGCGAGTGTCGTCCGCACCGAACGGCACACCCCGTCGATCCACCGCGTCACCATCGCGAGCGACGAGATCCGCGCCTTCCCGTTCCTGGGCTTCGACCACTGGTTCCGCCTGTTCCTGCAGCGCCCCGAGCAGGACACCTTCGTGATGCCCGAGATCGACGGCGCCAAGTGGTGGCCGCAGTACCTGCGCATCCCCGAGGCCTCGCGCCCGCACTGCGCGAACTACACCGTCGCCGGGCACCGGCCCGAACTCGGCGAGATGGACATCGACTTCGTGGTGCACACCACCGCAGACGGCCAGCTCGAGGGCCGCGCCGCGATCTGGGCCTGCGCCGCCCGCCCCGGCGACGAACTCGCACTCCTGGACCAGGGCTGCATCTTCGACTGCCCGGACGACGCCAGCGAGGTCGTCATCGCCGCCGAGGAGACCGGCCTCCCCGCCGTCGTCGGCATCGCCCGGTCCCTGCCGCGCGACACCATCGGCCGCATCATCCAGGAGGTCCCCTCGGCGCTCGACATCCGCGACCTGGACGCGCCCGTCGGGGTCACCGTCACCTGGCTCGTCCGCGGCGACGCCCACGCGGTGCCCGGACGTGCGGCGCTCGCCGAACTGCAGCGGCACGTGCCCTGCGACGACCTCGGCTACGCGTTCGTCGTGGGGGAGTCCCGGCTCGCCACCGAGGGCCGCCGCCACCTGCACCGAGCGGGGCTGCCGAAGTCGCGCATCACCTTCTCGGGGTTCTGGAAGCACGAGGCGCGCCAGCCCGTCCTCGCCTGACGGACCGACCCCGCCCCGCGTATCCTCTCGCCATGAGCTGCCGCCTGAGCGAACTGGTCCTGAACTGCGACGACCCCGAGGCCCTGTCCCGCTTCTGGTGCGCCGTCCTCGACTACGTCGAACTCGGCAAGGACGAGGACGGCATCGAGATCGGCCCCGCCTCCGGCTTCGGCGGCGCGACGCCGACGATCATCCTGTCCCGCGTGCCGCACGCGAAGACACAGCCCCTGCGCCTGCACATCGACGTCAACCCGGTCGACCGCGACCAGGACGCCGAGCTGGAACGGCTGCTCGCGCTCGGTGCCCGCCCGGCGGACGTCGGGCAGACCGGCGAGGAGTCGTGGCACGTGCTGCAGGACCCGGAGGGCAACGAGTTCTGCCTCCTGCGGTCACGGCTCGCGCCGCTCGCCGGCTGACGGAACCGGTTCCACCAGGCGTGGACCGCACCCACGACGGACGGGAGGCTCCCCACCAGCTGGTGGGGAGCCTCCCGTCCGTCACGTGGTCCGGACGCGTCGTCCGGGCCGGACCTCAGCCCTTCAGACCCGAGCCGGTGACACCCTCGACGATCTGCCGCTGGAAGATCAGGTACAGGATGATCAGCGGCAGCGCCGCCAGGATCGCACCCGCCTGGATGTCCGCGTAGCGCTGACCGAAGCTGCCCTGGACCGTGGCGAGCCCGACCGGGATCGTCATGAGGTCCGGGTTCGACAGCACGAACAGCGGCAGCAGCAGGTTGTTCCAGACCCCGACGAAGGTCAGGATCGTCACCGCGGCGATCACCGGACGCGACAGCGGCAGGATGACCGACCAGTAGATCTTCCAGATGCCGGCGCCGTCGATGCGGGCTGCCTCTTCCAGCTCCTTCGGGATGCCGTCGAAGAACTGCTTGAAGATGAACACCGCGATCACGGCGGGCACCTGCGGGAAGATCACCGACCAGTAGGTGTTGAGCAGGTTGACCGCGTTGAGCTCCTGGAAGATCGGGATGATCAGGACCTGCGTCGGGATCATGATGCCCAGGATGATGAGCAGGAACGCGATGTTCCGACCGCGGAACACGAGCCGGGACAGAGCGAACGCCGCCATCGACGCGAAGATCACCGTGAGCACCGCGGTGACGACGCTCGTGATGCCGCTGGCCAGGTACCAGTTCCAGATGTCGCCGGACTGGAACAGTGACGCGTAGGAGTGCAGCGTCGGGTTCCAGTTCGACAGGATCGACTTCGCGCCGAGCGCTGCCACGCCGTTGTCGGACAGCGAGGTCTTCAGCGCGAACAGGCTCGGGATGAGCCAGATGATCGCGAACACCGTCAGGACGACGGCCGACGCGATCGTGAAGCCGCGGCCGCTGACACCGATCTTCGCGGCGCTCGTGGGAGCGGCCGAGGAGACGCCGGTGCGGAGCTTGGCGCGTCCGGTGGTGATGCTCTCGGTGGCGGTCATGTCAGGCTCCGATCTCACGCTTGGCGGCAGCGCGCTCGACGAGCTGCCGGATGACCGCGATGGCGACGATCACGATGAACAGCAGGACCGACGCAGCCGAAGCGGCGCCGAGCCGGTTGTCGGTGAACCCGACACCGGTGATGAGCTGCAGCGAGACCTGGGTCGAGATGCCCGGGCCGCCGTTCGTCATCAGGTACACCTGGTCGAAGATCTTCAGGCTCGCGATGATCTGCAGCAGGATGACGAGCGTCGTCGTGCGACCGAGCAGCGGCAGGGTGATCGACTTGATCTGCTGCCAGTTCGAGGCACCGTCGACGGCGGCGGCCTCGTACAGCTCGCGGGGGATCTCCTGCAGGCCGGCCAGGTACAGCACGAAGTTGAAGCCGAGCGTCCACCAGACCGTGGCGATGGCGACGCCGATCATCGCCGTGTTCGGGCTGGACAGCATGCCGGAACCCGGGGTCAGACCGATCGCGGACTGGATCGTCGCGAACAGGCCGGTGGCCGGCGTGAAGATGAACACCCAGATCAGCGAGATCGTCGCGGACGGCAGGATGAACGGCAGGAAGAACGCCAGGCGGAAGAACCACTGGCCCTTGTTCATCCGGTTCGTCAGCACCGCGAAGACGAACGCCAGGATCACCAGCGGCGGTGTCGTGTACAGCGTGAACTGCAGCGTGTGCCAGAGCGAGGACCAGAAGTCGGAGCGTCCGAGCATCTCGGCGTAGTTCGCGAACCCGGCGAAGCTGCCGAGCCCGGTGCGGACGGTCGATGTGTTGAAGAAGCTCGTGACGATCATCCAGATCGTCGGGCCGAGCAGGAAGGCCACGTAGAACAGGCCGAAGGGGGCGAGGAAGAGCCACCCGCTGCGGCCCTGCCCGCGGGTGAGACTGGTCCGGTATGAGCGGCGCGGCCGCGGCGCGAGGGTCGCGTCCGTCGGCCGGTCGAGAACTGGTGCTGTGGTCACGTCATCGTGCCTTTCGCGCGGTGTTCACGTCGTTCGTGGTGTGCAGGTGGCCGGTGGTCGCGTGCCCGGTCACAGCGGGCTCGGGGTGTTCAGGTAGGTGGCCAGCTGGCTCTTGATCGCGCTGAGTGCCTGCGCGGGACTCGAGCTGCCCTGCTGGACGAGTGCGAGCTGTGCGCCGACCGTGCCCTCGAAGGTGGAGCCCGACCCGCCGTACCAGGCGGCGTCGTCGAAGACCGCGGTCTCGGCGGCGGCGGCGTAGTTCGACTGCGGCTTGAGGTCCTTGTACTGGGTGCTGTCGAACGTGGGCATGTAGGCCGGGACGTGCCCGCCCTCGGCCCAGGTCAGACTCTGCTCGAGCATCTGCTTGATGAACAGCATGGCGGCCTTCTTCTGCGCCGGGGAGCGGTCCTTCTTCGGCAGGATGAACGTGTGCGAGTCGGCCTGGGTGGCGGGTTTGTCGTAGAGCGTCGGGATCGGCGCCATGCCGAACTTCAGCCCCTTGATCGACTGGGCGGTGCTGATCTCCCACTCGCCCTGCATGAAGAAGCCGGCCTTGCCGTCGAACATCAGCGACTGTGCGGTGGCGTAGTCCAGGGCCTTGTTCATCCAGCCCTGCTTCACCCACTTCTGCGTGCGGCTGGTGACCTCGTTGTAGGCGTCCTCGTTGACGGTGAGCTTCCCGCCGCCGTCGCTGATGAACGGTGTCGCGCCGTTGATCTGGTTGTACATCGTCCAGAAGAACCGCCACGGAGTCGCGGTCTCGGGGACGACGTTCGCGACGTTGAGCGCGGTGCCGCCGGTGACCTTCGACACGGCCGCCAGCGCGCTCTCGAACGCGTCCATGCCGTCGAGGCTCTTCAGCTCGCCGTTGCTGTCGAGCAGCCCGGCCTCCTGGCAGACATCGACGTTGTAGAACAGCACGAACGGGTGCGTGTCGAGCGGGATCGCGATGTTGGCGCCGTCGGTCTTCTGCGCGGCCCAGGCCTTCTGGTTGAAGTCGCTCGCCTTCAGTCCCACGCCGGCGAGGTCCTCTGCCGTGATCGGGTCCAGCAGGTCGCCGTCCCAGAGCGGCTTCGCCCGGGTCAGGTGGGCGATCGCGACGTCCGGCGGCTTGTTCCCGACGGTCGCGAGTGTCAGCTTCGAGTAGTACGGGTTGCCCCAGGCGAACGTGGTCGCCTGCAGGGCGGACGAGCCGCCGTGCTGCTTGGCGTAGCCGTCCTCCATCGCCTGCATGCGGACACCGTCGCCACCACCGAAGAGGTTCCAGAAGACCAGGGTCTCGGGATTGAGGGCACTGCCGGCGAGACCGGCCGAGAGCGGGCTCGAGCACGCGGCGAGGGGGAGGACCGTTGCGGCCGCCGCTCCGGCGGCGAGCAGGCTCCTGCGGGTGAACGTTGACCCGCGGAGGGGTGGGACGGATCGGTTCGGCATGGCATCACTCCATCGGGACGGGCCGAAGCGGGACTCCATCCGGGTGGACGTCGTCCCGATCGCGGGGCGTCGGTGCCCCGTGAGCGCTCACGTTAGCGCCGCGCCGACCTGCGCGCCAGCCCTTCCGTCCCGTGTCGACACCCGATACCGTTTCCCGTAGGTGAGCGCTCACTTCCGTGACACCGCGGAACACCCGTGCTCGACGCACAGCCTGATCGAAGGAGATCCATGCCCCGCACACACCTCGTCCTCGACTCCGCGTTCACGGTGGGCCCCGTGCGACGCCGACTGTTCGGCGGCTTCGTCGAACACCTCGGCCGCCACGTCTACGACGGCATCCACGAACCCGCGCACGAGTCGTCCGACGAGCACGGCTTCCGCAAGGACGTCATCGAACTCGTCAAGGAGCTCGGCGTCACGACCATCCGCTACCCCGGCGGCAACTTCGTCTCCGGCTACAAGTGGGAGGACGGCGTCGGCCCGGTCGAGCAGCGTCCCCGCCGACTCGACCTGGCGTGGCACTCGACCGAGACGAACGAGGTCGGCCTGCACGAGTTCCAGCAGTGGCTCGACTCGGTGGGCTCGGAGCTCATGCTCGCCGTGAACCTCGGCACCCGCGGGGCCGCCGAGGCCATCGAGTTGCTCGAGTACGCGAACATCCGGGGTGGCACCGCCCGCTCCGAGGAGCGTAAGGCCAACGGCCGCGAGGAGCCCTTCGGCATCACCATGTGGTGCCTCGGCAACGAGATGGACGGCCCGTGGCAGCTCGGCCACAAGAACGCCGAGGACTACGGCAAGCTCGCCGCGATGACCGCCAAGGCGATGCGGCAGATCCAGCCCGACCTCGAGCTCGTCGCCTGCGGGTCCTCCGGAGCGTCGATGCCGACGTTCGGCGAGTGGGAGCGCACCGTCCTCGAGCACGCGTACGAGGACGTGGACTACATCTCGGCGCACGCCTACTACGAGGAGGACCAGGACCTCACCTCGTTCCTCGCCTCCGGCGCCAACATGGACCACTTCATCAAGACGGTGACGACCGCCGCGGACCACGTGCAGGCGCACAAGGGCTCCGACAAGCGGATCGACATCTCGTTCGACGAGTGGAACGTCTGGTCGATCACGAAGTGGGAGGCGATGGCCAAGACGTTCACCCTCGAGGACTGGCCGGTCGCCCCGCGCCTCCTGGAGGACGTCTACACCGTCGCGGACGCCGTCGTCCTCGGCGGGCTGCTCATCTCGCTCCTGCGGCACGCCGACCGAGTCGCGTCGGCGTCGATCGCGCAGCTCGTCAACGTGATCGGCCCGATCATGACCGAGCCCGGTGGCGAGGCCTGGCGGCAGACCACGTTCTTCCCGTTCTCGGTCACCTCGCGCCTGGCCCATGGGACCTCGCTCAACGTCGTCGCCTCGGGTGACACCGTCGACGGCGGGAAGCACGGCACCGTCCCGGTCGTCGATTCGGCCGCCACGGTCGAGGACGGCCGCGCTGCGGTGTTCCTCGTCAACCGCCACCAGACCGAGAGCACCACGGTCACCATCGACCTGTCCGGGCTCGACGTCGACGGTGACGTGCACGCGGAGGGCATCTGGGACGATGACCTGCACGCCGTGAACGACCTGTCGAACACCTCCCGGGTCGGACTGCGGACCAACGAGTCCGTCCGCCGCGAGGGTGACACGATCACGATCGAGCTGCCGCCGGTCTCCTGGACGGCGCTCTCGATCGGGTAGACGCCTCGGCGCGCGCTGCGTGCGGCGAGCGTCGAGTGAGCAGAGGACGCCGGGTCCCTTCGGGGGCCCGGCGTCCTTCTCGTGTGGTGCCGCAGCAGTCCGGTTCGAGAAAGCGACAGATGTGCGCGTCTCGTCGGCCGCTTTCTGTCGCTTTCGCGCGCACAACCGCCTGCCCCGCCTGCCGCTCCGTCGGCCAGCCGGGAGGCACGTGGCGGGCCCGCACCGCGCCTCCCGGCAGCGACATGGGCGCGGAAGCGACACATGTGCGCAGGCGGACCGCGGCGATCTGTCGCTTTCGCGGACTGGACCGGCGGCCGCCAGCCCGCCGGTGCCGGCCGTGCCGCCGCGGCTAGCGCGGCGCCGGCGCGGCCGTGCTCGCGCGCACGACGAGCCGCACCGGCACCAGGTCGGTCGCCGCCGTGGCGGCACCGCCCTCGATCTGCCGCAGGAGGGTGGCGACCGCGCGGCGCCCGACCTCGTCGAAGGACTGGTGCACGGTGGTGAGCGGCGGCCAGAACGAGTCCGACTCGGGGGAGTCGTCGAAGCCGACGACGCTGAGCGTGGACGGGACGGCGCGGCCGACCTCGTGGCAGGCGCGCAGGACCCCGAGCGCGGTCTGGTCGTTCGCCGCGAACACCGCGGTGATCTCGGGGCGACGGGCGATCTCGAGGCCGGCCCGGTAGCCGGACGACGTGCTCCAGTCGCCCTCGAGCACGGGTGGGACCGTCCGTCCGGCTGCGGTGAGCGTGGCACTCCACGCGGCCTGTCGCCTCGCCGCCGAGTACGACGACGCGGGGCCGGCCACGTGCCAGACCGTGTCGTGCCCCAGGTCGAGCAGGTGCTGGGTCGCCAGTCGGGCACCGTCGGCCTGGTCGGTGTCGATCGCCGGGTGGTCGGTCGTGCCGGTGGAGTCCACGACGACCATCGGGACACCGTCGGGCAGTTCGACCTCGGCGGTGTCGATCACGTGGGACTCGATGATGATGACCACGCCGTCGACGGCCTGTTCGTGCAGGCGGGAGAACGCGGAGCGGACGCCCTCCTCGGTCCGCGATGCCATCGGCAGCAGCGTGATGGTGAAGTCGGCGACCCCTGCGGCGTCGGCGATGGCCTCGAGCGTGCGCATGTTGCCGTAGGACGCCAGGGTGAACATGATCACGCCGATGGTCCGGAACCGTCCGGAGCGCAGGGCCCGCGCGGCACGGTTGGGGCGGTAGCCGAGCTCGGCCATCGCCTGCTGGACGCGGGTGCGGGTCTCGGGGCTGACGTTGTCGAAGCCGCGGGCGACCCGGGAGACGGTCTGCATCGAGACACCGGCAGCCTCGGCCACGGCGGCGAGCGACGGGGCGCGGCGGGCGGAGGCCGCAGCGTCCGTGGTCGTCGAGATGGTCACACGCAGCCTTCCTCGGAACGGTTCGGGTCGGCGCCTGCGCACGGCCACTCCTGCGAACGCTAGTGCATGTTGACGTTGCCATGCTATGGTCGCCAGCGTTCGATGTTGACGTCAACATCAGGCCGGTCGCAGCACGACCACCGGCGCTGGGAGACCCGTCGACGTCAGTCAGGACACGACGAAGGAGTCACATGAGCACGCTCACCGCGCGGAGCCCCGAGGCCGCGCCGCGACGCACGGGCACCACGCCCGCACCGCGTCGCCGTGGGAAGCCCCGGGGGCGGATGACCGGCTGGCTCTTCGTCGGCCCGTTCGTCGCCGTCCTCGTCCTGATGCTCATCGTCCCGATCGGCTACGCCCTCTGGCTCAGCCTGTTCCGCGACCAGCTCATCGGCGGCAACCAGTTCGTCTGGTTCGCCAACTACGTCCAGCTCTTCCAGGACGCCAAGTTCTGGTCCGGCTTCGGACGGGTCGCGATCTTCCTCGTCGTGCAGGTGCCGATCATGCTGGGCCTCGCCCTCGTCGCCGCCCTGGCCCTCGACAGCGCCCGCCTCTGGGGCACCGGGTTCTTCCGCATCGCGGTGTTCCTGCCCTACGCCGTCCCCGGGGTCGTCGCAGCCCTGATCTGGGGCTTCATCTACGGCAACCAGTTCGGCCTGACCGGAGCGGCGAACGACGCCCTCGGCATCGACCTGCTGCAGCCGTTCAGTTCGTCGTGGGTCCTCACGAGCATCGGCAACGTGGTCACGTGGGAGTTCCTCGGCTACAACATGCTGATCTTCTACGCCGCCCTCCGCACCGTCCCCGCCGACCTGTACGAGGCCGCCGAGCTCGACGGCGCCGGCCCGATGCGCACCGTCTTCTCGATCAAGCTCCCGGCTCTCCGCGGCCCGATGGTCATCGCCACGATCTTCTCGATCATCGGCAGCTTCCAGCTCTTCAACGAGCCGAACCTGCTGAAGACCCTCGCCCCGAACGTCATCGGCAGCGCCTTCACGCCGAACATGTACGCCTACTCGCTGTCCTTCAGCGGCCAGCAGTTCAACTACTCCGCCACCGTCGCGATCGTCATGGGCGTGATCACCGCAGTCATCGCCTACGTCGTGCAGGTCCGCGGCACCCGACAGGAGAACCGATGAGCACCCTGCAGCACCCCGCCACCGGTCCCGCCGGGCCGGCCACGGTGACCGAGGCGACCACGACGCAGGGTGACCCGCGCGAACGCCGCACCCGAGCCTCCCGGAAGGCTGCGCAGCCCGTCGACGGACGCAGGGTGAAGCGCTCCGGTCTGCTGACCGCGGTCATGGTCGTGTTCGTCGTCTACTCGTTCGCGCCGCTGTTCTACCTGCTGGTGAACAGCACGAAGACGCAGGCGTCACTGCTCTCCACCTTCGGCCTGTGGTTCGGCGGGGACTTCAACCTGTGGCAGAACATCGTCGACACGCTCACCTACAACGACGGCATCTTCGTCCAGTGGCTCGGCAACACACTGCTCTACGTGGTGGTCGGTGCCGGGGGAGCGACCCTGCTCGCGACGGTCGCCGGCTACGGCATGGCCAAGTTCCAGTTCCCCGGCCGTCGCGCGGTGTTCGCCATCGTCCTCGGCGCGATCGCCGTCCCGGGCACCGCCCTGGCCGTCCCGACCTTCCTGCTCTTCTCGCAGGTGGGCCTGACGAACACCCCGTGGGCGATCATCCTGCCCTCGTTGATCAGCCCGTTCGGCATGTACCTGATCTGGACCTACGCGGTCGAGGCGATCCCCACCGAACTCATCGAGGCCGCCCGCATGGACGGTGCCGGCGAGTTCCGGATCTTCTTCACCATCGCGTTGAAGCTCCTGGCACCCGGTGTCGTCACGGTCCTGCTGTTCGCGGTCGTCGCCACCTGGAACAACTACTTCCTGCCGCTCATCATGCTGAGCGACCCGAAGTGGTACCCGCTGACCGTCGGTTTGAACCAGTGGAACGCGCAGGCCACCGGCTCCGGTGCGCAGCCGATCTACAACCTCGTCGTCACCGGCTCGCTCCTCACGATCATCCCGATCGTGGTGGCGTTCCTCTTCCTCCAGCGCTTCTGGCAGTCCGGCCTCGCGGCCGGGTCCGTCAAGGCCTGATCCCGCCCTCCGGCCCCGGTCAGCAGCACCGGACCCCGGCCGGGAGGCACGGCGCGGCCCCGCGGGGACCGCACCGGCACCGAGCAGTCCCTCCTCCACGAAGAAGCACCTTCTTCACGATGAAGTGAAAGGCACCACCATGCAGAAGCGTCTCCGGCGCGGGCTCAGCGCCCTCGCCATCGGCGTCACCGCCGCGATGGCCCTCGCCGCCTGCGCGTCCGGCGGCTCCGGCTCCGGCGGCTCGGCCTCGGACATCGACAAGGCCCTCGATCAGGGCGGCACCCTGACCTACTGGTCGTGGACCCCCTCCGCGAAGGACCAGGTCGCCGCGTTCGAGAAGGCCTACCCGAAGGTGAAGGTCAAGCTCGTCAACGCCGGTACCGGCGCCGACCAGTACACGAAGCTGCAGAACACCGTGAAGGCCGGCTCGGGCGCCCCCGACGTCGCCCAGGTCGAGTACTACGCGCTCCCG
Organism: Curtobacterium sp. MCPF17_011; assembly: GCF_003234145.1. Lineage (NCBI taxonomy): Bacteria > Bacillati > Actinomycetota > Actinomycetes > Micrococcales > Microbacteriaceae > Curtobacterium > Curtobacterium sp. MCPF17_011. Next base: position 283,763 of record NZ_QKSK01000003.1, read on the forward strand.
CAGTTCGCCCTCTCCGAGTCGCTGCTCAACCTGTCCGACTACGGCTTCGGCGACCTGAAGAGCAAGTTCGCGGCGAGCACCTGGAACTCGGTCTCGATGGACGGCAAGGTCTACGGGCTGCCCCAGGATTCGGGCCCCATGGCCATGTTCTACAACAAGAAGGTCTTCGACGAGTACGGCATCGAGGTGCCGAAGACGTGGGACGAGTACGTCGCAGCCGCCAAGAAGCTGCACCAGGCCGACCCCGAGAAGTACCTGGCGGCCGACTCCGGCGACGCGGGCTTCACCACGAGCATGATCGCCCAGGCCGGCGGCACCCCGTTCACCACCGACGGTGACGAGGTGACGATCAACCTGCAGGACGAGGGCACCAAGAAGTGGACCAAGACCTGGGACGAGCTCGTCGAGCAGAAGCTCCTGTCCAAGACCGTCGGCTGGACGGATGACTGGTACAAGCAGCTCGGCAACGGCCAGATCGCCACGCTGATCACCGGCGCCTGGATGCCCGGCAACCTCGAGGCCAGCGTCGCGGACGCCAAGGGTGACTGGCGCGTCGCCCCGATGCCGACCTACGACGGCGGCACCGCGGCCACCGCGAACAACGGCGGCAGCGCCGAGGTCGTCATGAAGCAGTCGAAGAACCCGGCCCTCGCCGCCGGCTTCCTCAAGTGGCTGAACTCGTCGAAGGCCTCGACCAAGGTCTTCATGGAGTCCGGCGGCTTCCCGTCCACCACCGCCGACCTCGAGTCGTCCGCGTTCCTCGACGAGAAGCCGGACTACTTCGGTGGCCAGCAGATCAACAAGGTGCTCGTCGACGCGTCCGAGGCGTCGGACAACGACTTCACCTACCTGCCGTACCAGGTGTACGCGAACAGCGTCTACGCCGACACCGTCGGGCAGTCGTACGAGAAGGGCACGTCGCTCGAGTCGGGTCTGTCCGCCTGGCAGGACGCCCTCGTGAAGTACGGCAAGGACCAGGGCTTCACGGTCTCGACCAAGTAGCCCCACCACATCGACGCGGCCGTGCGGGTTCTCCGCACGGCCGCGTTCCCACGAGACGCGTCGCCACCAGACGTGTTCCCACCAGAAAGACGTGACATGCGCTTCGCCATCGGCGACACCGACTTCCTGCTCGACGGGCAGCCGCACCGGGTGCTCTCCGGTGCGATCCACTACTTCCGCGTCCACCCCGACCTGTGGGCCGACCGGATCCGCAAGGCCAAGCTCATGGGTCTGAACACCGTCGAGACCTACGTCGCGTGGAACGCGCACGAGGCCACCCCAGGCACCTTCGACTTCGCCGGAGGGCTCGACCTCGGCCGGTTCCTGGACCTCGTCGCCGCCGAGGGCATGCACGCCATCGTCCGGCCCGGCCCCTACATCTGCGCCGAGTGGACGAACGGCGGCCTGCCGTTCTGGCTGTTCACCGACCGCACGGTCGGGATCCGCCGCGACGAACCGCAGTTCCTCGCCGCGGTCGGCCGCTACCTCGACGCCCTCGCCCCGATCCTGGTTCCGCGGCAGATCGACGCCGGCGGCCCGATCGTGCTCGTGCAGGTGGAGAACGAGTACGGCGCGTACGGGTCCGACCCCGTCTACCTCGAGAAGCTCGAGCGCATGCACCGCGACATCGGGCTCACCGTGCCGTTCACGAGCGTCGACCAGCCGATGGGCTCGATGCTCGAGGACGGGTCGCTGCCGTCGCTGCACAAGACCGGCTCGTTCGGCTCCCGCTCCACGGAACGTCTCGCACGCCTCCGCCAGGCGCAGCCGACCGGCCCGCTGATGTGCTCCGAGTTCTGGGACGGCTGGTTCGACAGCTGGGGCGAGCACCATCACACCACCTCGGCCGCAGCCTCGGCGTCGGACCTGGACGACCTGCTCGCCGCTGGCGGCTCGGTGAACGTCTACATGTTCCACGGCGGCACGAACTTCGGGTTCACCAACGGCGCGAACGACAAGGGCGTGTACCGGCCGATCGCGACGTCGTACGACTACGACGCCCCGCTCGACGAGGCCGGTCGCCCCACCGAGAAGTTCCACGCCTTCCGGCAGGTCATCGCCCGTCACGCTCCGGTCCCCGACCTGCCCGCGTCGATGCAGCCCGGCGGGTCCGGTCGGCTCACGACGGACGCCGTCGCCCGCCTGGAGGCACGCCCCACCCCCGCCTCGGACGTCGCCGTCCGCCTGGACCGCGTCCTCCCGCTCGCCGGCCTCCTGCCGACGATCACGTCCTGGACCACGCACGAGACGCCGCCGACGTTCGACGAGTTGGGCGCCGCCTCCGGGTTCGTCCTGTACCGGACGGAGGTCGACCTGCCCGAGGGTGGCGTGCTGACCGTCGCCGAAGAGGTCCGCGACCGTGCCCTCGTCCGCGTCGACGGTCGGACCGTCGGCGTCCTGGAGCGGGAGCACCACGACCGTGCCATCGCCCTGCCACCGGTGACGGGCCTCCTGGAACTGCTCGTCGAGGACCAGGGACGCGTCGACTACGGGCCGCGCATCGGCGAGCCGAAGGGACTGATCGGAGCGGTCCGGATCGACGACGACGTCCTGTCCCGCTGGACCGTCTCGCCCCTGGCACTCGACCCGGTGCCGGAGGACGCGCTCGACGCCCTGCGGACCGCGGCGACGTCGGCGGGGGAGACCCTGGCCGGTCCGGCGTTCGCCATGGGGTCGTTCGACCTGGCCGAGAGCGGCGCGGACCTCGACCGCTACCTCGCGCTCGACGGGTTCCGGAAGGGCGTCGCCTGGGTCAACGGGTTCTGTCTCGGCCGGTACTGGTCACGAGGCCCACAGGCGACGCTCGCCGTCCCCGGACCCGTGCTCCGGCCCGGACGGAACGAGGTCGTCGTCTTCGAGGTGCACGCATCGGCGTCCCGGACCGTCTGCATGTGCGTCGAGCCGGCGCTCGGGCACACCGAGGCCTGACCCGCCTGCACCGCGAACGGCCCCGGGGGCACCCGGGGCCGTTCGTCACGTCGTGGTCAGCCGATGTCGGTCAGCAGGTCGGTTCGGGCACGAGCACCGCGATCCGGCCGACGCGCACGACCGGGACACCGCCGCGGTCGCCCAGTCGTTCGCCGGCGAAGCGGACGAGCACCCCGGGTTCGGTCCGCTCGGCCTCGACGAGTGCGGCGGCCTGGGCGGGTGTGACCAGGAGCTCCCACGGACGGCGGACCCCGGCGCTGTCCTCGGAGCAGAGTTCCAGCAGGACGCCGACCCTGGCGCCGGCCGGGCCGCCGGCCGTGCTCGTGCCGGTGCGCAGCCCCACCAGTGCGCCCGTGTGTGTGACGATGTCGTTCATGGTCCCCCTCGTTCCTCGGCGTCCTCGCCGCGACGAGCCTACGGCCGCGAGGATCCCTCGCGCCTCATCCGGAAGGTGGGGAACCGTCCGAGCCACGTCCATCGGACGGGTGACCGGCGGTCGCACCTTCCGCCGGCCGTCGTGCGGCTTCGGCTGACGGGTGTCGTCGGTCACGGCGACTCGTCGAGCCGGTCGAGGTCGGCGAGGGCCTGCTCGGCCTGCGCGATCCGCTCGGGCACTGGTCGGGTCCACCACTCGGGCCCGCGCTCGCCGAGTCCGTGCTTGGCGAGGCCGTTCCGGTCTCGGGCCCGGGCGACGGCGTCCTCGTCCCCGGCCCGCTTCGCCAGTTTCACCCCGTTCCGGCCGCGGCCGAGGTGGGACCGGAGCCGAGCGGCGAGGTCCTCGGGGAGCGCCGGGTCGATCCGCCGCCACCGCCGACCGCCCACGACGAAGAAGTGGTCATCCTCCACACCGGCGGTCATGCTCCGAGTCTGCCCGAGCGACGTCCGAGTTGTCGGTGGTGACGGGTAGAACGGAGGGCGATGACCGACTCCCGCGTGCGCCCCCTGCTCGACGTCACGCGTATCTACGCCGAGACCGCGGCGCTCGAACTGCCGCGCGGACAGGAGATCATCGGGCGCTGGCCGGACGCCGAGATCGTCCCGGTCGCGTCGCACTGGCAGATCCCCGAGGTGCACGGCGACGAGCGCAACGTCGCCCGGTGGGTCCGGATCAAGACCGAGGCGCTCGTGCTCGGCGTCAAGAAGTCGATCGTGACGCGCCCGAACGGTCGCTCGGCGGACTTCATCGCTCCCTCGACCGCGAACGGCTGTGCGATGGCGTGCGCGTACTGCTACGTCCCCAGACGCAAGGGCTACAGCAACCCGATCACGGTCTTCGCGAACATCGAGCAGATCACGAAGCACCTCGCCCGGAACATCCACAAGCAGGGTCCGAAGACCGAACCGAACCAGTGCGACCCGGACGCATGGGTCTACGACATCGGCGAGAACAGCGACTGCTCGGTCGACGCGATGCTCAGCGACAACGTGCGCGACCTCTGCGATCTCTTCCGGATGACGCCGACGGCGAAGGCGTCGTTCGCCACGAAGTACGTCAACCGCGACCTGCTCGACTGGGACCCGATGGGCCGCACCCGGATCCGGTTCTCGCTCATGCCGCACGAGACGGCGAAGGTGACCGACATCCGCACCTCGCCGATCGCCGAACGGATCGCGGCGGTCAACGACTTCGTCGAGGCCGGGTACGAAGTGCACCTGAACTTCTCGCCCGTGATCCTCACCCCGACGTGGGAAGCGGACTGGGCCGCGATGCTGCGGGAGGTCGACGACGTGCTGTCCCCGGCCGCGAAGGCGCAGCTCGCAGCCGAGGTCATCTTCCTCACCCACAACGAGCAGCTGCACGAGGTGAACCTGGGCTGGCACCCGAAGGCGGAGGACCTGCTGTGGCGGCCCGAGTTGCAGGAGCAGAAGCTCTCCCAGAACGGTGCCGTCAACATCCGGTACCGCGCAGCGATGAAAGCGCAGCACATCGAGCGCTTCCGACAGCTCGTGGCCGACGACCTGCCGTCCTGCCGGATCCGGTATGCCTTCTGACGTGTACACGGTCTGTGTACACGTGTACCGATCTGCGGTACACTCGGTGAATGCAACTCGCCGCTCCCCTCGCCACGCTCGTCGGCCCCACGCAGGCCGACGCACTCCGCGTCCTCGCTCGGACTGACGCGGCCATGACCGGACGCCAGGTCGCCAGGGTCGCTGGGGCGGCACAGCACACCGGCATCAAGCGTGCACTCGACAAACTCGAGCACTCCGGACTCGTGCGTGTGGAGCGCGGTCTGCAGCACTCCGCCTACCAGGTCAACCGCGAGCACCTGCTGTGGCCAGCAGTCGAGCTCGTGCTCGGCGCGCGAACGGAACTGGAGCGCCGCATCCACGACTTCATCGCGGGGAGCGAAGTCGACGTGTTGTCCGTGTCGATCTTCGGATCGCTCGCCCGAGGAACGGCCACTGACGAATCGGACGTCGACCTGCTCGTGGTGTTCGCTGCGGAGACGAACGTCGATGTGGTCGTCCGTCTCGGCGATCTCGTGCAGCGCTGGACCGGCAACGACTGCCAGGTCTTCGACGTCACTCGTGCTGACCTCGAACGGTACGCCACCGAAGGGGATCCACTCGTGGGCTCGTGGCGCGCCGACGCGCACACCGTGTACGGGTCCGACATCCGATCGCTCGTCTGATGCCCCTCCGGACGCGCGTGATGGATGCAACAGCAGTCCGGATGCGACGAGACGAGGCTGAGGCGTACTACGAGGTAGCGGTTCTCTGTGCCGGCTCGACTTCGCATGCCGACTGGAAGGCCGCCGGTTCGAACGCCGTCCTCGGCGGGATCGCGGCGGCCGACGCGATCTGCGGGGCCGTCCTCGGGCAGCACCACGTCGGCGAGGACCACGCGCAGGCCCGACGCCTGCTCGACACGGCTTGCTCACCTGACCGACAGCCAGGCAACCAACTCAAACGTCTGACCGACGAGAAGACGAACTTCCAGTACTCGTCTGCTCGCGTGACCCGCGAGCAGACGAGTCGTCTCGTGCTCGCGCTCGAACGCCTCATCGCAGCGATGCGGCAGAAGACCGACCCGAGCCGCTGACCGATCCACGATGGCGTCGGTCGGGCTCACGGCAGGGTCGATCGTGCTGTACCCCGACGATCCCGAGCGGCGGTCCAGACAGGTCGCTCAGCGCGGGCGTCGGATCCGGATCGGCCCCTTGGCGGTGGACGGGTCGATGACGTACCCGCCCTGGGTGATCTCGACCTCGCCACGGGCGACCATGCGTCGGGCAGCACGTCGGGCGGGTTCCATCAGGTCACGCCAGTCCTCGCCGCCGATCGCCCGGGCAGCGTCGGACGGGCAGATGCTCGACGTGGTGGCCCGGGCGTCGAGCAGCTCGTCGATGGTGCGCTCGAGCGTCCGGTCGGTGTCGTCGAGCTTGTGCCGACGGCAGGCGTCGGAGCACCACTTCGTGTCCGTGTCCGCCGACGCGGGCATGCGCCGCCCGCAGGATGCGCAGGTGCGTTCAGCGTGTGCGGCGTCGAGTCGGCGTGCGTCGTCCTCGGTGCGGATGGCTCGTCCCATGGGCCCATGATCGTCCGCGCCACCGACGCGCATCCAGGCTGGCGGTACCCCGATCGGCGGTTCTGACCAGGGCCGGCTGGCAGCATGCAGGGATGGACCACGACGCCGACCGCACCCCGGAGCCGACGACCAGGACAGGCGAGCCCGCCTGGGTCGAGCACGTGATGTGGTGGCACGTCTACCCGCTCGGCTTCGTCGGTGCGGAGATCCGACCGAGCAGCAGCCCCGACAGCGCTGTGGAGCACCGCCCGGTCGAGCACCGCCTGGGGCGCCTGGAAGCCTGGCTCGACCACGTCGTCGACCTCGGGCTCAACGGGCTGCTGCTCGGGCCGGTGTTCGCGAGCTCGACGCACGGCTACGACACCGTCGACCACTTCCGGATCGACCCGCGCCTGGGCGACGACGCCGACTTCGACCGTCTGGTGGCTGCAGCTCGAGGACGCGGCATCCGGGTCCTGCTCGACGGCGTCTTCAACCACGTCGGGCGCCAGCACCCGGCCTTCCGGGCACTCGCCGAGCAGGGCCCGGACGCCGAGACCGCTCCGCTGTTCGCCGTCGACTGGGACGGCTGGCAGCCCGGGCAGCCGGTGCCGGTCGGTTCCTTCGAGGGGCACGACATCCTGGTGGCGCTCGACCACTCCTCGTCGGCGACCGAGGACCTGGTCGTCCAGGTCATGACGCACTGGCTCGAGCGCGGCATCGACGGGTGGCGGCTCGATGCCGCGTACGCGGTCCCGCCGGCGTTCTGGGCGCGCGTGCTGCCGCGCGTGCGGGAGCGCTTCCCCGAGGCGTGGTTCTCCGGCGAGGTCATCCACGGCGACACCGCCGCGATCGTCCGCGCGTCGACGATGGACTCCACCACCCAGTACGAGCTCTGGCAGGGCATCTGGCACGGCATCGCGGACCGCAACTGCTACGAGCTGGCGCACGCGATCGAACGGCACGACGAGTTGCTGGCGACGTTCGCCCCGAGCACGTTCGTCGGCAACCACGACGTGACGCGGATCGCCTCGGCCGTGGGGGAGGGATTCGTCGGACACGCGATCGCGGTGCTGTTCACGGTGGCCGGCACCCCCTCGGTCTACGCGGGCGACGAGTTCGCCTGGGCCGGGGTCAAGGAGGAACGCGAGGGCGGTGACGACGCCGTGCGGCCCGCCTTCCCCGCCGGTCCGACGGAGGTCACCGGCACGGCGGCCGAGGTGCTGCACGCCCACCAGGCGCTCGTCGCACTCCGCCGTCGGCGCCCGTGGCTGCACCGCGCTCACACCGACGTGGTCCACCTGGACAACACGGCGCTCGTCCTCCGCACGGCGACCGACCGGGAGGCCGTGGTCACCGCCCTGAACCTCTCGCCCGAACCGGTGGTCCTGCCCGCAGCCGACGCGACCCGGGTCGAGGCGGGCGCGGGGGAACTGCGCGACGGGACCCTGCGCCTCCCGGCCGCCGGCTGGGCCGTCCTGTCCCGCTGACGCAGCCCGCGACCGCAGCCCGCAGCCCGCAGCCCGCAGCGCCCCAGCCGCAGCCCGCGACCGCAATGCGAAAGCGACAGATCTCCGTCGAGTTCCGACGGAGATCTGTCGCTTTCGGGGACCGGTCGTACGACCGACCCCGTCCTACTTGCGGCTGCTGGCCGCGCGGCGCTTGTTGAAGACGTCGAACGCGACGGCGGCCAGGAGCACCAGGCCCTTGATGAGCTGCTGGAACTCGGACCCGACACCGAGGATCGACATGCCGTTGTTGAGCAGACCGATGATGAGACCACCGACGATCGCACCCGGCACCGTGCCGATGCCGCCGGTGACCGCAGCGCCACCGATGAACACGGCCGCGATGGCGTCGAGCTCGAAGCCGTTGCCCGCGCTCGGGGAGGCCAGGTTGAGCTGCCCCGTGAACACCACGCCGGCCAGGGCCGAGATGACACCCATGTTGACGAAGAGCAGGAACGTGACGCGCTTCGTCTTGACGCCGGACAGCTGCGCGGCGAGCGGGTTGCCGCCGATCGCGTAGATGTGTCGACCGAACACCGCGCTGCGCATGACCATCGAGTACACGATGACCAGGACGCCGAGGATCACGAGGACGATCGGGGTGCCGTTGTAGCTGGCGAGCAGCAGCGCGATGAAGATGACCAGCGCGACGGTGAACACCATCTTGGTGATGAACCAGGCGAAGGGCTCGTCCTCGAGCTGGTACTTGCGACGGGTCGCACGACCACGGAAGCCGGTGATGACGAGGATCGCCGCGGCGGCGAGCCCCAGGACCATCGTCAGCGGCTCGTAGCCCGAGGTGCCGAAGGAGGGCAGGAAGCCGGAGCCGAGCGAGCGGAAGCCGTCCGGGAAGGGCGAGATCTGCTGGTTCTGCAGGGCGATCTGGGCGGCACCGCGGAAGGCGAGCATGCCCGCCAGGGTCACGATGAACGCCGGGATCCCGAAGTAGGCGATCCAGAAGCCCTGCCACGCACCGACCAGCGCGCCGAGGACCAGGCAGAGGACGACGGCGATCGGCCAGGGGATGCCCCACTGGGTGATCATGACACCGGCCATGGCGCCGGTGAACGCGACGACCGAACCGACGGAGAGGTCGATGTGGCCGGCGATGATCACCATGACCATGCCGATCGCGAGGATCAGGATGTAGCTGTTCTGGACGATCAGGTTCGAGACGTTGATCGGGGCCAGCGTGATGCCGTTCGTCGTCACCTGGAAGAAGATGACGATGACGATCAGCGCGATGAACAGGCCGATCTGTCGGAGCTGCCCGGTGAGGTAGCTGGCGGCGGACTTAAGCGCGTTCATTGACTGGGGTCTCCCGTTCCTGGGTCATGTACTGCATGAGGACTTCCGGCGACGCCTCGGCGCGCGGGACGTCGGCGGTGATGGTGCCCTCGGAGAGCGTGTAGATGCGGTCGCAGATGCCGAGCAGCTCGGGGAGCTCGGAGGAGATCACGATGATCCCCTTCCCCTGGTCGGCGAGCGCGTTGATGATCGTGTAGATCTCGTACTTCGCGCCGACGTCGATGCCTCGGGTCGGTTCGTCGAGGATGAGCACGTCGGGGTCGGAGTACATCCACTTCGACAGGACGACCTTCTGCTGGTTGCCGCCGGAGAGCTTGCCGGTGATCGCGTTGACCGTCGGGGCCTTGATGTTCAGGTCCTTGAGGAACTTGCGCGCGATCGTGGTCTCCTCGGAACCGTTGACGAAGCCCCAGTTGGCGAGTTTGCCGAGCGCCGAGCCGGAGACGTTCCGCTTGATGTCGTCGATCAGGTTGAGGCCGTAGCGCTTCCGGTCCTCGGTCGCGTAGGCCAGACCGTTGTCGATGGCCGCCGTGACCGTGTTCGTCTTGATCGGCGTCCCGCGCTTGTAGACGGTGCCGCTGATGCCGGTGCCGTACGAGTGCCCGAAGACGCTCATCGCGAGCTCGGTGCGACCGGCACCCATCAGTCCGGCGATGCCGACGATCTCACCGGCACGGACGTTGAGGTTCGCCTGGTGGATGATCTCCCGGGAGGCGTCCAGCGGGTGGTGGACAGTCCAGTCCTCGATGCGCAGGAGCTCTTCGCCGATCTTCGACTCGTGCTCCGGGTACCGCGTGGAGAGGTCACGGCCGACCATGCCGCGGATGATGCGGTCCTCGGACACCTCGCCGGCGTGCATGTCGAGCGTCTCGATGGTCTGGCCGTCGCGGATGATCGTGACCTTGTCGGCGATCGCCTTGATCTCGTTGAGCTTGTGGCTGATGATGATCGCCGTCATGCCCTCGTCCTGCAGCGAGCGGATGAGCTCGAGCAGGTGCGCGGAGTCGTCGTCGTTCAGCGCTGCGGTGGGCTCGTCGAGGATGAGGAGCTTCACCTTCTTCGACAGCGCCTTCGCGATCTCGACGAGCTGCTGCTTGCCGACGCCGATGTCCACGATCTTCGTGATCGGGTTGTCCTTGAGGCCGACGCGCTGCAGGAGCTTGGCGGCTTCGAGGTTCGTCTTGTTCCAGTCGATGAAGCCGCCCTTGGAGCGCTCGTTGCCGAGGAAGATGTTCTCGGCGATCGACAGGTAGGGGCTCAGTGCGAGCTCCTGGTGGATGATGACGACGCCGGCTGCCTCGGAGTCGTTGATGTTCGAGAAGCGGACCGGTTCGCCGTCGAGCAGGATCTCGCCGTCGAAGGTGCCGGTCGGGTAGACGCCCGACAGGACCTTCATGAGCGTGGACTTGCCCGCGCCGTTCTCACCGCAGATCGCGTGGACCTGGCCCCGTTCGACCTGGAGCGAGACGTTCTGCAGGGCCTTGACGCCGGGGAACGTCTTGGTGATGTCGCGCATCTCGAGGATGGTGTCCGCCACGGGACCGCCTTCCGTTGGGGCGCCGGGACGGCGCGCGAGTGGAGGGGAGACAGGACGGGAGGCGCGGTGCGGGCGTGCACCGCGCCTCCCGGTCCGTCAGGGGGTTGCGACTACTTGAGGTCGGCCTCGGTGTAGTAGCCCGAGTCGATCAGGACCTTCTCGTAGTTGTCCTTCGTGACGACCGTCGGCTGGAACAGGTACGTCGGGACGACCTTGACCTTGTTGTCGTAGGTCTTGGTGTCGTTGACCTCGGGCTTCTTGCCCGACAGCAGGTCCTCGGCCATGCTCGCCGACTTCTCGGCCAGCTGACGCGTGTCCTTGTAGATGGTCGAGTACTGCTGACCGTCGACGATCGACTTCACCGAGGCGGCCTCGGCGTCCTGACCGGTGATGGTCGGGAGCGGGCGGTCGCCGGAACCGAAACCGGCGCCCTGGAGGGCCGAGATGATGCCGATCGACATGCCGTCGTAGGGCGAGAGAACGCCGTCGAGCTTGGTGCCGCCGGAGTACGACTTGGCGACCAGGTTCTGCATGCGGGACTGGGCCTTCGCCGGGTCCCACTGCTGCGTCGCGGCCTGGGTGAAGCCGTCCTGGCCGGAGCCGATCTTCAGCGTGCCGTCCTCGAGGTAGGGCTTGAGGGTGTCCATCGCGCCGTTGAAGAAGAACGTGGCGTTGTTGTCGTCGGGCGAGCCGGCGAAGACCTCGATGTTGAACGGACCCTTCTCGTTGGTCTTCTTGCCGTCCTCGTCGAGGAGGCCGAGACCAGTCAGGAGCGAGTTCGCCTGGTCGACGCCCACCTTGTAGTTGTCGAACGAGACGTAGTAGTCGACGTTCTTGTTGCCCGTGAGCAGGCGGTCGTAGGAGATCACCTTGATGCCGGCCTTGGCGGCGGCGTCGAGCTGGTCGGAGAGCGAGCCGCCGTCGATCGAGGCGACGATGAGGACCTTCGCGCCCTTGGTGATCATGTTGCTCACCTGCTGGACCTGCTGCGGGATCTTGTTGTCCGCGTACTCGAGGTCGACCTTGTAACCGGCCTTCTCGAGGTCGCTCTTGACGGCGTTGCCGTCCTTGATCCAGCGCTCGGACACCTTGGTGGGCATCGCGACGCCGACGAGGGCACCCTTGTTGTCCGTGCTGCCGCCACCGTTGTCGGTGGAGGCACGGCCGCCGGCAGAGCAGGCGGCCAGGGAGAGGGCGAGACCGAGAGCTGCTGCGCCCGCGACGATCCTGCGCTTCTTCATCGAAGTACCTCTGTTCCTCTCGCGTCGGCATCGACGCGTTCAGGTGCGGGGCTGCTGTGTCCCGCTGGGGATGTGATGCTCCAAGTGAGCGCTCACATCATGTGGGCTCGGTGGGGTGGTGTCAACTCGTCGAGACCAGATCGGGATGTCGCGTCCCCGAACTGGTGTCGCGGTACGGTGACCGGATGACGACGACCGCGACGCCGAACGGCAGGGGACGCAAGGCCCCGACGATCTTCGACGTCGCCGAGCGGGCGGGCGTCTCCCACCAGACCGTCTCCCGGGTGATCAACGGGGACCCGACGGTCCGGGAGCAGTTCCGGACGAAGGTCACCGACGCCGTCGCCGCCCTCGGGTACCGGCCCCGGGCTGCTGCGCGGGCACTCGCCGGCGGACGGAGCCGCGCCCTCGGCCTGGTCAGCGCGGGCGATGCGCTCTACGGACCGTCGAGCACCGCCATCGGCTTCGAGCGTGCTGCCCGGACCGCGGGGTACCACGTGCTGCTCTCGACGCTGCCGGACGACCCGAAGCCCCTCGACCTGTCCGAGGCGCTGTCCACGCTGCTGGCGCAGGACGTCGCCGCCGTGGTCCTCGTCGCCGCCGACAACCGGGTGCTCGACGCCCTCGCGTCGCTGACGCTGCCGGTCACGGTGCCCGTCGTCGTCGCGAACGCGGTGCAACGGGACGCCCTGCCGACCGATCTGGTCGTGCCCGGGAGCGGCGGGGCGACGATCTCCGCGGTCGCGATCGACCAGGCGGCCGGTGCGACCCTGGCGCTGCAGCACCTGTTCGACCTCGGCCACCGTCGGATCGTGCACATCGCCGGGCCGACGGTCTCGCAGGAGGCCGAGGTCCGCCGCGCGACCTACGAGCGGATCATGCGCACCCGGGGCCTGACGCCGGTCGTGTACGAGGGGGACTGGACGCCGGCCAGCGGGTTCGCGGCCGGCCGGGCGATGGACGCCGCGACGGTCGACGCCGTGTTCGCGGGCAACGACCAGATGGCGCTCGGGGTCCTGCACGCCTTCGCGGAAGAAGGGCTCCGCGTGCCGGACGACATCGCCGTCATCGGCTTCGACGACGTGCCGGAGGCCGCGCACTTCACGCCGCCGCTCACCACCGTGCGGCAGGACTTCCAGGCGATGGGGGAGCGGGTGCTGGCCTCGGCGCGGGCGCTGCTCGAGGGCGGGCTGCACGACGACGCGCTCCTGCAGCCCGAGCTGGTGGTGCGGCGCTCGGCGTGATCGGCGTCAGTCGATGACGACGACATCCGATCGTCCACCTGGCACGCCGTCGTCTGCTCGGAGATGGTCCGCCACCCTGAGGGCGAAGGCCGGGCAACCCGCCCGGACGAGCGCCGTGACCAGACCGGCGTGCGGTCCGGGTCGGCTCGCCCAGTACCCGTTCATCCGGCGAACGGTCGCGCGGACGCCCCACGGCAACGTGTCGTCCACGAGGACGAAGAAGTGGTCGCAGCACATGACCTCGTACGGGAGGTCGTCGAGGGCATGGAATCCGCGGTCCTCCGTCAGCAACACCTCTGCTCGGGCGGAGAGCGCCGGGGCGTGCACATGGCGGTCCTTCGGGTCCGTTCCGCTCCACGGCACGTCTCCCGGGAAGTCGGCGACGAGTTCGTCGATGCTCCCGAGGATCGCTGCCCGGAGGCGAGTGGTGGCGCCGCCGTCCCGCTGCGGATGGAGGGCTCGGAGCGTGGCGATCGTCTCGGCGAGGACGTCCTCTGTGGTGTGGAGTTGGAACATCCACGGAATCTCGGCGCGGAGCAGGCACACCCAGTCGCGGAGCGTCCTGCTGACCAGCACGTTGGCGTCGACGAACACGCGTTTGGGCATCTTCCCACGATACCCCCATGTCACATGTCAGTCGAAGGGTTCGCCTGCCGCGAGCAGTTCGTCCGCCGCTGCCGCTCGGTCCGCCTGGCGCCGGTCCCGGAGTGCCAGGACGTCGTCACGACGAAGCCGTGTGTGGGTGCCGACGCGATGCGCGGCGAGGTCCCCTCGGGTGACCATCTTCATCACCGTCGGCCGCGAGACGCCCAGGAGTTGCGCCGCGCCGGTCGTGGTGAGTTCCGATGCGATCAGGCGGATGCTGATCTCGGATCCATCGGCTGCGGCCTGCATGAACGCGACCAGGGCTCCGGTGAGGGACGCCGGCACCCGTGCGCTCGTCCCGTCGTCAAGCTGCAGGAGGACCGCTTCGACCACGCGGTCTGCGGTGTCCTCCATGACCTGGACCGCATCGCGTCGGACGGTGGGGTCGGCAGCGAGGCCCTGCGTCATCGCGAGCGTCGTCGACGGTGTCATGGTGCCTCCCGAGTGCTGGAACTCCCCTTGACGCTACGGGGTTGCACTTACAAGTGCAACCCCGTGGCGCGGGTGATGACCGGTGATCCGGCAAGTCGCCAGCGCGTGGCCACGCTGTCCGGCGTCGGACAGCGCCGCCCGGCGTAGCCTCTCGACATGACGACGACGTCTCCCTCGACCGGCCCGGTATCGCCCACGACCTCCCGACTCCGCCCGCTGCCGCACGGTGCGCTGCGGCTCACCGGCGGCTACTGGGGCGAGTGGCAGGAGCGGAACGGCAGCGTCGTCCTGCGGCACTGCGAGGACTGGATCGAGCGGATCGGCTGGGCCGGCAACTTCGACGGTGCCGCGACCGGCGAGGAGTTCACGCACGCCGGTATCGAGTTCGTCGACTCCGAGGTCTACAAGTTGCTCGAGGCGATGGCGTGGGAGCTCGGGCGCACCGGGGACCCGGAGCTCGCGGAGCGGTACGAGCGGCTCGTCGACCGGGTCGCTGCCGCACAGGACGACGACGGCTACCTGCACACCGCGTTCGGTCGCCCCTGGCAGCGTCCGCGCTGGTCCGACCTCGAATGGGGCCACGAGCTCTACTGCATGGGGCACCTCATCCAGGCCGCCGTCGCGCGACTGCGCACCGCCGGCAGCGGCGGACTGGTCGACGTGGCCGTCCGCGTCGCCGACCACCTGGTCGGGGTGTTCGGGGACGGCGGACGGGAGGCGGTGTGCGGCCACCCGGAGATCGAACCGGCGCTCGTCGAGCTGGGTCGGGCGACCGGCGACCACCGGTACGTCCGGCTGGCGCAGTTGTTCATCGACCGCCGGGGGAACGGGCTGCTCGGCCCGATCGCGTTCGGACCGGAGTACTTCCAGGACGACCTGCCGGTGCGCCAGGCGGGCGTCTGGCGCGGGCACGCCGTCCGGGCGATGTACCTGGCGGCCGGCGCGGTCGACGTCGCCGTGGAGACTGGCGACGCCGAACTCGTCGCGGCCGTCGAACGGCAGTGGACGAACACCGTGGCGACCCGCACCTACCTGACCGGGGCGATGGGGTCGCACCACCAGGACGAGTCGTTCGGCGCCGACTTCGAGCTGCCGCCGGACCGCGAGTACGGCGAGACCTGCGCGGCGATCGCATCGAACATGGTGTCCTGGCGCCTGCTGCTCGAGACGGGGGAGTCCAAGTACGCGGACCTGATCGAGCGGACCCTGTACAACGCGATGATGGTCGCACCGCGCGAGGACGGGCGGGCGTTCTTCTACGCCAACACCATGCACCAGCGGGTCGAGGGTGCTGCCCCACCCGAGGACGACCTCAGCGCGCGGGCGCTGTCGAGCCTGCGGGCGCCCTGGTTCGAGGTCTCGTGCTGCCCGACGAACCTGGCCCGGACGCTGGCCAGCGTCGAGTCGGTCTTCGCCACCATGACGGACGACGGCCTGCAGCTGCACCAGTACGGCGACTACGACGTCGACACCACCCTGCCGGGCGGCGCCACGGCCGCGTTCCGGGTGCGCTCGGGGTGGCCGGCCGCGGGCACGGTCTCGGTCGAGGCGACCGCGGCGAGCGGGACCCCGGTGGCGCTGCGCCTCCGGGTGCCGTCCTGGGCGTCGGAGGCCGTCCTCGAGACCCCCGACGGCACCCGGTCGGTCGACGGCACCCGGTCCGTCCACGGGGAGGACACCGTCACCGTCGTGCGGACCTTCGCCGTCGGGGACCGCGTGACCCTCACGGTGCCGGTCGCCGCTCGGCTCACGGTGCCGGACCCGCGGATCGATGCGGTCCGCGGCACGGTCGCGGTCGAGCGCGGCCCGCTCGTGTACGCCCTGGAGTCCACGGACCTCGGTCGGGACGTCGGCGACGTCGTGGTGCAGCCCGGGTCGGACCCGCTCGACGACGGACCGGACGCGGTGCGCATGCGGGTGCGCCAGCGCACGGTGCACCGTGTCGGGCCGTTGCCGTACGGCGACCCCGACGTGCAGGAGACCGAGCCGGAGACGGTCCGGCTCGTGCCGTACGCGACGTGGGGCAACCGCGGGCCGTCCACGATGCGGGTGTTCCTGCCCGTCGGCTGACCCGGGTCGCTCCCGCCGCGACACGGCCGGACGAGTTGTCGGGTGAGCGCTCACGCGCTACGGTGTGAGCGCTCACTCGACGGCGAGAGCAGGAGGCCCACCATGAGCGACGACCGGACCCGCGAGATCGCGGACGGCCGCACGACCCTCGGCATCGAACTCGGGTCGACCCGGATCAAGGCGTGTCTGGTGGGCGAGGACCTGACGGTCATCGCCGCGGGCTCCCACGAGTGGGAGAACGAGTTCGTCGACGGCCGCTGGACGTACCCGCTGGCCGCCGTCGAGACCGGCGTGCGCGCCGCGTACGCCGCACTCGTCTCGGACCTGCAGGAGCAGCACGGCTCGGTGCCGACGACGTTCCGCGCCGTCGGCGTCTCGGCGATGATGCACGGCTACCTGCCGTTCGACGCCGACGGTGAGCTGCTCGTGCCGTTCCGCACCTGGCGGAACACCTCGACCGGCCCCGCTGCGGCTGCACTGAGCGACGCCCTCGGCTTCAACATCCCGCTCCGCTGGTCGATCGCGCACCTGTACCAGGCCGTCCTCGACGACGAGCAGCACGTCGCGCAGACCACGGGCATCACGACGCTCGCCGGGTACGTGCACCGCCAGCTCACCGGGCAGGACGTCCTCGGGGTCGGCGACGCATCGGGCATGTTCCCGATCGACCCCGCCACCGGCGACTACGACGCCGGGATGCTCAGCACCGCGCAGGACCTGATCGGCGTCCCCGACCTCCGCGCACTCCTGCCCGAGGTCCGTGTCGCAGGCCAGGACGCCGGAACCCTGACCACGGAGGGCGCCGCCTGGCTCGATCCCACGGGCACGTTGCAGCCGGGCGCACCGCTCTGCCCGCCCGAGGGTGACGCCGGCACCGGCATGGTCGCCACGAACGCGGTCGCCCAGCGCACCGGCAACGTCAGCGTCGGCACGAGCATCTTCGCGATGGTCGTGCTCGAGCGCCCGCTCGACACCCCGCACGAGGAGCTCGACGTCGTCACCACCCCCGCCGGCGACGCCGTCGCGATGGTGCACTGCAACAACGGCGCCAGCGAGATCGGCAGCTGGGCCCGCGTGTTCGGCCGCTTCGCGGAGGCCGCCGGCAGCCCGGCGGACGCCGACTCCGTGTTCCGCACGCTCCTCGACGAGGCCGCCACCGCCGACCCGGACGCCGGCGGCCTGCTCGCGGTCAACTACCTGGCCGGCGAACCGGTCACCGGTGTCGAGGACGGTCGCCCGCTGCTCCTCCGCGCGCCCGACGCCCGCTTCACGCTCGGCAACCTCGTCCGCGCCGAACTGATGGGTGCCTTCGCGACGCTCGCCATCGGTATGGAGGTCCTGCACGGCGAGGGCGTCACCGTCGACCGGATGACCGCGCACGGCGGGCTCTTCCGGACGCCCGGGCTGCCGCAGCGCCAGCTCGCCGCCGCACTCCGCGTGCCCGTGGCCCTCGAGGCGACCGCCAGCGAGGGCGGGGCGTGGGGCATCGCCGTCCTCGCCGCCTACCTCGAGCACGCCGCCGGCACCTCCCTCGCCGAGTACCTCGACACGACCGTGTTCGGGACGGCGGCCTCGGACGTCGTCGACCCGGACCAGCGCGACGTCGACGGGTTCACGGTGTACCTCGACCGCTTCCGCGCGGCGCTGCCGATCCAGGCGATCGCCGCCGCGGTCCCCGGCGCCCGAGACGCGGCGACGTCGAGCGGCGAGCCGACGACGGCAGCCGGCCCAGGCCTCCCGACCGAACACCAGCAGGAACAGGACGTGAACTCATGACCGACGACACCACCCGAGCGGCCGTCGCCGCAGCGCGTGAGCGCGTGGCCCGACTGCACGGCGAACTCGTCCGCTACGGCCTGGTCATCTGGACCGGCGGCAACGTCTCCGAGCGCGTGCCCGGCACCGACCTGTTCGTCATCAAGCCGAGCGGCGTCGTCAGCGAGGACCTGACCCCGGAGAACCAGGTCGTCTGCACCCTCGACGGCGTTCCGGCCGAGGGCTGGGGCAACGAGCACGGCCCGTCCTCCGACACGGCCGCGCACGCCTTCGTGTACCGGAACATGCCCGAGGTGAACGGCGTCGTGCACACCCACTCGACGTACGCCACGGCGTGGGCCGCCCGCGCTGAGGAGATCCCGTGCGTGATCACCGCGATGGCGGACGAGTTCGGCGGGCCGATCCCGGTCGGCCCGTTCGCGATCATCGGCGACGACTCGATCGGCCGCGGCATCGTCGACACCCTCGGCGGACATCGTTCCCGGGCAGTCCTCATGCAGAACCACGGCGTCTTCACGATCGGCAAGGACGCGAAGGACGCGGTCAAGGCCGCCGTGATGTGCGAGGACGTCGCACGCACGGTCCACATCGCGAAGCAGGGCGGTGACCTCGTGCCGATCGCGCCCGAGGACATCGACCGCCTGTTCGACCGATACCAGAACGTCTACGGACAGAACCCTGAAGGAGCCATGCGATGACGCAGGACAACGTCGACCCCCAGGCCACACTCGACGGCTACGAGGTCTGGTTCCTCACCGGCTCACAGGGCCTCTACGGCGAGGAGACCCTCCGCCAGGTCGAGGAGCAGAGCCGCGCCGTGCACGAGGCCCTTGCGGGAGCGCTGCCGGTGACGCTCGTCTGGAAGCCCGTCCTCAAGGACGCCGACGGGATCCGTCGAGCCCTGATCGAGGCCAGCGCCGACGACAAGGTCATCGGTGTGACGACGTGGATGCACACGTTCAGCCCGGCGAAGATGTGGATCGGTGGGCTCAACGCGCTGACGAAACCGCTGCTGCACCTGCACACGCAGGCGAACGTCGCGCTGCCGTGGGCGGACATCGACTTCGACTTCATGAACCTCAACCAGGCCGCGCACGGCGACCGTGAGTTCGGGTACGCCCTGGCACGGATGGGTGTCCGGCACGCCACCGCCGTCGGGCACGTGTCCGACCCGCGCGTGCAGCAGCGGGTGTCCGACTGGACCCGCGCCGCTGCCGGGGCCGCCGCCATCCGCGAGCTCAAGCTCACCCGCTTCGGCGACAACATGCGCTACGTCGCCGTCACCGAGGGCGACAAGACCGAGGCCGAGATCGAACTCGGCGTGCAGGTCAACACCTGGGGCGTCAACGACCTCGTCGCAGCCGTCGAGACCGCCACCGCCGACACCGCCGCCGTCGACGCGCTCGTCGCGCAGTACGACAGCGCCTACGACCTGGTGCCGGAGCTCCGGGCCCACGGTGGGAGACGCCAGTCCCTCCGCGACGGCGCCGCGATCGAGCTCGGCCTCCGCGCCCTGCTCGCCGAGAACCGCTCCGCCGCCTTCACCACGAACTTCGAGGACCTCGGCACGCTCAAGCAGCTGCCCGGCCTGGCGGTCCAGCGGCTGATGGCGGACGGCTACGGCTTCGGTGCCGAGGGGGACTGGAAGACCGCCGTCCTCGTCCGCGCGATGAACGTCGCCGGCGCCGGACTCCCCGGCGGCGCCTCGCTCATGGAGGACTACACGTACGACCTGACGCCGGGCGCGGAGAAGATCCTCGGTGCCCACATGCTCGAGGTCTCCCCGACGCTCACCAGCGCGACGCCGACGCTGGAGATCCACCCGCTCGGCATCGGCGGCAAGGACGACCCGGTGCGCCTGGTCTTCACCGCGGACGCCGGCCCCGCGGTCGTCGCCGCACTGAGCGACACCCGCGACGGCTTCCGCCTCACCGCCAACGTCGTCCAGGTCGTCCCGCCGACCGAGGCGCTGCCGAACCTGCCCGTCGGCCGGGCCGTCTGGGAGCCGCAGCCCTCGTTCCCCGTGTCCGCCGAGGCCTGGCTCACCGCCGGTGCCGCGCACCACACCGTGATGACGACGGCCGTCGGCATCCAGGTGATCGAGGACCTCGCCACCATGATCGGCACCGAGTTCCTGGTCATCGACGAGCACACCACGCTGCGCGGCTTCCGCGACGAGGTCCGCACGCAGCAGACCTGGCACCGGCTCGACCGCGGCTTCTGAGCCGGTCGGGAGGCCTACGATGAGCGACGTGATCGACGACGACACCACCACTGCAGCCCCCACCCGCACCAACTGGGCGGGGAACGTCACCTACTCGGCGAGCCGCCTGGCGGAACCGACGAGCGTGGACGAACTCCAGCGGCTGGTCGCCTCGACCCCGCGCCTGACGGCGCTCGGGTCACGCCACTCGTTCAACACCATCGCCGACACCGACGCGGTGCAGGTGACGCTCACGGGCCTCCCGCCCGAACTCGACGTGGACTCGGACCGGCGCGTGGCCCGCGTCGCCGCCGGTCTCACGCACGCGCAGGTCGCCGTCGGCCTGGAGGCCCGTGGCTGGGCCCTCGCGAACCTCGCGTCCCTGCCGCACATCTCCGTCGCCGGCGCCGTCGCGACGGGCACCCACGGTTCCGGCGTCGGCAACGCGTCGCTCGCCCAGTCCGTCGTCGGACTCGAGATCGTCCGGGCCTCCGGCGACGTCGAGGTCGTCGGTGCGGACGACCCGCGGCTCGACGCGCACCGGGTCGCCCTCGGCGCACTCGGAGTCGTCGTCGCGGTGCACCTGGCCATCGAACCGACCTACCGCGTCGCGCAGACCGTGCACACCGGCGTCGGCTGGGACGTCGTCGACGCGCAGTTCGAGTCGATCATGTCGGCCGGCTACAGCGTCAGCATGTTCACCGGGTACACCGACGACGGCATCCGGCAGATCTGGACGAAGCGACGCGAGGACCGCGACGACGCGGTCATCGACCTCGCCGCCCTCGGTGCCGTCGCCGGCGCCGAACCGATCCACCCCGTGCCCGGCAGCGAGACCGTCGGCGTCACCGAACAGGGCGGCGTGCCCGGACCCTGGCACGAGCGACTGCCGCACTTCCGGTCGTCGTTCACGCCGTCCGCGGGCCAGGAGATCCAGGCCGAGTACATGATCGCCGCGAGCGACGCCGTGCCCGCGATCCAGGCCCTCCGGAGCATCGGGGACGCCATCGCACCCGTGCTGTTCGTCTCCGAGATCCGGCGCATCGCCGCCGACGACGCCTGGCTCGCGCCGAGCTCGGGGCAGGACTCCGTCGCGTTCCACTTCACGTTCCGTCGGCGGACCGAGGACGTGGCCGTCGCGCTGCCCCTCATCGAGAACGCCCTCGCGCCCTTCGCTCCCCGCCCGCACTGGGGGAAGGTCACCGCGGCGAGCTCGGAGCGGCTGCACCAGGTCTACCCGCAGCTCGGCGCGTTCGCGGCGCTGGCGCGGGACCTCGATCCGCAGGGGCGGTTCCGCAACCCGTTCCTGGAGCGTGTGCTCGGCTGACCCCGTCGGACGGGAGCGCCCCGCGCCGCTGGGTGCGGTGCGGGGCGCCCTCGTCACTGGCCCTTGCGGCTTAGGTCGTGCAGGAACCGCGCGAGGGTCACGAGCAAGCTCGCGATCCCCAGCCACGGGACCTGACGCCTGGGCCGGCGCTCGTCGTCGTGGGACATCGAGACCTCCTGGTGTCATCGCCGGCGGACACGAGGAGCGTCAGGCCAGGGGTGTGCCGCCGAGCGGGCTCGGCTACACTTGCGCCCGAGTGCTGAACTCGGGGGAAGTGCGCTTCCCCTGGCCCTCCACTCGGAGAGCGAACCGAAGCCCGGGACTGTTGTCGCAGTCCCGGGCTTCACTCGTCCGCTCTGAGCGCGGTCCGGCGGTCGCGCGCTCGACGACAAGCCTACCGGCGTGATACACGTATTCCAGTGGCATCACGGCTCGGAGGGCACAGCGGCATGGACGTCATCGGATCGCATCTCGTACCGTTCCTCGCGCTCGTCCTGCTCAGCACCGTCGGGCTCTGCGGCGTGTTCGCCTGGCAACTCACCGCGCCGCTCCGGCGACCGTGCCGGGACGAGGCCGGCAGCGTGGGACTGACGGCGCCGGAAGACGTCGACACGGAGTGAGGAGGTTCACGAGTGGGACCGCGGCGGTCCTCACAGGGGATGTCGGGGGACTGCACCGCTGGTCCACCGGGTCGTCGCCGGGACCGTACATGTGAGAACGCAAAGGTCAGGTATGGCGAACCTGAACCGCATCCTCGGCATGGCCTCGAAGGTCATCGACAAGCAGCTCCAGAAGCGCTCCGGCCAGCAGCCCGGCAGCGGGCAGCAGGCCGGGGGTGTGCAGCAGTACCGGCAGCCCGGCCGACCCGGCGGGAGGGACTGGCGGGGGCTGGTGCGCACCGCGGCGGAGAAGCTGACGGGCGACGACCGCGGGGGCCAGCAGCACCAGCAGTCGGGCCACCCGCGCTCTGGCCAGCAGCAGCCGTACGGCCAGCAGCAGCGATCCGCGCCGCAACAGCCGGGCGCAGGGCAGGGCCGCGCCCACGCGAACGAGGCCGACCGCGTTGCGATCGCGAAGTACGACTACCTGCTGAAGACCGCCGACCCCGAGCGCCTCGAGCAGGCGCACCACGACGCGTTCGCCCGACTCGCCCCGGAGCAGCGGCAGCAGGTCCTGCAGCGGCTGAACGCCGAGGTCCCGCAGCACGACCGGTCGACCGACGCGTCCGCGGCTGGCCTCGCCCGAGCCGCGACCCGGGGCGAGACGAGCCGACCGGGCACGATGCGGAAGGTGCTCGGTGGCGCAGCGATCGGTGGCGGTGCTCTGGCGGTCGGCGGTCTCGCGGTCGCGGTCGCCGGCGGTGCGGTCATCAGCGCGGCCGCGGGACCGGTGCTGGCACAGGCGGCGGACCTCGGCGTGGACTTCGAGGGTGTCGCGGCCGGCCTCGGCGACACGGTCGGCGGCGGTCTCGGCGACCTCGGCGACCTCGGCGACCTCGGTGGCAGCGTCGAGGGTGTCGCAGCGCAGGGGGAGCAGGCGCTCGGTGGTCTCGGCGAACAGGTCGGGAACCTCGGCGAGGGCTTCCAGTGGCCCGGGATCGGCGACTTCTTCGACCGCTGAGCCGTCTCTGGAGACCGCACGGTCCCCAGATCGCGACCACCGTTCGGGAATGGCGGACGACGCCGACGACTTGGAGTGTTTCGTCGTGCGTCGTCCCGCACGCGCGGGATTCGGAACGGATCCGGGCGCGGTGCCAGGATGGACGCCGCCCACCCGGCACCCCCGAACAAGGAGACCCGTCGTCATGAGACGTCCGAAGCGCCTGACCATCACCGCGGCTGTCGCCGCCGCAGCGGCCCTGGTCCTCACGGGCTGCTCGGGCGGCGACGCCTCCGACGACGCCAGCGGCGGGACGGACAAGGGCGGCACGCTCAACATCCTCACGTCCCAGACCGCGTTCCACCTCGACCCCGCGACGAGCCAGAGCCTCGGCATCACCTCGATGGGCCTCGTCGCCCGTCGCCTCACCACGTGGGACGTCGAGCCGGGCAAGACCGCGAAGGTCGTCCCGGACCTCGCCACGAACACCGGCGTCGCGAGCGACGGCGGCAAGACCTGGACGTACACGCTGAAGGACGGCGTCGAGTTCCAGGACGGCACGCCGATCACGACGAAGGACATCAAGTGGGGGATCGAGCGCTCGTTCGCGCCGACCCTGTCCGGTGGCCTCAGCTACCACAAGTCCCTCCTGGTGGGCGGCAGTGACTACCGGGGGCCGTTCGAGGGCAAGAGCCTCGACAGCATCGAGACCCCGAACGACAAGACCATCGTCTTCAAGCTCAACGACGCGTACGGCGACTGGCCGTGGCTCGCGTCGATGCCGGCGTTCACCCCGGTCCCCGAGGGCGAGGGCACCGACACCGGTGCGTACGACCTCAAGCCGGTCGCGTCCGGCCCGTACCAGGTGCAGTCGAACCAGCAGGGCTCGCAGGTCACCCTGGTCCGCAACGAGGCCTGGTCCGCGAAGACCGACGAGGTCCGCACCGCCGGCCCCTCGAAGATCGTCTTCAAGGAGAGCCAGGACCCGTCCACGGTCACGCAGACGCTGATCGCCGACAACGGTGACGCGAAGAGCTCCTTCGGTGCGATCTACCTCGGTGCCGCCGAGCTCAACCAGGTCCGCAGCAACCCGTCCGCGCAGGACCGCCTCGCCACGTCGAAAGCCGGGCCGATCAGCTACATGGCGATCAACACGCAGCGCGGCGAACTCAAGGACCTCAAGGTCCGTCAGGCCCTGCAGTACGCGGTCGACCGGAAGTCGTTCCGGATCGCCGCGGGCGGTGCCCTCGCCGGCACCTACGCCTCGACGCTGATCACGCCGGGCATCGCCGGACGTCAGGACTACGACCTCTACAAGACGAGCGCCACGGGTGACGTCGACAAGGCGAAGTCCCTGCTCGAACAGGCCGGTGTCTCGGACCTCAAGCTGACGCTCGTCACGCAGAACGACCCGACGTTCCTCGCCCAGGCACAGGCCCTGCAGGCCGGACTCAAGCGCGCCGGCATCACGGTCACGCTGAAGCCGCTCGACTACGACTCGTTCACGCAGGCCACCACGAACGGCACCGACTTCGACCTGTCGCTGTCGAGCTGGCAGCCCGACTTCCCGAGCGCGAACGCCAACCTGCAGCCGCTCTACGACTCGTCGCAGATCGGTGGCGGTGGCTACAACGTCTCGAAGTACAGCAACCCGGAGGTCGACGCGCTCATCGCGAAGGCCAGCGCCACGGTCGACCAGGACGACGCGCAGAAGACCTGGGCGAAGGCGGACAAGACGATCATGGCCGACGCCCCGGTCGTGCCACTGATGTACGCCAAGCAGTCGTTCCTGGCCGGCTCGGACGTCCAGAACTTCCAGATCGCCGACTTCCCGGCGTACCCGAACTACCTCAAGGTCTCGCTCAAGCGGTGACCGGTCCCATCCTGGAAGTCCGTGGGCTCCGCGTCGCGTTCGGCGACGCGGAGCCCGTCGTCCGTGACGTCTCCTTCGACCTGACGCCCGGACGGGTGCTCGCGCTCGTCGGGGAGTCCGGCTCCGGCAAGTCCGTGGGTGCCATGAGCGTGCTCGGACTCCTGCCACCGCAGGCGCGCGTCGAGGGCAGCGCCCGGTTCCGCGGCGAGGAGCTCGTCGGTGCACCCGTCGAGGAACTCCGCCAGGTCCGCGGTGCCGGCATCGGCGTGGTGTTCCAGGAACCGATGAACTCGTTCACCCCGGTGCTGTCGATCGGGACCCAGATCGCCGAAGCGGTGCGGGCGCACTCGACGTCCCTCGACCGCGCAGGGGTGTCTGCGAGGGTGGACGAGCTCCTCCGGTCCGCCGGCCTCGACGACCCGGCGCGGATCCGGAAGGCCTTCCCGCACGAGTTGTCCGGCGGGCAGCTGCAGCGCGCGATGATCGCGATGGCACTGGCCGGTGACCCGGTCGCGCTCATCGCGGATGAGCCGACCACAGCGCTCGACGTCACCGTGCAGGCGGGGATCCTCGACCTGCTCCGGACCCTCTGCCGTGACCGCGGGCTCGCGGTGCTGCTCATCACGCACGACATGGGTGTGGTGGCGGACGTCGCCGACGAGGTGCTCGTGATGCGCCGTGGCGACCCCGTCGAGCACGGCCCGGTCGTCGAGCTGTTCGCGCACCCGCAGGCCGAGTACACGCGTGCGCTCCTCGCCGCCGTGCCCGCCCTGGGCCCCCTCGTGCCGGTCCCGCCGCGCCGCGGAGCTCGCGGAGCGGCGGGGCGGCCGAGCTCGCGGGGAGAGGCGCGTCCCACCTCCGCCACGGACGGCACCTCGGCCGAGACTCGCTCTGGCGGACACGACGCGGCCCCGGGGAGCCACGATCTGTCCGCGGACGCGAGACTCGGCGCGGTGCCGATCGAGGACGCGGGGCGCGCCTCCCGGCCGGTGGTCGCGCGCCTGCGCGACGTCGGCGTGCGGTACTCGCGCCGCGGCGAGCCCACCGTCTCGGGCATCGACCTGGAGCTGCACGCCGGCGAGACCCTCGGGCTCGTGGGGGAGTCAGGCTCCGGCAAGACCACGATCGGTCGTGCCCTGGCCGGCCTCGTCCCGGTGGTCCAGGGGACGGTGGACGTCGACGGGCAGGACCTCCGCACCGCCCGCGGCCGTCGTCTCCGCGAGATCCGGAAGCGCGTCGGCATCGTGTTCCAGGACCCGGCCTCGTCGCTGAACCCCCGGCAGAGCATCGGATGGAGCATCGCCGAGCCGCTCCTGGTGCACGAGCCGAGCGCCGACCGACCGGCACGCGTCCGGGAACTGCTCCAGGCCGTGCAGCTCGACCCGTCGTGGGCCGAGCGGTTCCCGCACCAGCTCTCCGGCGGGCAGCGACAGCGCGTCGCCGTGGCACGGGCCCTGGCGCTCCGGCCGGCCCTGCTCATCGCCGACGAACCGACCTCGGCGCTCGACGTGACCGTGCAGGCAGCGGTGCTCGACCTGCTCCGGGACCTGCAGGACGAGTTCGGGTTCGGGTGCCTGCTGGTCAGCCACGACCTGGCCGTCGTCCGACAGCTCGCCGACCGTGTGGCCGTGCTGCACCACGGGCGGATCGTCGAACACGGTACGACCCAGGCCGTCCTCGACGACCCGCAGGAGGACTACACCCGCATGCTGCTCGCCGCCGCACCCGTCGCCGACCCCGCCCGGCAGGCGGAACGCCGCCGCGCCTGGCGCGGATGGGAAGGGGTGGTCGCATGACCGCGAACGTCGTCGACCGTCCGGTCCGTCTGGCTCCGGGCTCCGGCACCGGCTTCCGTGCCCTCGTCGGCCGCATCCGTCGTGACCGGTGGGCCGTGGTCTCCGCGGTCGTCATCGCCGTCTTCGTCGTGGTCGCCCTCGCCGCGCCGCTCATCGCCCGGATCAGTGGGCAGGACCCGTACGGCTACCACGTCGACGCCCTCAACGACTTCGGCGCACCCCGCGGTCCCCTCGGTGGGATGAGTGCGCAGCACTGGTTCGGCGTCGAACCGCTGACCGGTCGGGACCTCTTCGCGATCGTCACCTACGGCGCGCGGACGTCGCTCGGCATCGGGCTCGCCGCGACCGTGGTGTCGCTCGTCATCGGCGTGCTCGTCGGCGTCACCACCGGCTTCTTCGGCGGTTGGTACGACCGGGTGCTCAGCCGGGTCGTCGACGTGATGTTCGGCTTCCCGTCGCTGGTGTTCATGATCGCCCTGACCGCGATCGTGCCGACCTCGTTCCCGAAGCCCGTGCTGGTCGTGCTCGTCATCGGGTTCTTCGGCTGGCCGGCGGTCGCTCGCGTGATCCGCGGGCAGACCCTGTCCCTCCGCGAGCGGAACTACGTCGTCGCCTCAACGGCGATGGGGGCAGGCCGCTGGCACGTCATCCGGACCCAGCTCCTGCCGAACCTGGCCGCGACGATCACCGTCTACGCCACCATCTCGATCCCGTCGATGATCGGTGCCGAGGCGGCGCTGTCGTTCCTGGCCGTCGGCGTCACCCCGCCGACGCCGTCCTGGGGGCGGAGCATCGGCGACGCCGTCGGATGGGTGCAGACCGACCCGATGTACCTCGTCTTCCCCGGAGCCGCCCTGTTCCTCGTCACCCTGGCATTCAACGTGCTCGGCGACGCCCTCCGCGACGCACTGGACCCGAGAGGAGGCACCCGATGACCGCGTTGCGCTTCGTGTTGTTCCGCGTGCTCGGCGCCGTCGTCGTGCTGCTCGTCGTCGCTGCGATCACCTACGCCCTGTTCATGCTCCTGCCGACGAACCCGGCGCGGGCGATCTGCGACAAGCCCTGCACCCCCGACCGGCTGGCGCAGGTGCAGGCGTTCCTCGGAACCGACAAGCCGTGGATCCTGCAGTTCACGGCCTACCTCGGCGGGATCTTCACCGGTCGGTCGTTCGGCAGCGGCGTCTCGGCCGTGCAGTGCGCCGCGCCCTGCTTCGGGTACTCCTTCCAGCTGCACGAGAGCGTCACCACGCTCATCGTCGACCGGCTGCCGGTGACGGCGTCGATCGCGATCGGTGCCGCGCTCCTCTGGCTCGTCGCCGGTGTGCTCGGTGGGACCGTCTCGGCGCTCCGACCCGGCTCGGCTCTCGACCGCACCCTGATGACGATCGCGGTGGCCGGGGTGTCCTCGCCGGCGTACCTGATCGGGCTGCTGTCGATCCTGCTGTTCGGGTTCGTGCTCGGGATCCTGCCGACGAGTGGGTACGTGCCGCTGACGGAGGACCCGGTCGGCTGGCTGACGCACCTGGTGCTGCCGTGGTGTGTGCTCGCGTTCATCAGTGCCGCGATCTACGCCCGGCTCACCCGCGGCGAGATGCTCGAGGCGATGGGGCAGGACTTCGTCCGGACGGCCCGTGCCAAGGGCCTGCGCGAGCGCCAGGTCGTCGTGCGGCACGGGCTGCGGACGGCGATCCTGCCCGTGGTGACGCTGTTCGGCCTGGACCTCGGGACCCTGCTCGGCGGCGCGGTCATCACCGAGAAGGTGTTCTCGATGCAGGGGCTCGGGGCGCTGCTCATCGACGCGGTGCACACCCTGGACCTGCAGGTCGTCGTCGGCTTCACGGTGTTCTCGGCGTTCCTGGTGGTCACCGCGAACGTCGTCGTCGACCTGGTCTACGCCGTCGTCGACCCGCGAGTGCGCCGCCGGACGTAGGGCGAGCCTCCCGTCCTGCGCTGCCCGCCCGTGGCGCAGGCCGGACCCGCACAACAGGAACCGGCCCGAACCACGAGATCCCGTGGTTCGGGCCGGATGCTGTTGTGCGACGCCACGCGACGCCACGCCACGCCACGCGACGCGACACCGGCCGGCCGCGGCCGACCGGCCGCGCAGCCGCCGCCCGCGTCAGAAGTACGTGATGCCGTGCGGGGTCCGGGGCGGGGTGAGCATCGCGCGGAGGAGCACCGGCGCCGCCGGGTCTGCCGCACGCAGCAGCCCCGCCGCCGCGAGCGTCACCGGCGACACCGACCCGATCAGCAGCGCCCCGAGGTCGGCGACGTCGAGCGCGATGTCGGAGCCGGCCACGTCCGCGTCGGATGCCAGCCGCGTGACGGTGCCACGTGCCTCCCGGACGTCGAGCCGGTACGTGCCGGACGCGTGCCCGAGCGAGTCGGTGACCGCGATGGTGAGCGAGCCGTCGGCTGCGTACGGGCGGGACTGCAGCACCGCGGCGACGTCGAGGACGCGGAGCCAGACGTGGTCCTCCTCGTGGTCGACGTCGTAGGAGCGAGCGTCCGCCAGAGCGGCGACGATCGGGTCGTCCGAGCGGGACCGCTTGTAGACGACGACGTCGTTGAGGTCGATGGAGAGCAGGAACTCCCACAGCGACAGGTACGCGGCGTCGGTCGTGTACACCAGGTCGACGATCTCGACGCGGGTGTCCTCGCCGGTCTTGCCCTCGACGACCCGCCAGGTGACGTAGCCGTCGACCTCGTCGGAGTCGTCGGGGCGGTGCACGGCGGCCCGGACGTCCTTGGCCTTCTGACCGTCGGGACCGAGCTCCCCGAACACGATCGGCCAGGTGCCGGTGTTGCGCACCATCGAGCCCGGCGTGCGGGCATGGAAGCGGGCGAAGACTTCTTGGCCGACGCCGTCTGCCAACCACTGCGTGGTGACCATGACGACCGTGCCGGTGGTCGGGGCGAGGAACGGCAGCGCCCGGTCACGTCGGACGTGCACGGCGCGCTCACGGATGGCGCAGCCGAATCCGAAGCGGCGGTAGATGGTGCCCTCGGAGGCGGTGAGCGAGGCGACGGCGTAGCCCTCCTCGACCCCGCGCTCGAGCGCACGCGTCATCATCCGGCGGAGGATCCCGCGGCGACGTTCGGTCGGGCGGACCGTCACGGCGGACACGGCCTGGGTCCGGATCGCGGTCCCGTCTCCCCAGCTGAGGTCCTTCGGGAACCAGGTGAACGTGCCGGCGGGCCAGGTCTCGTCGACGGACCCGGCGACGGGCCGGTTGACGTACACGCCGAGGAACGTCTCCTGGTCGGCGACGAAGTGCGACACCATCCGGGCGGCGCCCTCGTCGGACTCCGGAGGCTCGTGGAAACCGACGCCCACGGCGTCCATCCAGGCGCGGGTGGTGGCGTCCGGCGCCCCCTGGTCGTCGGTCCGCGGGCGGAACTCGCGGAGGTCGTAGCGGTCGGTGGATTCGTCGTTGATCAGAGCCACGATCAGACCCTACCGGGGAGCCGGCCGGGGACAACGGGCATGCCGCATCCACACCCCGGGAGACCCGTGTGATGGCGGGAACGCTCCGGAGCGGTGCACCTCCGAGCCTCAGGCACCGGGGCGGAGCATCATGGGATCCGCGCGTCGAGCGACACGTGTCGGTCAACGGAGGCCACTCGCTCCCGCGGAGGAGGTCCCCACATGAAGGCACTGCGATACGTCGAGGTCGGCAAGCCGCCGGTGGTCGTCGACATCCCGATCCCCACCCCCGGCCCTGGCCAGGTGC
Source organism: Curtobacterium sp. MCPF17_011 (assembly GCF_003234145.1). NCBI lineage: Bacteria > Bacillati > Actinomycetota > Actinomycetes > Micrococcales > Microbacteriaceae > Curtobacterium > Curtobacterium sp. MCPF17_011. Next base: position 314,498 of record NZ_QKSK01000003.1, read on the forward strand.
TGCTCAAGGTCACTGCCGCGGGCGTCTGTCACTCAGACGACTACGTGATGAGCCTGCCCGAACAGGCCTACCGCGACCAGCACTACCCACTGCCGCTCACCCTCGGCCACGAGGGCGCCGGTGTCGTCCACGAGCTCGGCGAGGGCGTCGACACGGCCCTGCAGGTCGGCGACGCAGTCGCGGTCTACGGTCCGTGGGGATGCGGCTACTGCCACAACTGCTCGACGGGACGCGAGAACTACTGCACGAACGCAGACGCCCTCGGCATCCGTCCGCCCGGTCTCGGCAACCAGGGCTCGATGGCGGAGTACATGATCGTCGACGACCCGCGGCACCTCGTGCCGCTCGGCGACCTCGACCCCGTGCAGAACGTGTCGCTGACCGATGCGGGACTCACGCCGTACCACGCCATCAAGCGGTCCCTGCCGAAACTCGGTGCGGGCACGTACGCGGTCGTCATCGGCTCCGGCGGGCTCGGCCACGTCGGCATCCAGATCCTCAAGGCACTGTCCGGCGCGACCGTGATCGTGCTCGACGTCAACGAGGACAAGCTCGAGCTCGCGAAGCACGTCGGCGCAGACGTCACGCTGATCAGCGACGCGTCCGCGGCCGGGAAGATCCGTGAGATCACCGGCGGCCTCGGTGCGAACGCGGTGTTCGACTTCGTGGGCGCCGACCCGACGATCGCGACGGCCATCGCGGTCGCGGGACTCGACTCCGACGTCACGATCGTCGGGATCGGTGGCGGCACCGCCTCGTTCGGCTTCGGATCGATCGCCTACGACGCGGCTGTCCGCGTGCCGTACTGGGGATCGCGGAGCGAGCTCATCGAAGTGCTCGACCTCGCCCGTGCCGGCAAGGTCGACGTCGAGGTGCAGACGTACTCCCTCGACGACGGGCCCAAGGCGTACGAGGACCTCGCCGCCAGCACCATCCGCGGGCGCGCGGTGATCGTCCCGTAGCGAGCGAGCGAGCAAGCGAGCAAGCGAGCAAGCGACAGGACTGGAGGAACGGAGCGGCCCTGCACCGTCCCTCCAGTCCGCGCTGGAAGCGGCTGGCTCTGATGTCCAGGGCCATGTGTCAGTGACCAGTCGTTGCCGGGTGTGTCGCCCGGAAGCCACGCGCCGTGGCGGGCGCCGCTAGTCCGTCGCGCCGGGCGGCGGGTCCACGAGCAGGCCGACCCGGTCGGCGAGGTAGTCGGCCAGTGGCACGTCGGTGCCGGCGGTCGCGGACCACCGCACGCGGGGCTCGTCGTCACGCACGAACAGCGCCGTGTCCGCACCGACGAGCGTGGCGTCGAGCGGGATCGGCGTCACGCTGTGGTTCACGGTGTCCCCGGGCGCGAAGTGCCCCTTCGCCGCAGCCGCCCGGTACGCGCGACGGACCTCGGCGGAGACGGAGACGAACTGGGACCGCCCGGCCTCGGTCACACGCGTGATCGATCCCGTCGCCCAGACCTGGCCGGCGGTCTCGGGTGAGGACCCGAGCAGCAGTGCACCGACCCGCCAGACCCGTCCGAGGGAGCGGATGGTCGGGTCCCGTCGGATGCCGAGCACCGGCTTCGGTTCGACGTACTCCCCGAGCGCTTCGTCCCGGGCACGCGCCGCCGCGAGTCGTGCCGTCGCGTCGTCGAGCAGGGAGCGTGCGCACTGCACCCCGTCCACCCGACCGTCCGTCACCCGCCAGAGCCTAGACCGCGACCGGCGCCGGATCGACCCGCCACCACCCGCGCACCACCGGGGTACGGGTGCCTGTGGTGTCGCTCGGTGCACAGCGCGTTGACTGGTCCTCCGGGTCACGGCCGCGCTGCGACAGCCGACGTCGTCGCCCGGTGGATCGGCACCCTGACGATCCGCACCCGCGACGTCCGTCGGACCCGATGCTCGTCGACCCGACCACCGCCGTCCCGACGGCCGTGGAGCCCGACGAGGAGGACCCCGTGTCGCACGCCTTCGATCCCGTCCGCCCGCAGCTGATCCGACTCACCGACGTCGCTGCGGCGGCCGGAGCCCGTCCGCTGCCGTCGGTGCTCGCGGACGTGCACGTCACCGGGGCAGCCGTCGCCACCGAGGACCTCCGCCCCGGGTGGCTCTTCGTCGCGGTGCCCGGTCGGCACGGGCACGGGGTCCGTCATGTCAGTGCAGCCCGCGCGAGCGGTGCGGTCGCGGTGTTGACCGACCAGGCCGGGGCCCGGGAAGCGACCCGCTCGGGTCTGCCGACCGTGGTCGTCCGCGACCCACGAGCCGTCCTCGGAGCGGTCGCCCGGACGGTCTCCGTCACCGCGGACCTCGGCTTCCCGTTGCTCGGCGTCACCGGTACGAACGGCAAGACCTCCACCGTCTCCGTCCTCGACGCCATCATGCGGCGCCTCGGGTGGACGACGGCGATGACGTCCACGGCCGAGCGTCGGATCGCGGACGAGGTCGTTGCGAGCCGCCTGACCACCCCCGAGGCCACCGAGCTGCACGCCTTCCTCGCCCGGGCCCGGGAGCGTTCCGTCGACGGCGCCGCGATCGAGGTCAGCGCCCAGGGGCTCTCGCGGCACCGTGTCGACGGCGTGCACTTCGACGTCGCCGGGTTCACGAACCTCAGCCACGACCACCTCGACGACTACGCCGACATGGACGAGTACCTCCGCGCGAAGCTGCGGCTGTTCCGCCCGGACCGTGCCGCCCGCGGTGTCGTCTCGCTCGACTCCGCCGCCGGTCGCGCGGTCGTCGCCGAGGCCGGGATCCCGGTCGAGACGATCACCAGCGAACCCCGCACGGTCGCGGACTGGCACGTGACGGTCCTCGACCAGCACGCCGACGGCACACGGTTCCGGATCGACGGCCCGGACGTCAGCATGACGACCGTGGTCCCGTTGCTCGGCCGGCACATGGCGGCGAACGTCGGTCTCGCCGTCGCGATGCTCCGTGCCGCGGGCATCCCGGCCGCCGACCTCGTGGCGGCGGCCGGTGGCTCGCTCGACGTCGTCGTCCCAGGGCGGATGGCCGACGCGTCGAGCCCGACCGGACCGCGGGTCTTCGTCGACTTCGCCCACACCCCGGACGCCTTCGCGAAGAGCCTGGAGGCGATCCGTGCCTTCACCACCGGGCCGGTCGGCATCGTCCTCGGCGCCGACGGCGACCGTGACCCGAGCAAACGGGAGGCCATGGGCACGGCGGCAGCGTCACTGGCGGACGTCGTCGTGGTCGCCGACCACCACCCGCGGTTCGAGGACCCGGACGGCATCCGTGCCGCGATCCTCCGCGGCGCGCGCGGTGTCCCGGGAACGGCACGGGTCGTGGAACTGCCGGACCCGGCGCAGGCGATCCGCCATGCCCTGGCCGCGGTCGGGGATGACGGCGTCGTCTACTGGGCGGGACCAGGACTGACCGACTACCGGGACGTCCGCGGCGTGCACGTGCCGTACTCGTCCTTCCGGGACGCGCAGGCGGCGCTCGCCGAGGCGGGTCATCCGGCGCGGGAGGCCGTCTCCGCCTGCTGATCGTGACGGCGGACGTGGTCCACCCCGCGCTCCCGACGGCGCGCCCGACGGCGTCGTCGGCGCGCCACCGACACCGTGCCGGTCGCGATCATGACGACGCCGTACGCCAGGAGCAGCCCGGCGACGGTCGGCAGGAGCCAGGTCCGCGAGCCGTTCACCACCTGGTTGACCGTCCCGAGCCACGGCACGCTGTACCAGACCTCGCCGCGGATCTGCGCCGGGATGACGGGGGCAGGGTCCACGGCGTCGTTCGCGTCGCCGCGGAGCACGAACCGTCGGGTGCCGTCGGACGAGGAGCCGATCGCGACGACCCGGTGCGTCACGACCTCGGGCCGACCGGACTCGATCTGGTAGGTGACGACGTCGCCGATCCGCACGTCCGCGGCGGCGACCGGTCGGACGACGACGAGGGTGCCGGGCGGCAGGGTCGGTTCCATCGACCGGGTGAGCACCGACAGCGGCACCGAACCGGTTGCCTTCGGCAGCACCACGAGCACGACGGCGAGCCCCGCGACCAGCAGCACCAGGCCCGTGGTGACTCCGATCCCGAGCGCGCGGAGGGCCGCGAGCAGGCCGCTCCGGGCGGGTGGCGCGACCGGGCGGGCCGCGTGGCGGGAGTGGGACGTGCCTCCCGTCCGGCGGGGGGCGTCCGAGGTCAGCATGGTCATGCGCCGCACCGGATCTTCGGGCCGGTGTCCAGCGTGAACAGGGTCACCTGACCGCTGCCGACGACGTCCGCGGTCGGTTGCCCGGCTGCGTCGAGCGCGCGGACGACGACGGTGACGGTGGCAGCGCCCCGAGCGCTCGGGGTGACCTGCTCCGGAGCCAGGGTGATGTGCGGGTAGTCCCCGGTCTGCCGGTCACCCACCTGCTCGTCGCCGACGAAGGCGGCGTAGACCGTGCCCACCGCGCGGTCACCCTGGTCCCACGTGAGTTCGACGTAGTTGGAGCCCTGCGTCGGGTCGGTGCACGTCAGGGACGGCAGGTCCTGGCCGGAGTTGAGGTAGAACCCGCCCCAGACCGTCGACGACACCCAGCTGGCGTTCGTCGTGGTGAGGGCGAGGTGCATGTTCGTGGTGGCCGAGGTCGGGGCGCCGGCGACGAGGGTCGACCGGATGCACCAGACGGCGGCCGTCCGAGGCGCGAGCGCCGACGTCAGGCTCGGCAGTGCGGCCCAGGTGCCGCTGACGCCCCCGGGGCCGACGGCGGCCGAGTCCGTGCAGTCGGCGGTCGTCGGGACGGGCCAGGCCGCGACGTCGACGGCCCGGGCGAGCGCCGTCGAACCGTCGGCGACGACGGCGGTCGTCGCGGTGGTGCCGGGGATGTTGCCCGCGTTGGTGAGGGTCACCGGCCGGGTGACCGTCGGGGCCCCGGCGGTGAACGTCGTCGTGATCGCCGTGGTGCCCGAGATCGCCGCCGCGAGTTTGCCGTTGGTGGCGCTCGACGCGGCGGTCCCGGTCGTGGTCCACAGTGCCCAGGCGACCGAGGACCCTCCGCCGACGAACACGGCGACGAGCAGCACGGCCAGCAGGGACCGGACGCGCGCGTTCACGGTGCCACCTGCGTCCCGGTGATCGTGACGGTGAAGTCGGTCACCGCGCCGGACACGGTCTGGGGTGCGTCGGCGTCGAGCACCATCTCGAGGCAACCGGTCGCCGAGGCACCGATGGGGAGCGTGAAGTGCCCGCTGCCGGTGTCGAACGCGGCCGGGCGGGCGGCGTAGCCGCCGAGGCCTGGCCGACAGTCCGCCGCGCGTGCCACCGGGGCCAGACGGAGCGTCAGCTCGTCGAGGACCGCGCTGTCCGGGACCGAGGCGTAGGCGACGTGCAGCGTCGTCACCTGCATCCGGATGGCGAGCGGCACCGACCCGCTGTTCCGGACCGAGAAGGTGCCGGTCGTGCTCCGTCCCGGGGCCAGGGGAGTCCTGTACATCGCGGTCAGGGGAGCCACGGCGAGTGCGGCCGTGCCGGAGCGGACCGTCGATGCCGGCGTCTCGGAGGTGCTGTTCCAGAGCGCGTAGGTGCCGCCGCTCCCGACGACCGCGGCCGCGACGGCGAGCACCAGTCCGAGACCGAGTGGCCAGGCCCAGCGCCGTCGACGGGGCGCGCGGTGGCGTCCCGTCGTCGGCGTGGTCCTCGTCATGCGCGTCCCCCTGGACGTCGTGGTCCTCGTTCGGTGCCCCGGTGCCCCGGTGCCGGGCGCGTGGTGACGGACGACGAGCGGATCAGGGGCCCGCCGTCCGTCGGTCGGAGCCGGGTCAGGAACCCGTCGAGCCGATGGCCGTCTGCGTCAGGGTGAACGCGAGGGCGCCCACGTCGACGGTGCCGTCCTGGCCGGTGGTGGCGGACTCGGGCAGGGTGATCGTGAAGGTCACACGGACCGTCGAGGTGCTCGCCGACGGCGTCACGGTGAAGACGGTCGGGTCCGCGGTCTCGGCGACCGACGCGGTCGACGACGTGACGTCGAGGGTCTTCTCGGTCGCGGCGACCAGATCGGCGTCCCCGGTGATGCTCTGCTTCGCGTAGGTGAGCTCCGCGCGGAGGTCCTTGCCGGTCGCCTCGATCACGAGCGTCTGCGTGAACCGGTAGGTGTTGCCCGGGACCATGAGGACCGAGGCGGGGTCGATGGCGTCCGAGCGGCCGTTGGTGACGTCCGTCCACGCACCGTCGTCGTTCGCCGTCAGGGTCAGGGTGCCGGAGGACACGGCCGTGGCGGCACTGCTGGCGCTCGCGTTCCACAGGGCGAAGGAGCCCGCTCCGCCGAGCAGCAGTGCGACACCCGCGGCGCTCGCGATGGTGCCGGTCACGATCTTGTGCATTGTTCTGTCCGTTCCTGCGCTGGGCAGCGCTGCAGTCGTCTCGGGCGTTCGGGAGAGCCCGACGGGACGGTTGTCACCGACCTCCCGTGCTGGCGGGAGGACGCGGCTGACCGGTGCCGGAGGACGACCCGTGTGCCCAGGAGTGAGGGATGCTCGGGCTGGGTTGTCCTGTGGACGAACGTACCGGGTCCCCCAAACTGCGGACAGGAGAATGTACGAAAGCATCCACCCCAGAACGAGGGGGTTCTCGGTCCTCCGCGCGGCGGACACTCCTGTACCCCGCTTCCGAAGAGGTCTGTGCCGGAATGCCGCCGAGGTCTGTGCCGGAATGCCGCCGAGGTCTGTGCCGGAATGCCGACGAGGTCTGTGCAGTTGCATCGAGTCGGATCGAGGAGGTCACATGGGCATCGTGCGGTGGTTGTTCGACGCGCAGCTCGTCATCGGCGACCAGACGGTGCTCTGGCGCGAGGTGATCGGCAACGTCTTCGGGCTGCTCAGCGCCCTGGGCGGGATGCGCCGCAAGGTGTGGGCCTGGCCGGTCGGCATCGCGGGCAACGCGCTCCTCTTCACCGTCTTCATGGGCGCGCTCTTCGACACCCCGAACCCCGTCAACCTGCTCGGCCAGGCCGGGCGCCAGGTCATGTTCATCCTGGTCAGTGTCTACGGCTGGTACCGCTGGACGCACCGCGCGGACGAGGCGACCACCGTGCTCGAGCCGAAGTGGGCCTCCTGGCGGTCCCGCGCACTGCTCGTCGTCGCGCTGGTCGGCGGCACCGCGGTCCTGACCCCGGTGTTCCGCGCCCTCGGCTCGTACGAGCCGGTGTGGAGCGACGCGTGGATCTTCGTCGGATCACTCCTGGCCACCTACGGCATGGCGAAGGGCTGGGTCGAGTTCTGGCTCATCTGGGTCGCGGTCGACCTGGTCGGCGTGCCGCTGCTGTTCTCCGCCGGGTACTACGCCTCGGGCCTGATGTACGTCGTCTACGGCGCCTTCACCCTGGCCGGGTTCTTCGTCTGGATGGCACAGGGCCGAAAGCCCTCCGCCGCTCCCGTCACCGTCGGCTGACGGGAGGCCCGGGGGCGCCTCACGGAGACGGGCGTCAGCGTGCGCGGGTCCGCCGCCAGCCCGCGATCTGCTTCAGGCTGACCTTCGACCCGTACTGGGCGACCGAGTGCCGGAACAGGTACTCCGCGAACCAGAGCAGCACGCCCGCGACGACGAACACCTCGACGATGCACGCGATGGTCTCGACGACCGACAGGGACCCCACGGCGTTCCGCACCATGGCCGTCACCGGCGTGAACGTCGGGAAGTACGTGAAGAACGCGGCGACGGGCGACGAGGGTGTCGTCATCACGAAGAACGCCGCGTAGAGCGGGATGATCACCGCGAACAGCGCCGCCGACTGCAGCGTCGACGCGTCCTTGATCGTCGGCACCGACGCGCCGACCGCCACGAACAGCGCCGACGCCAGCAGCACCCCGCCGACGAGCAGCAGCGCCCCCGCGACCATCCGCCAGGGGTCCAGCGCGACGGTGCCGACCCGACCGGCGACCAACGGCAGCACGACGGCCAGCGACAGCAGCCCGGGCACCAGGAACACGCCGACCTGCACGAGGCCCACGAGCAGCATCGCGATGACCTTGCCGCGGATCAGCGTGCCAGCCGTGACGGTGGTCAGGATCATCTCGGAGATCCGGTTCTCCTTCTCCTCGACCACGACGGTGACCATGCGGGCGGCGAGCAGGATCACCAGCCCGAAGAACGCCGCCACGTAGAGCAGCGGCGGCACGATCGACAGCCAGCCCGGCGCGACCCGCCCGTCGGCGTAGGTGGTGACCGTCGCGTCCGGTGGCGACCGGAGGATGTGCACGGCCTCGGCGTCGTCGACCTGCGCGGCGACGCTCTGCTCGAGCACCCGCTCCGCCAGGGCCGCGTACCCGGTGTTGGCGAACAGCCCACGGTCTGCTCCGAGCACGGTGACGGGGGTGGTGGACGGCCGCGTCGGGAACTCGATGAACGCGTCGAGGTGTCCGGCGCGGACGGCTGCCCGGTCCCCAGCGGGATCGGTGGACGGGGTTCCGCCCCACTTCGCCGCGACCGTCTCGGACACCAGCCCGGACCGGTCGAGGTAGTGGAACGGTGTACGGGCGGCGGAGCCGCTGGAGATCGCGGAGTCCGTGCCGGCGGCCTGCCCGACGCCGACGAGCAGCGACACGACGATGACGACGAGCGGCAGGGCGAGGGTGCCGATCCAGAACGCCGGCTTCTTCACCGCGCGGACGAACTCGAACCGGACGACCGTGCCCAGGCGGTTCAACGCGCTGCTCCGACCGGGACGGCTCGGGCGGCCCCGCCGGTCCGGCCGTCGGCGCGGGCAGCGTCCGCGTCGGCGTCGTGCCCGTACAGCTGCACGAAGATCTCGTCGAGCGGGATCCGGCGCATCTCGAAGCCGGTCACGTGGACGTCGGCGGCCACGAGTTCGGCGAGGATGTCCGACCCGTCGGCCGCCGCCGCCGCGGTGGGCACCAGGTACGCGACGTGGCCCTCGTGGCGGGCGAGCCGGTAGCGGTCGGACCGCGGGACCGGCCCGCTGAGGGCGACCTTCGCGACGGCGCCGCCGAAGGCGTCCTGTACCTCGGGGATCGTGCCGTACGCGGCGGCGACCCCGTCCTTGAGGAGCAGGATCCGGTCGCAGAGCCGCTCGACCTCGTCCATGTGGTGGGTGACGAGGACGACCGTCGCGCCGTCGGCCTTCCGCTCGTCGACCAGGTCCAGGAGCAGCCGGCGGTTCACCGGATCCAGGCCCTTCGTCGGCTCGTCGAGGATCAGCAGCCGCGGCCGGTCCATGATCGTGATGCCGAGCTGCACCTTCTGCTGCTGCCCGCCGGAGAGCTTGTCGATGCGGACCTTCGCCTTGTCCGCCAGACCGACGCGCTCCAGGTAGTCCGTCGACCACCGGGTCGCCGGGCCGCGGGGCATGCCGCGGAGGGCCGCGAAGTACGTCATGACGTCGATGACCGTCTCCTTCCGGTAGAGCCCGCGCTCCTCCGGCAGGTACCCGATGCCGCCCGTCGCAGGCCGGTAGGGTTCGCCGTCGATCGTCAGGGTGCCGGCGGTCGGGGCGGTGATGCCGAGGAGCGCGCGGATCGTCGTGGTCTTGCCGGAGCCGTTGCTGCCGAGGAGGCCGAACGTCTCACCGGGGGCGATGTCGAACGTCAGCCCGTCGACGACGTTGCGGTCGCCGAAGCGCATGACGAAGTCGCGGACGCTGATGCCTGCTCCGGCCACGGTGGACCCCTTCCGACGTGCCGACCCTACCGAGGCCGTCTGACGGACCGGCCGCCGGCGTCGCTGACCGCGAGCGGTACGCGGTCGCGCCTCAGCGGGGGAGTGCGGCCAGCACCCGGGCCGCCTGCTCGGCGTCCTCGGCCGAGACGTCGAGGTGTGTCACGATCCGCACCGTCGTCCGCCCGAGCTGCATCACCCGGGCACCGGCCGCCGCTGCAGCCGCGACGAAGGCCGCCGGGTCGGACACCTCGGCGAAGACGATGTTCGTGTCCACCGTGGCCGGGTCGACGTCGAGCGCTGCCGCGATCGTCCGGGCGTTCGCGTGGTCCTCGGCCAGGCGGTCGACGTGCTCGTGCAGGGCGTACCGGGCACCGGCGGCCAGGATGCCGGTCTGCCGCATGCCCCCGCCGTAGCGCTTCCGCCAGATGCGGGCAGCCGCGATCCGTTCGGCCGTGCTGACGAGCACCGACCCGACCGGCGCGCCGAGACCCTTCGACATGCAGACCGACACGGTGTCGAAGCCGCTGGCGAGCTCACGGAACGAGGTGCCCGATGCGACGTGGGCGTTCCACAGCCGGGCGCCGTCCAGGTGCAGCCCGATGCCGTGCGCGCGACCGAAGTCCTGCACGGCACGCACCTCGAGCTGCGGCTGGACGGTGCCGCCACCGAAGTTGTGGGTGTTCTCGACCGCGATCGCCGTGGTGGACACCGAGTAGGCGCCCGCGTTCGGTTCGGCGATCTCCTGCACGGACTCGGCGACCAGCCGGCCCCGCTCCGAGGCCCAGGTCCGGGTCGTGATGCCGGAGAACACCGCCGCCGCCCCGAGTTCGGCGCGGACGACGTGGGCCTGGACGTCGGCGAGCAGTTCCTCACCCGGACCGACGAGCAGCCGCAGACCGAGCTGGTTCGCCATCGAGCCGGACGGGGTGAACAGGCCGGCCTCGTGCCCGAGGAGCTCCGCGACCTCCTGCTCGAGCAGGGTGGTCTCGGGGTCCTCGCCGAACACGTCGTCGCCGACCTCGGCCTCCGCCATCGCACGGCGCATCGCCGGGGTCGGACGGGTGACGGTGTCGGAGCGCAGGTCGATCACCGGACAACGGTAACCCTGCCGACGGTCCGCTGGTGCACGGCCCGGCTACGGTGTGCGACATGCAGCCTCCCGCACCCGGAACACTCCGCATCCTGCACCTGTCGGACACGCACCTGACGGGCGACGGCACCCTGCACCAGGGCACGGTCGACACGACGGCGGCGCTCCGTGCGCTGCTCGAGCACCTGGACACCGTTCCGGGCGTCGGCCTGGTGGTGATCTCGGGCGACGTGTCCGAGGACGGTTCGCCCCAGTCCTACGAGACGGTCCGGCAGACGGTGGGCAGCTGGGCCGAACGGCACGGTGCCGCGTTCGTCACCGTGCCCGGCAACCACGACCAGCGCGTCGGCTTCCGGCAGGTCCTGGTGGACGGCCACGTCCTCGGCGAGGGCGGACAGCCGCTCATGCACACCATGGAGCACCACGACCCGTCGGTGCCGGTGCGGGGTCGGTCGATCGTCGCCGGTCGGCGCGTCGTCACCGTCGACACCAGCGTGCCGGGGGCGGGCTACGGTGAACTCGACGCTTCCGTCCTCGAGCACCTGCGCACCGCGCTCGCCGAGCCGTCCGACCACGGTTCCGTCGTCGTCCTGCACCACCCACCACTGCCCGCGCCGACCGCGCTGCACGACGCCCTGAAGCTCCGGAACCCGCAGGACCTCGCCGACGTGTTGCGGGGGACCGACGTCCGCGTCGTGCTCGGCGGTCACTACCACCACCACTTCGCCGGGTCGATCGGCGGGGTGCCGGTGCTCGTGGCGCCGGGTGTCGCGAACGACAACGACGTCGCCGGACCGTACGAGCAGGAGACCGCGCTCATCGGCACCGGTGCGCTCGTGGTCGACCTGGCAGCCGACGGCTCGCTCTGGTCGACGCCCGTCCGCGTGCCCCGCGCCGACGCAGACCAGCGGGCTCTGCACCTCGACGCGGCCGCCGCGACCCGGATCGCGGAGGCGTTCGGCCTGTCGTGACCGGCAGGTCCGGACGAACCACCTGACGGCCGGGAGGCACGTGGTGGCCCCGCCCGGCGCCTCCCGGCCGTCCCGTCCGCCTCCCGGTCGTCCCGTCCGCCTTCCCGACGTCCCGCCGTCCACGGCCGGTCCCCGGATCCGGGCCGGTCCCTGCGAGTACCCCACATCCGCGGACGGAGCCGTGGCTGAGGCGAGTAGGACGGAACGCACGACGTCCCGAGGAGGGTCTCATGCGAACCGGTAGCGCAGTGCAGTACCAGCGGTACGGCGACTTCGACGTGGTCGAGGTCGTGTCACAGGAACGGCCGGAGCCCGGACCCGGAGAGGTCGTCGTCGAGGTCATCGCCGCCGGCCTCAACCACATCGAGCGGTTCCTCCGCGAGGGCAGGTTGCAGGACCACGTCCAGGTCGACTTCCCCGCGCGACAGGGCGTCGACCTGGCCGGCATCGTCCGCGCCCGGGGCGACGGCGTGAAGGACCTGCGTGTCGGCGACGAGGTCATGGGCCACGCACCCGAGGGCGGTTCGCACGCGACATGGGTCGTGGTGCCCCGTGAAGCGGTCGTCATCAAGCCCACACACGTCGGGTGGGAGGTCGCCGGCGGGCTCTACCTGGCGGGCTGCACCGCCGTCGACGTGGTCCGGAAGCTCCGCCTGGGCCCGGACGACACCGTCGTCATCAGCGCCGCCGCCGGTGGTGTCGGCCACATCCAGTGCCAGCTCGCCCGCGACGCCGGCGCGACTGTGATCGGACTCGGCAGCCCGCGCAACCACGACTACCTCCGCCAGATCGGCATCCTGCCCGTCGCCTACGGGGACGGTGAGGAGGCCCGGATCGCCGAGATCGCGAACGGCCGACCCATCACCGCGTTCATCGACAACCACGGTGACGACGCCGCGCACGAACTGGCCCTCCGCCTGGGCGTGGACGAGAAGCGCTTCGTCTCGTCCGAGGCCCGGCGAGACGCCGAGCTGCGGTTCCTCCGCGCTCCCGCGTCCGACCCGGAGGCGAAGGAGCTCATCCTGTTCCTGGCGAAGGCCGTCGAGGACCGCCGCGTGCAGATCCTCATCTCGGGCTTCTACCCGTTCGAGTACATCGTGGACGCGTACGAGGACCTCGCCGAGATGCACTCCCGCGGCAAGGTCGTCGTCGGCATGCAGCCGGTCGAGACCGGAGCCCGTCAGGACTGGTACCGGTCCGAGAAGGCCCGCGATCTGCGCGACCGGTACGCCGAGGAGAAGTCCGACGGCACGCTCGAGAGCGGCTCGCCGGCGTCCCGCGGGGCCGAAGGCGCGGTCTCGACCAGCTGACGTGCCGATCGAGGACGCCCTCGCCGTGGAGCGGAGGGCGTCCTCGGGCGCCTCCGTACTCGGGCGCCTAGCTGAGGATGTCCTTGCTGGCGAAGCGGCCGTACGCCAGCGCGCCGAACACGACCAGGTAGCCGAGCTGCAGCAGCGCGTTGCTGCCGAACGAGTCGAACGAGATCGGGTCGCGGAGCAGGTCGCCGAACCCGAGCCACAGGTGCGAGAACAGGTACGGGTGCAGCCAGTCCAGCTGCGGCAGCTGGTCGAGCACCTGCGAGACGCCGGCCAACACCACGGTCGCCGCCATCGCCCCGACCGGCACGTTCGTCAGCGTCGAGGCGAACAGCCCGATCGCGACCAGTCCGAGCATCGACAGGGTGACGTAGAGCGCGAGGAGCAGGGCGCGTGCGGAGTACGACCAGCCGCCGACCTGCGTGCCTGACAGCAGCGTCACCGGACCGATCGGGAACAGCACCGCTCCGATCGCCGCACCGACGAGCACGACGAGCAGGGTCGCGGCGAGGCAGAACGCGATCGCGCCGGCGGTCTTCACCAGGATGAAACGCACCCGGCCGGTCGGCGCGACGAGCAGGTACCGCAGGGTGCCGTGGCTCGCCTCGCCCGCCACGGTGTCGCCCGCGACGACGCCGACGGTGAGCGGCAGGAACAGCGGGATCGACACGGTCAGGGCGGTGAAGGCGACGAACAGGCCGTTGTTCGTGATGTCGCCGAGGAACGCCGGGCCGCCGCTGTCCTCGCCGGTGGTCAGGCGGACGGCGACGGCGATCAGGATCGGCACGGCCGCCAGCGCACCGAGCATCGCCCAGCTACGGCGGCGTCGGAAGACGAGCGCGAGCTCGGAGCCGAGCAGGGCGAAGGCACGCGTCCGTCGCACGGGGGCGGGAGCGGAGACGCCGCCGGCCGTCGACGGTCGCTCGGCCGTGGTCGGGGTGGGGTCAGCCAGCGACATCGAATCCCTCTCCGGTGAGCGCGACGAACAGGTCCTCGAGCGTCCCGCCACCCACGGCGAGGCCCCGGACCCGGACGTCGGCGCGGACGAGTTCCGCGGTGATGGTCTCGGGTGCGACGTCGGCGACCAGGTCGGCGACGAGGACGTCCGACCCGCCGTCCCGTCGCGGTGCCAGACCGAGGCGCCCCAGGACGACCGCTGCCTGTCCGGCGTCCGGGGTGCGGACCGTGACGGTGCGGGCACCGGCGGAGCGGAGGTCGTCGAGCGTGCCCTGCGCGACGAGCTGCCCGGTCCGCATCACGGCGGCGTGCGTGCAGACCTGCTCGATCTCCGCCAGCAGGTGGCTCGACACGAACACCGTGGTGCCGTCGTCGGCAAGGGAACGGATCAGGTTGCGGACCTCGCGCGTGCCCTGCGGGTCGAGCCCGTTCGTCGGCTCGTCGAGGACCAGGAGTTCGCGGGGGGTGAGCAGGGCGTTCGCCAGACCCAGGCGCTGCTTCATGCCGAGTGAGTACGCATGCGCCTTCTTGTCGGCGGCATGCGTCAGGCCGACGCGGTCCAGTGCGTGCGCGACCCGGTCCTTCCGGCTGCGCGGGTCCGAGGTCGGGTCGGCGGCGTCGAACCGGGACAGGTTCGCGCGGCCCGACAGGTAGGGGTAGAAGGCCGGACCCTCGACGAGCGCACCGACGCGGGGGAGCACCGAGCGGAGCGCCGCGGGCATCGACTCGCCGAGCACCTCGATCGTGCCTCCGGTCGCGCTGGAGAGCCCGAGGAGCATCCGGATCGTGGTGGTCTTGCCGGAGCCGTTCGGCCCGAGGAACCCGAAGACCGAACCGCGGGGGACGGCCAGGTCGATGCCGTCCACCGCCCGCTGCTTGTGGAACACCTTGCGGAGTCCGTCGGTGCGGATCGCGAGGTCGGTGACGGTCTCCGGTCCCGCCGCCGCTGCCGAGCCGGTCTGCGGCGCCGCGGCTGCGTCCGTACCCGTCGTCACTTCGCCGCGGCGACCAGGGCCGTGACCGGCACCGCGCCTGCCAGGACCCGGCCGTCGTCGGTCAGGTAGACCGACACGAGCGAGGTCTGGACAGCTCGACCGCCGGCCACCGCGGTCGTCAGCTGGTCGAGGAGGCCCGACGCGTCCGACCCGAGGCCGGCCTGGTCGGCGCTCCCCGCGGGCAGCGCCACGACGGTGTCCCAGCCGCTGCCGGAGACGGTCGGGCGATCGGCGCCGTCAGACCCGTGGTGGCGCGCACCAGAGCCCGGGCGGGCGTCGGACAAGTCCTTCGAGTGGACGTCGGCACCGGTCGGCGGGGTGAAGTCGAACAGTCGCGCTGCCGGTGCACCGTACTCGAGACTGGTGAACCCGACCTGGAACGCCGGTTCGTCCGCGCCGGTGGCCGTGACGGCCGCGCGGAGCGGGAGCCCGGTCTGCTGGTCGACCGCGAGCTGGACCGAACCGACCAGGGTGTCCGCGGACTTCGGGGTGAGGGTGAGCAACCAGGCGTCGTGCCCCGCAACCGAGACCACGACGGGCTTCGAGACGGTCGTGGTCGGCGTGATCGCGTCGATGGCCTGCTCGGCGACGTCCGTCGGAGTGGCCGTGCCGCTGGCGGGGGACTCGGCCGACCGGCTGGGCAGCGTGGTCTTCGTCGCCGCGCGCTCCTTCGAGTCCCACGTCCACACGGTACTGCCGTTGCGGATCAGGTCCTGCTCGGCGAGCTGCTCGGTGACCTGCACGCGCTGCTTGCTCGGTCCGTCGACGTAGACGCGGGCGGTGTGCGATGCCGTGAGCAGGCTGAGGGCGTCCGAGGCATCGCCCTCGAGCGAGGAGCCGCCGGCACCGGCGGGGAGTTCCGGCAGTCCCAGGTCGCTCGTCTGTGCGAGCTTGCCCGAGTACTGCGCGTCGGACGACTTCGCGATGCTGGCGATGACGGCCGCCGCGGTCGGGTCGTCGCCGGCGATCGGGGTGGACGCGGCCTGCGCGATGACGGGAGCGGCGACGGCACCGGCCACGACGACGGGTGCGATCAGGGCTGGCAGCCAGGCGGACTTCTTCATGGGTCGATCCCCTCGGTGGAACGGCAGACCTCGGTGGAGCATCGGAGTCGGCAGAACCGTACGTCCGACAGCCGACAGAACGCTGTGCTCCGGCCGCCCCTGCGGCCGGAGCACAGCGTCCGTGGTCTCAGTCGTCCGAGCGCTCGTAGGACCGGATCGCGTCGACCTTCCCGGCGCTCGCCGAGGTGGGGTCGAACGTGTACCCGAGCCACTCCCGGACCAGGCGTCGGGCGAGTTCGGACCCGATCACGCGTTGCCCGAGGCAGAGCACCTGGGCGTCGTTGGACAGCACCGAGCGCTCGATGCTGAACGGGTCGTGTGCGGTGACCGCTCGGATGCCCGGCACCTTGTTCGCGCTGATCGCCACGCCGAGGCCCGTGCCGCAGACCAGCAGGGCCCGGTCGGCGTGGCCCGCGGCGACGAGGCGGGCCGCCTCGACGGCGACGTGCGGGTACGCGGTGTGGCCGTCGGCGTCGACCCCGACATCGGTGAGCTCGGCCACGCGCGGGTCGGCGGCGAGGTCGGCGCGCAGCACCTCCTTCAGCGTGAAGCCGGCGTCGTCGGACCCGATCGCGATGCGGAACGTCATGCGTGCACTCCTCTGTTCGTGGTGGTGGTGGTGGTGGTGGTGCTGGCGGTGGTGTCGGGCTGCTCGACCCGGCTGGTCAGGACCTCGCCGATCCGGGTGAGGACCATCCCCATCGAGACGGCACCGGCATCGGGCGTCCCGAGGCTCTTCTCGGCGAGCGGGCGGGCGCGGCCGACCCGCGGAGTGAGTGCAGCGGTCGCCACCGCCTGCCGGACGGCGACCTCGGCGGCGGCGGCCCAGGCATCGGGGAGCGGTCGTCCAGCCGCGACCGCTTCGTCGAGCACGTCGACGAACGGCAACAGTGCGTCGAGGAGCGTCTTGTCCCCGCGCTGCGCCCGCCCGAGCTGGACGATCGCCTCCGCGAACGCCGCCGCGGCGTCGACCACCATCGGTGGGGTGACCTCGTCGGCGTCGTCTCCGATCGACGCGCCGAACGCTTCGAGCGCCGCACCCCACAGGACGCCGGACGTCCCGCCGGCCTCGGCCGCCCAGGCCTCTCCCGCGCGTCCGAGCAGGAAGCCGACCCCGGCGGACCCGTCGATGCCCTCGACTGCCCGGCGAGCGGCGCCGGCGCCCTTCACCATCCCGCGTCCGTGGTCCCCGTCACCGGCCACCGCGTCGATGCGACCCAGTTCGTGTTCCTGCTCGCGGAGCAGTCCGTCCATCGCCCGGACCACGGCGCGTGCTGCTTCGCCCGCTCGACGGGAGGCCGGGGTCGCGTCCGGGACGACGGACGCGGTGGTCGCCGCCTCGGTCGCGACGTCCGCCGGGACCAGCGCCGCGACCGGTGCGGCGGACTTGCGGTACGCCGGCGTGTGGGCATCGGCCCGCCAGAGGCGCTCGAGTTCGTCGTCGAGCCACTGCAGGGTGAGCGAGCAGCCGCCCATGTCCAGGCTCGTCACGAGTTCGCCCACCTCGGGTTCGACGACCTCGACCCCCGCGGCCGTCAGGAGCGGAGCGATCCGGCCCCACAGCAGGAACAGCTCCTCGTACTTCGTGTCCCCCAGGCCGTTGAGGACGGCTGCGACCCGACGGGGCGCCGTCGAGTCACGTACCGCTGCGTCGAGCGGGGACTCCACCAGCAGACGCTCGACGAGCAACTCGGCCAGGGCTCGTGCCGGGAGCAACGGGACGTCCCGGATGCCCGGCTCGCCGTGGATGCCGAGCCCGAGGCCGAGGTGTCCGGCCGGCACGGTGAAGAGCGGCCCGGCCGAACCCGGCAGGGTGCACCCGGAGAAGGCGACGCCGATGGTTCGGGTCCGTCCGTTCGCGTGCCGACCGATCCGCTCGACCTCGTCGAGGGACGCGCCCGCGGCCGCGGCGGCACCCATCGCCTTGAACACCGCGAAGTCGCCCGCGATGCCGCGGCGACGGTCGGCCTCGTCGGCCGAGGCGACGTCGTCGGTGACGACGACGATCCGGGTGTCGATGCCGGCCGCACGGAGCCGCTCCGCAGCGAGCCCGAAGTTCATCGTGTCTCCGGCGTAGTTGCCGAAGGACAGCACGACCCCGCGGCCCTGGTCGGCGGCCCTCGCGACCGAGTACACCTGCGCGGCCGACGGCGAGGTGAACACGTTGCCGACGACGGCGCCGGTCGCGAGCCCGGGTCCGACCAGCCCGCTGAACGCCGGGTAGTGCCCCGAGCCTCCGCCCACGACGACTGCGACCTGTGGTGACGCACCGGCGGTCGGCAGGGTCACCACCCCGCCGGTGACGCCGCGCACCCGGTCGGCGTACAGGGCGAGCCAGCCTCTGAGTTGGTCCTCGGCGAAGTCCTCGGGGTCGTCGCAGATCGTGGTCATGGTGGGGTCCTCCTCGGGGACGCGTCTGTCTCTTATACACATC
>NZ_QKSK01000004.1:0-285176 GCF_003234145.1 Curtobacterium sp. MCPF17_011
CCGCGGGGGCTGCGTCGACCGACGGTGCGGTCGAGCTGCGCGGCGCCGGCGTCCGGACCGCCGGCGGTGCGGGCTGCCGCCCGGAGGACAGGCTCAGCCCGCCGCCGGAGCTGGCGGGCGCGGCCGGTGCCGATGCCACGGGCGGTGCAGCGGGCGGGGTCGGGCGGCGGAGCGGCACGCCGGGTGTTGCGGTGGTGCCGGACGTGGCGGTGGTGCCGGACGTGGCGTTGGTGCCCGACGTGGCGGCGCTCGGGCGGGCCTCCTGGCCGGGCGGGATCGGGCGGACGCGACGGCGGAGGAACGGGTGTCCCGTCGTCATCGCGCGCGGCCGATGCCGTGGTCGGTGCGGAGGCCGGTCAGACCCGTCGTGTAGCCCTGGCCGACGGCGCGGAACTTCCACTCCGACCGGTGGCGGTAGAGCTCGCCGAGGATCACCGCGTTGATCAGGTGGTTCCGCTCGGACGGCAGCGGGAACGCGACGAGTTCGCGACCGTCCGGAGCACAGACGCGGACCGACATCGACCGGATCGAGCCGAGGTCCTTCGGCGACCGCGGGTCAGGGTCGAGGTACACCGCGAAGACGATCTTGTCGACGGCGTTCGGGACCGAGGCGAAGTCGACGTCGATCTCCTCCTGGTCGGACTCGGCCAGGTACCGGACGGACGCGTCGGCGCTCTCGATCTGGTTGAAGAAGACGAGGTCCTCGTCGGAGAGGACGTGACCGTCAGGGCCGCACACTATCGCCACCGGGACGAGTTCGGCCGAGGGCCCGCGGCTGGCGATCTGGTCCCAGTGGATGCCGACGACGACCGCGGTGAGGCCGGGGTTCTCGGCCGTCAGCGCGGCGTTGGCGCCCGGGACGAGCTGCCCGGTCACGAGTCGGCTCCGCGGAGGCGCAGGCCGTCGTCGCCGTCACCCAGGCGGTCCCGCAGGAACCGGCCGTGCGAGGAGAGTTCGGCGATGGCACCGCTCCTGATCTGTTCGTGCATGTCCTCCACCGTCTCCGCGACGACGTCGAGTTGGCCGGCGAGGGTCGCCGTGGCGGCGCTCTCCGGCGTGCGGTCCGCTGCGGGCAGCGAGCGGTACGTCCGGACGGGCGTGGGCAGGTAGTCGTTCACGATGGCCTGGAAGAGGTACCGCTGCTCGGTCGAGGCGCCACGCGCGATGACGGTGCCGGCGGCCTCCCGGAGGAGGTCCTCGACGTGTCGGACGCGCGAGGACACGACGGTCGGCAGATCGGCTCCGGCCGCACGCACGATGGTCCGGAGGTCGTCGATCCCGGCCGCGGCTGCAGCGTCGTCGGCCGCGCCACCCGAACCGCGGACGTCGATCCGGGCCGCCGCAGCAGCTGCGGCCGACGCTGGCGTCTCGGCGTCCGGGTCGGGCACCCGCCGGTCCTGGTCGTC
Organism: Curtobacterium sp. MCPF17_011; assembly: GCF_003234145.1. Lineage (NCBI taxonomy): Bacteria > Bacillati > Actinomycetota > Actinomycetes > Micrococcales > Microbacteriaceae > Curtobacterium > Curtobacterium sp. MCPF17_011. Next base: position 1,407 of record NZ_QKSK01000004.1, read on the forward strand.
GTCGTCGCGGCCGAACAGCGCGCGCAGACGATCACGCACGACAGCCGACCGCAGGGGTCATCGCGTGACCGATCGAGGGTCGTCGTCGGTCTGGCGGGCGCGCTCCAGGTACGGCTTGGCGCGCTGGATGCCGGACTCGAGCGCCGACACCGTCGAGGACATGTTCTGTGCCGCCTGCGAGCGGAACGAGTCGATCGCGTCCATCGTCTGGAACACGTTGTCGAACGCCTTCTGCAGGGTCTCGACGCTGACACCGGAGTTCGTCGCCTGCTCGTGGATCCGCGTGGTCTGGTCACGCAGCATCTCGCTGGTCTGCAGGATCATCGCGTTCGTGGTGTTGTTCACCGCGTCGATCTGGTCGAGGACCATCTTCTGGTTCGCCAGGGCCTGGGCCACGACGACGGCCGTCCGGAGCGCCGCGATCGTCGTGGTGCGGGCGCGCTCCACACCCTTGATGAGCTCCGTGTTGTTCTTCCGGATCAGGTCCATCGCCAGGTAGCCCTGCACCGACACGGCGAGCTGGGTCAAGATGTCCTGGTGGCGCTGCCGCACCGGGAACAGCACGTCGGACTCGAGCTTCTGCGCCTCGTCGACGCGGCCGCCGTTCCGCAGGCTCTCGATCTTGGTGACCGTCGCCGCGTCCAGGGCCTTCGCGAACACCGCGTACTCGCTCAGCTGCTGCATGGTCTCCCACAGCTGGACCTTCTCGTCGGCGAGCGTCGCGTTGTCCTTGCGGAGCTCGTCCTGCCCGGCCATCAGGGACTTGATGATGTGGTCGAGCTGGGTCTGCGCGGACTCGTAGCGCTGGAAGTACTTCGCCAGCTTGTTGCCGCCCGGGATCATGCCGAGGATCTTCCGGCCGGTGCTGAGGTCGGCCGCGTTGGGCGTCAGGTCCTCGACCGTGGACCGCAGGTCGCCGAGCGTGGTGGCGACCTTGACCTGCGTGCCGTCCCCGGTCCGCTTGGCGCCGGCGACCGACGACTGGGAGCGCTCGAGCATGCGCGAGGAGAACCCGCCGGACCGTGCGATCTCGGATCCGGCGATCGCGTTGATGCCGTCGACCTTCTCGGTGAACGCGGGGGACCGCGGGTCGAGCCGTGCGACCTCGTCGACGAACTCCCGGGCCTGGGCCGCGATCTGCGCCTGCCGGTCCGCGTCCACCGGCACCATGCCCGGAGCGTCGTCCGGGGTGACGACCTCGGCAGCGTCGGCAGCACGCAGGACGAGGGCGTCCTGCGACGGGTCGGTGGGCTCCGGCGGAGCAAGCGGTCCGGGCATCGGTGGTCTCCTGTGACGAGGTGGAACTGCTGGGTGCTGCTGGGTGCTGCTGGTCGTGCGCTGGGTCAGCTGAGGTTGACGCCGAAGTCCGTCGCGACGCCGGCGAGACCGGTCTGGTAGCCCTGGCCGACCGCGCGGAACTTCCACTCGGCGCCGCTGCGGTAGATCTCCGAGAAGATCATCGCGGTCTCGGGGGCGGCGTCCTCCGAGAGGTCGAACCGGACGATCTCGGCGCCGTCCTGGTCGAGCACACGGGAGTACGCGCTGCGGACCTGGCCGAAGTTCTGCCGACGAGCCTCGCCCTGGTCGATCGAGACCACGACGACCACGCGGTCGACGTCGGCCGGAAGGCTCTGCAGGTCGATGGCGATCTGCTCGTCGTCACCGTCGCCCTGACCGGTGCGGTTGTCGCCCTTGTGCTCGACGGATCCGTCGGCGCTCTTGGGCTGGTTGTAGAAGATGAAGTCGGCGTCCGAGCGCACCTTGCCGTCGGGACCGACCAGGAGCGCCGATGCGTCGAGGTCGAACGCCTCGCCGGCCGTGGTGCGCGGGTCCCAGCCGAGGCCGACGGTGGCCACGGTGAGCCCGGGGCTCGTCTTCGTGAGGGAGAGGTTGCCGCCCTTGCTGAGGGAGAGTCCGGCCATGATCGGGTCCTTTCGGTTGTGGGGGAGGGAGGTCGTCTGACCGTCAGTCGAGGACGACGCCGTAGTCGGTCGCGACGCCGCGGAGGCCGGTCGCGTAGCCCTGGCCGACCGCGCGGAACTTCCACTCGCCGTCGTACCGGTAGATCTCGGCGAAGATCATGCCGGTCTCCGACGCGGCGTCCTCGGTGAGGTCGAAGCGGACGACCTCGTCGCCGGTCTCGTCGTTGACGACCCGGCAGAAGGCGCCGCGCACCTGCCCGAAGTTCTGGTGGCGGGCGTCGGCCTGGTCGATGGTGACGACGATGACCACCCGGGCGACGTCGGCGGAGACGAGGTCGAGGTCGATGAGGATCTGCTCGTCGTCGCCGTCACCCTCGCCGGTGCGGTTGTCACCCTGGTGGACGACCGAACCGTCGACGGACTGCAGCTGGTTGTAGAAGATGAAGTCGTCGTTCGAGCGGACCTTGCCGTTCGCACCGACCAGCAGGGCCGAGGCGTCGAGGTCGAACTGCTCGCCGGCCGTCGTCCGCGGATCCCAGCCGAGGCCGATCATGGCGCGTCGCAGCCCCGGGTCCGTCTTGGTCAGGGAGAGGTTGTTGCCCTTCGAGAGCGAGAGGGTCGCCATCGATCGTCCTTCCGTCTGGTGGGGTGCCGTCAGAGCGCGGCGGCCGCGGGACCGACCAGGTCCTGCACCGTCCGGCCGTCGGCACGTTCGCCGATCGCTGTGAAGGTCCATCCTGCTCCGGTGCGCGACACCTTCGCCATCACCATCGCGGTGTGCTGGCCGGAGTCGGTCAGCTGGTAGCGGGCTACCTCGGGCGCACCGGCGGTCGAGTCGTCGACCACCCGGCAGAACGCGTTCTGCACGTTGTCGAACGTCTGCCGGCTGTAGCTGCTGATGACGAAGACGATCTGCTGCACGGCGCCGTGCACCGCGCTGAGGTCGATGCGGATGACCTCGTCGTCGCCGTCGCCCTCACCGGTGAGGTTGTCACCGGTGTGCTGCGCCGAGCCGTCCTTGCTGCGGAGCTGGTTGAACCAGACGTAGTCGACGGGCTGGCCGTCGGCGCCGAAGAAGACCGCCGAGGCGTCGAGGTCGACGTCCGCGGACTTCTTGCCGCCGAACAGGCCGCGCTTCGTCGCCACGGCGTCCCACCCGAGACCGAGACGGACGCGCGTCAGTGCGCTGCCGTCGGTCTTCGTGAGCGAGAGCGCCTGGCCCTTCTGGAGGCTGAGACCCATTGCGGTGAACCCTTCGTCGGTGGTGCAGTCGTCGCGACCGTCAGGAGGCGACGGCTGCGTGGTCGTCTGCCGGCTCGTGGTCGCCGGCCTTGCGCTTGTTGCGGACCACCGAGGAGATGAACGCGGCGAGGATGAAGACGACGCCGATGAGGCCGGTGACGACCTCGTTCACCTCGGTGGTGATCGTGACGAGCAGGATCGCCGCGAGAGCACCGATCGCCCAGTGCGCCCCGTGGTCGAGGTACTCGAACTCGTCCAGCGTGCCCTGTCGGACCAGGAAGACGGTGAGAGAACGCACGAACAGGGCACCGATCAGGCCCAGACCGAGCGCGATGATGATCGGGTCGGCGGTGATCGCGAAGGCGCCGATGACCCCGTCGAACGAGAACGACGCGTCGATGACCTCGAGGTAGAGGAACAGCAGGAACGCGGCCTTGCCGGCGACGTTGCCGACGCGGCGCTTGTTGCTGATGCGGTTCGCCTCGGCGACCATCTCGCCGGTGCTCTCGAACGAGTTGCCGTCGTCCTCCGGGTCGTCGACGTCGAACAGCCCGCCGAGTCCGGTGACCAGGAAGTACGTGACGAGGCCGGCGATGCCCGCGATGAGGACCGTCGACTGGTGCTCGCCGGCGGTGGTGCCCGCGACGGCCAGCAGCACGAGGGCGACGATGACGTTGACCATCGGGAGCTTGCCGATGAAGAGCAACGGGCGCTCGAGCCAGCGCAGCCAGAGGATGTCGCGCTCCTCGAACATGAAGTCCAGGAAGATCATCAGCAGGAACATGCCGCCGAAGGCCGCGATCTGCGGGTGCGCTTCGTGGAGCAGGTACGCGTACGTGCCGGGCTCGTCGATCGGCCCCTTCTCGAGCGCGAGCTGCACGGCCTCGACCGGGTTCAGCGACGCCGTGACCCCGACGATGAGCAGCGGGAAGAGCACGCGCATGCCGAAGACGGCGATGACGATGCCCACCGTCAGGAACATCTTCTGCCAGAACGGGTTCATCCGCTCGAGGATGCGGGCGTTGACGACCGCGTTGTCGAAGCTGAGGCTGATCTCGAGCACGCCGAGGATCGCGGTGATGATGACCGCGCTCCATCCGCCGTAGACCAGCGCGATGGCCAGTGCGAGCACGGTGATGGCCAGGGACCACCCGAAGGTCTTCAGGAACACGTGCGCGGATCTCCCCTTGAGCGGTGCAGGCGGTGCCTGCAGTGCGGTCGTCGAGGGGACGGCGCGATCCGGCCCTCCCCCTCTCGGAATGCTACATGCTCGGGGCCGAGTGCCGTCGGGGCCAGCGGCCGTCGGCGGTGAACGAGGGGTCGCGCTTGCCCCGCATGTACTCCTGGAACGACGCAGCCTGCTCGGAGCACCACGTCACCTGCTTGCGGTGCAGTTCTTCGGCACTGATGCCGAGTTCGTCGGGGTACTTGGCGGCGATCGCCTGCGCGACCCGACCGGCGGCGATCGCGTCGGCACCGGCGTCGTGCGCGTCGTCGAGCTGCACGCCGTAGAGCTGCGACGCCACCTCGAGCGTCCGCTTGCCCTTCCGGTAGGTGTCGAGCGCCTTGTCCATCACCAACGGGTCGACCACGTTGCCGATCACGGGGGAGGCGATCCCGTGGCGCTTGGCCTCCCGGTCGAGCAGCGTCAGGTCGTAGGGGGCGTTGTAGATCACCAGCGGGATGCCGCGCGCGAACACGGCCTCGACCGCGGCGACGATCTCGGCCACGACCTCGCCGGCCGGGCGTCCGTCGGCACGGGCGCGTTCGGTCGTGATGCCGTGCACCGCCGCGGCCTGCTCGGGGATCTCGACGCCGGGGTCGGCGAGCCAGCTGCCCTCGACGATGGAGCGGCCGGTCATGTCGATGAGGCCGACGTGTGCGCTGACGATCCGCGCGGTCTCGACGTCGATCCCGGTCGTCTCGAGGTCGAACACCCCGAGCGCGTGCCACCACGGTCGGGTGGTCAGGTCCTGCGGGGGCCGGGTCGCCGGGTCGAGCGCGGCAGCGGGGGAGGTCACGCGGTCAGGCTAGCCAACGGCACCGACAGCCCCGCGAGGCGCGCTCGCGTTCTCCGCACCCCGACCGACGTGCAGCCAGTAGAACGCTTGCGTGCCGAGCGTCAGCGTCACGGTGCCCTCGGCGTCGAAGGACGGGAACGCGCCGCCACCGAAGAGGTCGACCAGCGGCCGGCCCGCGTACTCGGGCGCGGTGATCGTCACCGAGGTCGGGTTGTGCGCGAACGAGAACACGCAGAGCACGTCCTCGGCGCTCGGCCCGAACTGCTGGTCCGAGCCGGAGCCCGCCCAGGACCGGACGAACGCCAGCACGCTGTCGTTCGAGGTCTGCTGCACGGCGATCGACCCCATGCCGAACACCGGGTGCGCCTTCCGCACGTGGATGACGTTGCGGATCCAGTGCAGCAGGGAGCGCGACTGCGCCAGCTGGGCCTCGACGTTCACCTGGGCGTAGTTGAACACCAGGGACTGCACGACGGGCAGGAAGAGCTTGCCCGGGTCGGCGGACGAGAACCCGGCGTTGCGGTCCGGGGTCCACTGCATCGGCGTGCGGGACGAGTCGCGGTCCGGCAGCCAGATGTTGTCGCCCATCCCGATCTCGTCGCCGTAGTACAGGAACGGCGAGCCGGGGAGCGAGAACAACAGCGCGTGCACGAGCTCGAGTTCGGCGCGCGAGTTGTCCAGCAGCGGTGCGAGCCGTCGCCGGATGCCGATGTTCGACCGCATCCGCGGGTCGTAGCCGTACCAGCCGTACATCGCCTGCCGGTACTCCTCGCTCACCATCTCGAGGGTGAGTTCGTCGTGGTTGCGGAGGAACACACCCCAGGCCGCGGTCTCCGGCACGTCGAGCGTCTCGGAGAGGATCGCCTGGAGCTCCTTGGCGTGCTGGGCCCGCAACGAGTAGAAGATGCGCGGCATCACCGGGAAGTCGAAGGCCATGTGGCACTCGGGTTCCTCGTCGGTGCCGAGGAACGCAGCGGTCTCCCGGGGCCACTGGTTCGCCTCCGCGATGAGCACGCGACCCGGGTACTCGTCGTCGATCATCGTGCGGAGCTTCTTGATCCACTCGTGCGTCTCCGGCTCGCCCTCGCCGTTGCCCTCCTCCGACTGGAACAGGTACGGGATCGCATCCAGCCGCAGGCCGTCGACGCCGAGGTCCAGCCAGTGCCGGACGACGTCGTACACGGCCTCGACCACGGCCGGGTTCTCGTAGTTGAGGTCCGGCTGGTGGGAGAAGAACCGGTGGAAGAAGAACTGCCGTCGGACCGGGTCGAAGGTCCAGTTGGACTCTTCCGTGTCGACGAAGATGACGCGGATGTTGGAGTACTCCTCGTCGGTGTCCCGCCAGACGTAGAAGTCGCCGTAGGGGCCGTTCGGGTCCTCGCGCGACTGCTGGAACCACTCGTGCTGGTCGCTCGTGTGGTTGATGACCATGTCGATGACGATGCGCATGTTGCGCTCGTGCGCCTTCGTGACGAGTTCGCGGAACTCGTCGAGGGTGCCGAACTCGGGCAGGATCGCCTTGTAGTCGGAGATGTCGTAGCCACCGTCGCGCAGCGGTGAACGGAAGAACGGCGGCAGCCAGAGGGCGTCGACGCCGAGCCACTGCAGGTAGTCGAGCCGACTGATCAGGCCCTGCAGGTCTCCGGTGCCGTCGCCGTTGGAGTCGACGAACGAGCGGATCATGCACTCGTAGAAGACCGAACGCTTGTACCAGAGCGGGTCGAGGGTCAGTCCGGGCTGCTGGATCGGGGCTGTGAAGGACACCGTGCTCCTCGGAGGTCGTGGCGGCCTCCAGAGCAGGAGGGCCGCCCCGGACACGCTAGCCGGGGGACCCCCAGCGCGCACACCACGTCGCCGGGGACGTTCCCTAGACTGACGCGGATGGAACCGCCCGTGCTGTCCCCGTACCAGTCGCTGATGGCGGCCACCCCCGTCGTGCACCGCTCGGTCCTGGTGGCGGACCGGACCACGCACTTCTGGGAGTACGGCCCCGCCGACGCCGGGACCGCCCCGGCGACCGTCCTCGCGGTGCACGGGTTCCGCGGCGACCACCACGGACTCGAGTCGATCGCCGCGCACCTGGTGTCCGGACACCCGACCGGCGTCCGGGTGATCGTGCCGGACCTGCCCGGGTTCGGCGTGTCCGACCCGCTCCCGGCCTCCGACCTCGACGGCTACGTCCACTGGCTCGAGGGCTTCCGGACGGCACTCGGGCTCGACCGTGACACCGTCGTCCTCGGCCACTCCTTCGGGTCGATCGTCGTGTCTGCTGCGGTCGCCGCCGGGCTCGACACCCGGCTGCTCGTCCTGGTGAACCCGATCGCCGCGCCCGCGCTGCAGGGTCCCCGGGCGGTCGGCACCGGCATCGCCATCGCCTACTACCGTCTCGGCGCCTGGTTGCCACGCCCACTCGGACTCGGGCTCCTGCGGAACCGGGCGATCGTCCGGGCGATGAGCATCGCGATGCTGAAGTCGCGCCGGCCGTCCCTCCGGCGGTGGGTGCACGACCAGCACGACCGCTACTTCTCGGCCTTCGCGAACCGCACCAGCGTCATGGAGGCGTTCCGGACGTCCGTGACGCACGACGTCGCCCAGTTCGCCGACCGGATCCCGGTGCCGGTCCTGCTGGTCGCCGCCGAGCACGACGACATCACGGCCGTCCCGGAGCAGCGTGCCCTGGCGGAGCGACTCGCCGACGCGGAACTCGTCGTCGTCCCCGGCGTCGGTCACCTGGTGCACTACGAGACCCCGGCCGCGGCCGCGAGCGCGGTCCTCCGACGGATGCAGACCTCGTGACCCGCCTCCGGATCGGCATCGACTGCCGCTACGTCCGCATCGGCCGCCATGACGGGATCAGCCGTTTCACGGCGGGCGTCGCCGCCCACCTGCCGGACCGACACGACCACGTGCTGCTCGTGTCCGACGAGCGGCAGCTCGGATCACTCCCGTCACACCTGCCGTGGGAACTCGTCCCGGCGCCGACCGAGGCGGGGGAGCCGCTGGTGGCGCGGCGGGTCAACCGCCTGGGCCTCGACGCGGTGTTCTCGCCGATGCAGACGATGGGTTCCCGTGGCCGCCGGTACGCCCTGGTGCTCACGCTCCACGACCTCATCTACTACCGGAACCGCACGCCCCCGCGGGAGTTCTCGTGGCCGCTGCGCCTCGGCTGGCGTGCGTTCCACCTGGCCTGGTGGCCCCAGCGGATGCTGCTCAACGGCGCGGACGGGGTCGTGACGGTCTCCGAGACGACCGCTGGGCTGATCAGGGAGCACCGGCTGACCGATCGTCCCGTGACGGTCGCGTACAACGCCGCCGACCCGGCCGAGCCCCGGGACGCCGACGCTCCCCGGCAGAAGTCGCTCGTCTACATGGGCTCGTTCATGCCGTACAAGAACGTCGAGACGCTGGCGGCCGCCCTGCCCCTGCTCGGGCCGGACTGGACCCTGCACTGCATGTCGCGCGTGTCGGACGCCGACCGGGCACGCATCGGCCGTCTCGCGCCGGCCGGCGCCGTGGTATTCCACGACGGCGCGAGCGACGAGGAGTACCGGTCGGTGCTGCGGTCCGCCACCGCCCTGGCGACCGCCTCGTACGACGAGGGCTTCGGGATCCCGCTGGTGGAGTCGATGGGCGTCGGGACACCGGTCGTCGTCAGCGACATCCCGATCTTCCGGGAGATCGGGGGTGACGTCGCCGAGTACTTCGACCCCTCGTCGCCGTCTACCGTCGCGGCGGCAGTCCGCCGACTGGAGGCCCGCTGGTGCACCGCATCGCAGGCGTCGGTCGCGCAGGCGGCCCGGTTCCGCTGGCAGGACTCCGCCGAGCAGGTCGTCCGTGCGGTCGAGCGCGCCGTCTCGGACCGAGCGGCCCACAGCCGCTGACGGGGGTCGCCGTCCGGACCTCAGGGCTGGACGGTCCGGACCTGCACGCCCGGGAAGACGTCGTCGCCCACCTGCTCGGCGGCAGCCGCGACCGCGGCGAACCCGGCGCCCGCACCCGCTGACCGGACCGTCACCTGCTGCGCCGCAGGCCCGTCGGAGCGCCCGTCGGAGCCGGCTGCGAACGTGCAGCTGACGCCGACCACGCCACCGATCGCGTCGAGCCGTTCGGCCATCCGCAGTCGTCGCTGGCTGGCCTCCTCGGAGTCCGACACCCCGACCTGCTGCGACCCCAGGTCGACGTCGGCCCAGATGCGGACGCCGGAACCCGAGGCTTCGGCCGCAGCGGCGCTCACCGCGGAGACGAGTGCTCGGCGTTCGTCAGCGCCGAGCGCCGGATCGGCCCGCACGAGGGCGGTGATGTCGTAGCCCGCGAACGAGGTCTTCTCACTCCGGGCCCGCTCGATGCCCGTCACCCCGGGCAGCGCCGACGCTGCCGCCACGAACCGCGCTCGGTCGGCCTCGGGCTGCGGGAACACGCCCCCGACGCCGCGTTGCACGCCGGACAGGATCACGCCGAGCACCACGACGAGGACCACCGCGACGCCGATGACGCCGAGGACGATCGCCGTCCCGGCCCGGACCCGCTCGGGACGAGACCGGGCGCGGATCGACGCCGTGTCCGGTCCGAACGCGGTGTCGAGGTCGTCGTCGTCATCCCACGGATCGCGGCCGCGAGGACCGTCGGTGTGCCGTCCACCAGCGCTCACAGCGTCACCTCGCAGCGGGCGGACCGAGCGTCGGGCCGCGTCGTCCACCGGAGCGTAGTCCGCGCACCGGGCGTGTGCTCTCGGTCACGCTACGGTGGAGTTCGACGGGGGCACGGGCCTCCCGTCGGACGGGGGGACCATGCTCTTCACACTCATCGTTGTCGGCGTCGTCATCGTGGCGATCGCCGTCGGGATGGCGGTCACCGACCGCCGCCGAGCGCGTCTGCTGCGCGACCTGCCGGAGGCCGGTGTCCTGCACGGCAGCGGTCCGGGTGACCACGACCTGCGGGTGGCCGAGGCGCAGGCCGCCCGGACCGCGGGTGGGACCGGCTACACGGGCGGTTCGGGCACCTGACCCGGGTCAGTGCCGGCGTTCGAGCGGGTTCTGGTACTCGAAGGCGTAGCGACCCGGGGCGTCCGAGACGTCCTCGATCGGGTCGTCGGAGCGGACGAGTTCAGCACGGAAGCGCTCCGGGTCCCAGCGGAACGAGTGCACCGACCCGTTCCGGATCGGCACGGTCGACCGCTCGATGGTGCCCGGAGCGGCCGCGTCGACCACGGTCCGGATGACTGCGCCGTGGGTCGCGACGACGACCGAGCCGGCGTCGAAGCGGACGGCGATCTCGGCGAGCGTCTCGGTGACGCGGTCGAGCAGCGCGGCGCGGGATTCGCGCCCCGGCACCGCGTCGTGCGGCCAGCGGGCCTCGATCTCCGGGTGCGTGAGCCCCTCGGCGTCACCGTAGGAGCGTTCACGCAGCCCGTCGTACGTCGACGGCTCGGGGAGGCCGAGGCGCGTGGCGATGATCGTGCCGGTCTCGAGCGCCCGGGACAGCGGCGACGAGACGACGGCGTCGAACCGGCGGCGGGTGAGCAGCGTAGCGGTCTCGGCAGCCTGTCGGCGCCCGGTGTCGTTGAGCGGCACGTCCGTCGAACCCTGGATGCGTCGTTGCCGGTTCCAGTCGGTCTCGCCGTGGCGGACCAGGTAGAGGAGCGTCGTCACCCGTCGATCATCGCAGACGCGGACAGCCGCGCCGCCAGTTCGACGAGGGTCTCGGTCGTGCCGGCGTCGATCTTCACCGCGGCACGACGGTCGCTGCGGGTCACGCCGCGGTTCACGATCACGACCGGGTGCTTCCGCCGGGTCGCGTGGTCGAGCAGGCGGACGCCGGAGTTCACGGTCAGCGAGGAGCCGACGACGAGCAACGCGTCCGCCTCGGCCACGATCGACACGGCCTCGCGGAACTTCTCGGCGGGGACGAACTCGCCGAAGAACACCACGTCGGGCTTCAGGACGCCGCTGCACACGGTGCAGTCGGGCACCCGGAACCGCTGGACGTCGCTGATCTCCACGTCGCCGTCCGGCTGCAGCTGCACCGAACCCGGTTCGTCGATCCACGGGTTCTCGCGGTCCAGCACGGCGGCCAGGTCGGCGCGGGAGAACACCTGCCCGCAGGTCAGACAGACGGCGCGGTCCATCGAGCCGTGGATCTCGACGACCCGACGGGACCCGGCTCGCAGGTGCAGGCCGTCGACGTTCTGGGTGACGATGCCGCTGACGACCCCGGCGGACTCGAGGGCGGCCAGAGCCCGGTGTCCGTCGTTCGGCCGGGCAGCGGCGAACGTCCGCCACCCCAGGTGCGAGCCCGCCCAGTAGCGCTGGCGCTTCGCAGGGTCTGAGAGGAACTCCTGGAAGGTCATCGGCTTCCGGACGACACGTCCCGCGCCGCGGTAGTCGGGGATGCCGGAGTCGGTGCTGACACCGGCGCCCGTCAGGACGGCGATGCGCTTGCCGCGGAGGACCGCGACCGCCCGGTCGACGTCGGTGACGGTCTCGTCGGTCGCCGTGCCGTCCGTCGCCGTGCCGTCGGTCGCTGTGCCGTCGCTCGTCGCCATCGTGTCCACGGTACCCTCAACCGCCGAGCGTCCCCGGTCCTTCCCCGGGCCGACGTCCGCGACCCGACCACGATCCTCCCGACCGGAACGAGCACCGTGCACCCCGTCCGCATCGACTCCCTCGACGACCCGCGCCTGGACGACTTCGCCCGGCTCACCGACGTGGCACTCCGCCGCGTGACGGAGCCCGAGGGTGGGCTGTACATCGCCGAGTCGAACACCGTCATCGAGCGCGCCGTCCGTGCCGGGCACGTGCCGCGGAGTGTCCTGGTGCAGGAGAAGTGGTTGGACAGCGTGCTGCCGCTGGTCGCCGAGCACGACGGCCCGGTCTTCGTCGGATCGGACGCGCTGCTCGAGGAGCTCACCGGCTTCCGGATGCACCGCGGCGCGATCGCGGCGATGCACCGACCCGAGCTGCCCAGCGTCGCCGACGTCGTGCGCGACGCCCGGCTCGTCGTCGTCCTCGAGGACATCGTCGACCACACGAACGTCGGGGCCGTCTTCCGCAGCGTCGCCGGTCTCGGTGCCAACGCGGTCCTGGTGAGCCCACGCTGCGCCGACCCGCTCTACCGCCGGAGTGTCCGGGTGAGCATGGGCACCGTGCTGCAGGTCCCCTGGACGCGCATCGGGGAGTGGCCGGCCGCGGGGGAGGACCTCCGCGCGCAGGGCTTCCACGTCACCGCGATGGCCCTCACCGACCGCTCCGTCGACCTGGAGGAGTTCGTCGCCGACGTGCCGGAGCGGGTCGCCCTGGTCATGGGCACCGAGGGACAGGGCCTCACGCCGGCCGCGGTCGCGGCGGCCGACACCACGGTGCGGATCCCGATGCACCACGGCGTCGACTCACTCAACGTGGCCGCGGCGAGCGCCGTCGGCCTGTGGGCGGTCGCGCACGCGCAACGTGCACGCTGATCCCCTCCTTTAGGCTTGCCGGATGCTCTCCCGACGCGACGCCGCCGTCCGGCTCGACATCACCCTCGAGATGGCGACCCACCACGGGATCCCGTCGCGCCTCAGCGAGGCTGAACTGACAGCGATCGAGCAGGACCCGCCCGCCTGGCTGGTGCAGTCGCGGGCGAACCGCACGGGTGCGAAGAAGGTGTGGGTGCGCCTGGAGTGCGTCGTGTGCGGCTACTGGGAAGAGGCGCGGCCGAAGAAGTGGTGGCCCGACTGGGACCACCTGATGTGCGACTACCACGCGCCGTACCAGGCTCCTGAGCCGACCGCGGGCTTCGTGCGGCACGAGGTCGAGGGTGTCGGCAGCCGGTTCGTCGCGCTGGTCGACGAGAAGGCGTAGACGGCGAGCGCGCGTTCTCGGCGATCGTCCGTCGCCCTGGCGGTCAGCCGGGGTAGTTGCAGCGCCAGCCCGAGTGCTCGGCGTCTGCGTCCTGCTGGCTCACGCCGTCCTGTGTCATGCGGCGTTCGAGCGTGAGGACCTCCCCGGGCGTCAGCACACCGGTGTCCGACGCGGGGTACGTGAGGTCCGCGTTGCACAGTCCGAACCGCAGGGCGATCACGGAGACGACGTCGTCCGGCTGCACCGTGTAGGTGTAGACACCGGCAGCGGACCTGCTGGCCGGGCCGGTGGCGTGGGGACGTGTGCCGTGGTCGAGCGCGGGCCACGTCCGGATGGTGTCGGACGCCACGGCGGTCGGTGCGGCGGTCGCGTGTGCCGCGTCGGCCTGTGCCTGTGCGGCGGCGATGTCGGCGCGCGCCTGGGCGCTGAGGGTCGGCTCGGTCGTCGCCGGAGCCGGCGGCACACCCTGGTCCGCCATCGAACAGCCGGTGAGCGCGACGACCGCGGCCACCCCTGCGAGGACCGCCGTCAGGCTTCCCCGGTACCGACTCGTCATGCTGCTGCCCCCTCTGGCTGCCAGGCGCACCGCTGCGCCCGGCAGGAGTCTAGTCAGACTGACGCGCTCCTCCAGAGCAGGACGGCGCAGTGCCGGGAGGCCCACCCCGGCCCCGCGACGAGCCGCACCGGACCCAGGGACCCGCCCCGGGCCTCCAGTACGATCCGGTCTCGTGCCGAACGTCGTCCGCCGCCCCCGCTCCGCGATCCGGAGGCCCGTGACGGTTGCCGTCATCGCGGTGCTCCTGCTCGTCGTCGCCTTCCTGGTGGCCGCCGCAGTCGTGCCGTTCGCACCGGCGACGGCCAGCACGGCGACGTACCGGCCGCCGACCGCGAGCGCCGCGGACGTCCGGTTCCCGGACTACGGTGCGACGGCGGTCGAGGCTGACGGCTTCCCGGAGAGCCTGACCACCAGCGGGGACCGGAAGGCCCGCTCGATCGCGAGCATCTCGAAGGTCGTCACGGCTCTGGTCGTGCTCGAGGAGAAGCCGCTGCAGCCCGGTGACCAGGGCCCGGACGTGCGGTTCACGCCCCAGATGGAGGCGCTGTACGGCCAGTACGCGGCGCAGAACGGTGAGGTGGCGCCGCTCCCGACGAACCTGCGGCTGTCCGAGTACCGGGCGTTCCAGGTGATGCTGATGAAGTCGGCGAACAACTACGCCGGCTCGCTGGCGCTCTGGGCGTTCGGGTCGATGGACGGCTACCGGAAGGCCGCGGCGACCTGGCTCGACGGCCACGGCTTGGACGACACCACGATCGTGGAGCCAACCGGCCTGGACCCCCGGAACCAGAGCACCGCGACGGACCTGGTCGACCTCGGCAGGCTGGCGTTGGCGGACCCGCTCGTCAAGGAGGTCGTCGGGACCGCCACGGCGACGGTGCCGGGCGTCGGCGACATCGAGAACTCGAACAAGCTGCTCGGCATGGACGGCGTCGAGGGCATCAAGACCGGCACGCTCGACGAGGCCGGGGCGTGCCTGCTCTTCGCGGCGACGTACCAGCGCGGTGGCCGCACCGTGACGGTGATCGGGGCGATGCTCGGCGGGGTGGACCACGACTCGCTCGACGGCGACGTGCGGAAGCTGCTCCACTCGGTGGCGGACGACTTCCACACCATCACCCTGACGAACGCCGGGCAGACCTTCGGCACGTACCAGGCGCCCTGGCAGGAAGAGGTCGACGCGACGGCGAGCCGGGCCGCATCGCTCCTGGTCTGGGGACGGACCGACGTGACCGCGAAGACGACGCTGGAACCGCTGACGTTCGGGTCGGCGGGGGAGCGGGTCGGGTCGGTGCGGTTCGCGGTGTCGCACCACGACCCGGTGACGGTTCCGCTCGAGCTCGACCGGTCCATCGAGGACCCGGGAGTCTGGTGGCGGTGGTCGAACCCGTTCCGCGGTGTCGAGCTCGACCGTTCACTCGCCGGCTGACATGACCTGACCTGGCCTGGCCTGGCCTGGCCTGGGGCAGCGTTCAGTCGCGCGGTGCCACGGGCTGCAGCGAGGTCCGCTTGGCCGTGATGCCGTCGCCCGACGACGTCCCACGGACGCGTCGGACCACCCACGGCACGAGGTACTCCTTCGCCCAGCCGAGGTCCTCGACGCGGGCCTCCCGCCAGGGCCGAGCGGCGAGCGGCTCGGGGACCGCGGCGCCGAGTTCGTGGGCGACGCCGAGCGTGTCGAGCACGGCGGCGGCGACGGTGGCGTGTCCCAGCGGGGAGTGGTGCAGACGGTCGGCGGCCCACATCCGCGGGTCCCGCAGCACCCGGAGCGCCCAGAGGTTCGTGACGAGCGCCCCGTGCTGCAGCGCGATGGCCTGCAGGTGCTCGTTGTAGATGGCGGTCTTGCCGCGCACCATGCCGAGGACCGGCGTCATGCCGACGTCGGGGCCGGTGAACAGCACCACGGTCGCACCGTCACGACGGAGGGTCGCGATCATCCGGTCGTAGCGCTCCGCCAGGGCGTCCGGGTCGGAGCCCGGTCGGATGATGTCGTTGCCGCCCGCCGACACGGTGATCAGGTCCGGAGCGAGGGCGACGGCGGCCTCGGCCTGCTCGTCGACGATCTGCCCGAGCAGACGTCCACGAACGGCGAGGTTGGCGTAGCCGAAGTCCTCGTCGGTGCGGTCGGCCAGGGTCTCGGCCACGCGGTCGGCCCAGCCGCGGTGGCCGCCGACCGAGTGCGGGTCCGGGTCACCGATCCCCTCGGTGAAGGAGTCACCGATCGCGACGTACCGGGTCCAGGGATGCTCGTCTGACACGACAGGCGACCGTACTCTCGTCCCATGACCGAGTCCACTCCCGGCAAGCGACGTCCCTGGACCGTTCCGGACGACCTCCTGGCACGCATCGCCGCACGCGCCCCCGGCTACGACACCGACAACGCCTTCTGCGCGGAGGACCTGGCGGAGCTCCGGCAGGCGGGGTACCTCCGGATCGGGGTGCCGATCGGGGACGGAGGCTCGGGGCTGGGTCTCCGTGAGACCGCTGCGGTCCAGCGGACCCTCGCGACCGCGGCACCGGCGACGGCGCTCGGACTCGGCATGCACCAGGTGTGGGTGCAGGCGGCGCGCAGCGTGTCCGCACGGGGCGGGACGTTCCTCCAGACCGTCACGGACGCCGCGGCGGCGGACCGGCTGCTCGCCTTCGGGGTGAGCGAGCCGGGCAACGACGCCGTGCTCTTCGACTCGCTGACGACAGCCGAGCCGGACGGCGCTGGCGGGTACCGGTTCACCGGCACGAAGGTGTCGACGTCGCTCGCACCCGCGTGGGACCTGCTGAGCGTGTTCGGGAAGGACACCTCGGGCACCGGACCGCGGCTCGTGCACGGCTTCGCGGTCCGTGCCGACGACGGGGTCCGGCACCTGGACGACTGGGACACGCTCGGCATGCGGGCGACGCAGAGTCGGACGACGATCCTCGAGGGGCTGCACGTGCCGGCGGAGCGCATCGTCCGGGTGCTGCCGGTCGGGCCGGTCGCGGACCCGCTCGTCTTCGGGATCTTCGCCGCGTTCGAACTGCTCGTGGCGTCGGTGTACGTCGGGATCGCCTCGCGGGCCGTCACCCTGGCGGTCGAGCGGGTCGCCGAACGGGTCGCCATGGACGGAACGCGGCGCTCGGCCGACCCGGACGTCCGGCGCGCGGTCGCCGCGATGCGCAGTGCGACCGACGCCATCGCGCTGCAGGTCGACGCGCTCGCCCGGGACGCTGACGAGCTCGTCGAGCACGACCGGTGGTTCCCGCTGCTCGTCGGCACGAAGACCCGTGCGGTGGACACGGCGCAGTCCGTGGTGGACGAGGCGCTGCGGGTCGTCGGCGGATCGGCGTTCCGGGCGTCGGACGAACTCGCCCGCCTGGCCCGGGACGTCCGCGCCGGCCAGTACCACCCGTCGACGCGGGACTCGGCGATGCGGACGATCGCGGCGGCGGAGTTCGGGCCGCTGCCCGGCTGAGCCCGTCCCGGTCGCGCGGGGTCCGGTGTCGCGGGCGCCGTCGGTCCGGGTGTCGCCGGTCCGTGCGAGCATGACCCCGTGAGCAAGCAGGACGGACGGAACCGACTCGTCACCGACGCACCGGTCGACGACGCCACGGCGACGGTCCTGCACGTCGACATGGACGCCTTCTTCGCCTCCGTCGAACTCCTCGACCGCCCCGACCTGGTCGGCCTGCCGGTCATCGTCGGCCACGACTCGGACCGCTCGGTCGTCACCGCCGCCACCTACGAGGCCCGCAAGTACGGCATCAACTCCGCGATGCCGATGGCCGTCGCGAAACGCCGCTGCCCCGCGGCCGTCATCGTCGAACCGCACTTCGAGAAGTACAGCGCGCGCTCCGCCCAGGTCATGCGGATCTTCGACCGGTTCACGCCGCGGGTCGAGCGGCTCGGTATCGACGAGGCGTTCCTCGACGTGGCCGGTGCGCTCCGGCTCTACGGCACGCCGTGGCAGATCGGCACCGAGATCCGACGGACCGTGTTCGCCGAGACCGGGCTGCACTGCTCGGTCGGTGCCGCGTCCACGAAGTTCGTGGCGAAGCTGGCGTCCAGCCGCGCCAAGCCCGACGGGCTGCTCGTCGTCCCGCACGCGTACACGATCGAGTTCCTGCACCCGCAACCCGTCTCCGCGCTCTGGGGCGTCGGCGGCAAGACGCAGGAGACCCTCGAGCGCCGGGGGATCCGCACCGTCCGCGACCTCGCCACCACGCCGCTGCCGTCGCTCGTGGCCCTGCTCGGACCGTCCGGCGGGCAGCGGTTGCACGACCTCGCCTGGGGCCGCGACCCGCGCACCGTCGAGGCCGGGGTGGGCGAGAAGTCGATCGGGCACGAGGTCACCTTCGGCCGCGACCTCACCGAACGCGACGACGTCGCCCGCGAGCTGCTGCGCCTGGCCGAGAAGGTCGCGGTCCGGCTCCGCCGCGCCGAGGTGCAGGCGCGCACGGTCGCGCTCAAGGTCCGGTACACCGACTTCACCACGCTCACCCGGTCCCGCACGCTCGCCGAACCCAGCGACGTCGCCAAGCGGATCCACCGCGAAGCCGTCGAGCTGTACGACGTCCTGCACCGGCCGGGCAACCGCATCCGACTGATCGGCGTCCGCGGCGAGAACCTGGTGCCGGCAGCCGCGAGCAACGCCCTGTGGGACGACGACGCGCCGTGGCGTGAGACCGAGACCACCGTCGACGCCGTCACCGCACGCTTCGGCGCCGGCGTGCTGCGACCCGCCTCGCTCGTCCGCGCGACGCCCGAGCAGCGTGCCCCGCACGCCCGACAGGACTGAGCGTGCCGGTACACTCGGGTGGAGTGAGCGCAGCGGAGAACATCGAGCACCAGGAACCCGCCGAACTCCCGATCGACGGGCCGTCGGCGAACGGGACCGCCCCGACCCAGCCGGCTCCGACCGAACCGGCCGCCATCGCCGAGGTCGCGGGCAACGCGGCCGCCGAGCACCTCTCCCCGGCGTTCCCGGAACGAGCCGCATGGGGCACCGCCTCGAAGCTCCGTGCCTGGCAGGTCGAGGCGCTGACGAAGTACTTCGAGAAGGAGCCGCGCGACTTCCTCGCAGCGGCCACCCCGGGCGCGGGCAAGACGACCTTCGCGCTGCGGCTGGCGACCGAGCTGCTCGCCCGCGGCACCGTCGACCGGCTCGTCGTCGTCGCACCGACCGAGCACCTCAAGCGCCAGTGGGCCGACGCCGCCGACCGCGTCAACATCCGACTCAACCCGATGTTCAAGAACGGCGACGGCATGTTCGGTCGGCACTACCAGGGCGTCGCGATCACCTACGCCCAGGTCGGCATGAACCCCGAGGTGCACGAACGGATCACCGCCGGCGGCAAGACCCTGGTCGTCCTCGACGAGGTGCACCACGGCGGCGACGCCCTCACCTGGGGTGACGGCATCCGGCTGGCGTTCTCGAAGGCCACCCGGCGCCTCTCGCTCTCCGGCACCCCGTTCCGTTCCGACACGGCACCGATCCCGTTCGTGCAGTACGCCCCCGACGAGCAGGGCATCCGCACCTCGATCTCCGACTACAACTACGGCTACGGCCGCGCGCTCAAGGACGGCGTCGTCCGACCCGTGCTGTTCATGGCGTACGCCGGCCAGATGCGCTGGAAGACCCGGATGGGCGACGAGATGTCGGCGTCCCTCGGCGAAGCCGTCACGAAGGACATCACCGCGCAGGCGTGGCGGACCGCCCTGTCGCCCGAGGGCGAGTGGATGCCCGCCGTGCTCTCGGCCGCCGACAAACGCCTCACCGAGGTGCGCCGCGGTGTCCCCGACGCAGGTGGGCTGGTCATCGCGACCGACACGACCACCGCCCGGGCCTACGCGCGCATCCTGCAGCGGATCACCGGGGAACGCCCCACCGTCGTGCTCTCCGACGAGGCCGCCGGTTCCAGCCGCATCCAGTCCTTCGCCGAGGACACCTCGCGCTGGATGGTCGCCGTCCGCATGGTCTCCGAAGGCGTCGACGTCCCGCGCCTGTGCGTCGGCGTGTACGCGACGAGTGCGAGCACACCGCTGTTCTTCGCCCAGGTCATCGGCCGGTTCGTCCGCGCCCGTCGTCGTGGTGAGACCGCGTCGGTGTTCCTGCCGAGCGTGCCCGGCCTGATGGCCCTCGCCGCCACCCTCGAGCTGGAGCGGGACCACGCACTCGACCGTCCGAAGGACGCCGAGGACGGCATGTACAACCCAGAAGACGCCATGGTCGCCGAGGCCAACAAAGAGGACCGTGCCTCCGAGAGCCTGCTCGACATGCAGCCGTTCGAGGCGCTCGACTCGCAGGCGTCCTTCGACCGGGTGCTCTACGACGGCGGTGAGTTCGGCACCGGGGGCGAGGTCGGCTCGCTCGAGGAACTCGACTTCATCGGGATCCCGGGCCTGCTCGAACCCGACCAGGTGCGGGACCTGCTCCGTGCCCGTCAGGCCACGCAGGCGAAGCGGTCCAAGGGCCGCGTCGTGAAGGACGGGCTGCCGAAGGCGCCGGAGCCGGAGAACCGGCCGATGTACATGACCATCAAGGAGCAGCGCTCCGAACTCCAGCGCCTCGTCTCGATCTGGTCCCGACACGCGAACGAGCCGCACGGGTCGATCCACGCCGAACTCCGTCGGATCAGCGGGGGACCCGCCGTGGCGCAGGCGAGCATCGAGCAGATCCAGAAGCGCATCGACATCCTGCGGTCCCGCATCGGCGGTCGTCGGTGAAGACGGTCCGCGCGTGATCGAGCCCGTCGACGACGACCGCACCTGGTACGTCAAGCGCGACGCGGACTCCTCACCCGAGGCGATCATCGACCGGTTCGGCGGCGGCTACCGGCTCCGGCGGTTCTCGCTGCACGAGTCCCGCCGCACCCAGTACGGCGTCTACACCGGCCGGGAGATCGCCGAGACCGCCTGGTGGCGCCTCCGGGACGGCAGGAAGTGACCAGGATCCGGTACGGATCGCCCGGACAGGTGCGGCGCTGGTGACGGGGACGGGCAGGATCGGGTAGACCGGAGGAATGGCAGACTCCATCCCTCACGTCCTCGTCCTCGGCGGCGGCTCGGCCGGCTACACCGCCGTCAAGCAGCTGCAGAAGCACGCCGCCACGGTGCCGATGCGCATCACCCTCGTGGACCAGAACACGTACTACACGTACCTGCCGTTCCTGCCCGAGGTCGCCGGCGGTCACATCGCCCCCAAGGACGTCACCGTCGAACTCCGACGCGCGCTCCGCAAGACCCGGGTCATCCAGGGCAAGGTGACCGGCATCTCCTCGGCCGACAAGGCCGTCGCGGTCGCCACGGCCGGCGGCGACGACCGCACCCTCGGCTACGACCACCTCGTCGTCGCGCTCGGTTCGGTCACCCGCACCTTCCCGACCCCGGGCCTCGACGAGGTCGGCGTCGGCTTCAAGACCGTCGAGGAAGCCGCGTACGTGCGTGCGAAGCTCCTCGACAACATCGCGAAGGCCGCCGCCACCCGTGATGAGGACGAGCGTCGTCGTCTCCTCACCAGCATCTTCATCGGCGGTGGCTACACGGGCGTCGAGGCGATCGGTGAGCTGTTCGACGTCTCCCAGGCCGCGATCGCCACGTACCCGTCGCTCGCCGGCGAGCAGCCTCGCTGGGTGCTCATCGACGCCCTCGACCGGGTCGCACCCGAGGTCGGCCCCGAGCTGTCGAAGTGGACCCTCGAGTCCCTCCGTGCCCGCGGCATCGACGTCCGCCTCAAGACGACCATGCCGAGCTGCGAGGGCGGGATCGTCAAGCTCTCCGACGGCGACGAGTTCGCCACCGGTCTGCTCGTCTGGACGGCCGGCGTCAAGCCGAACCCGCTGCTCGACGCCACCGACCTGCCGCGCGGGCCGAAGGGGCACCTCGCGGCCAACGCGAAGCTCCAGGTCGAAGCCGAGGACACCCACGAGGTCGTCCCCGGTGTCTGGGGCCTCGGTGACGTCGCCCAGGTCCCCGACCTGACCGCCGAGAAGCAGCCGGCCTACTACCCGCCGAACGCCCAGAACGCCGTCCGTCAGGCCGTCGTCGTCGCCGACAACATCGTGGCGTCGATCACCGGCAAGCCGCTCGAGGAGTACCGCCACCCGTCGATCGGCACGGTCGCCTCGTACGGTGTCGCCAAGGGTGCGGCGAACATCAAGGGCATCAAGATGACGAACCTGCTGGCCTGGCTTGCGCACCGGGCGTACCACGTGTACGCGATGCCGACGCTGAACCGCAAGGCGCGCATCGTCATCGGCTGGGTCACCGGTGCGGTGTCCGGCCGGGACGCGACCTCCCTCATCAAGGAGACCGACCCGCGTCGCACCTTCGTCGACGCGGCGAAGAGCTAGCGCACGCGTCGCGACGCGACTGCCTGCCGACGGGAGGCCCGGTACCAGCTGGTACCGGGCCTCCCGTCGGTCTGCCACCGGTCCTGGTCTGCGCTGCTGTCGGCTGGGACAGGGAACGCGACCCTGGACCTCCTCCCAACCGCCGACCGTCAGCGTGGACGGCACGACCGAGAGGAGCGCCATGCGCGCCATGACCTACCGCGGCCCCTACCGGGTCCGCGTCGAGGACAAGCCGGACCCCCGCATCGAGCACCCGAACGACGCCGTGATCCGCGTCGAACGGGCGGCGATCTGCGGGTCGGACCTGCACCTGTACCACGGCATGATGCCCGACACCCGCGTCGGCCACACCTTCGGCCACGAGTTCATCGGGGTCGTCGAACAAGTCGGGTCGTCCGTGGAGACCCTGAACGTGGGAGACCGGGTGATGGTGCCGTTCCACATCTCCTGCGGCACCTGCTGGTTCTGCGCCCGCGGTCTCTTCACGAACTGCCACAACGTGAACCCGAACGCCACCGCGGTCGGCGGCATCTTCGGCTACTCACACACCACCGGCGGCTACGACGGCGGCCAGGCGGAACGCGTCCGGGTGCCGTTCGCCGACGTCGGCCCGCAGGTGATCCCGGACTGGCTCGACCCGGAGGACGCGCTGATGATGACGGACGCCCTGGGCACGGGGTACTTCGGAGCGCAGCTCGCCTCGATCCGGGAGGGAGACACCGTCGTGGTGCTCGGTGCCGGACCGGTCGGGCTGTACGCAGCGAAGTCGGCGTGGTTCATGGGTGCCGGACGGGTGATCGTCATCGACCAGCTCGAGTACCGCCTGGCCAAGGCGCGCGAGTTCGCCCAGGCCGAGACGATCAACTTCGCCGAGGTGGACGACGTCGTCGTCGAGATCAAGAAGCAGACGGACTTCCTCGGAGCGGACAGCGTCATCGACGCGGTCGGTGCCGAAGCGGACGGCAACTTCCTGATGCACGTCTCGAGCGCGAAGCTGAAGATGCAGGGCGGGTCGCCGGTCGCGCTGAACTGGGCGATCGACGGCGTCCGGAAGGGCGGCACCGTGTCGGCGATGGGCGCCTACGGGCCCATCCCGAACCTCGTGAAGTTCGGCGACGCGATGAACAAGGGCGTCACGATCCACATGAACCAGGCGCCGGTGAAGCGTCAGTGGCCGCGCTTGCTGGAGCACATCCAGGCCGGGCACCTCAAACCGAGCGACATCATCACGCACCGGATCCCGCTCGAGCACATCGGTGAGGCCTACCACCTGTTCTCGTCGAAGCTCGACGGGTGCATCAAGCCGGTGATCGTGCCGTGAGCGGGACCGGGAACGGAGAGCAGAGCATGAGCAACGCAGACGACCACATCGCCTACGTGGCGGACAAGCCCCGGGACCTGCCGTCCGCGGACGAGCTCCGGGCACGGATCCCGGGGTGGGGGAGCGACCTGGACCTGGCCGACCGGCCGAGCGTGCCGAAACTGTCCCGCGAGGCCGGCTCCGCCACCAACGCCCACTGGGAGCGTCCCGAGCAGCAGGCCGGAGCCGAGGGACGCGAGCGGTCGATCGAGCACGCCCACGTCACGCCCGTGTTCGGGACCGCGCAGCCGCTCGCCGGTCCCGCCGGGATCGTCAAGCGGTACGCGTACCGGCGGTTCAGCGAGGGGCGCCTGGCGCACTGGATGCTGCTCGTCGTCGGCGACCGGCTCGACGTGGCCACCCACCGCGTGACGGACGCGCTGCGTGGGCGGCCGGACCGGTTGATCCGCGAGACCGGCATCGCCGCGGAGCAGGCCGACAGTCCGATCGGTGCACGGCTCGGGTCGACCCGGAGCGACTGGCGGCACGGGGTGCTCGACCCGGTCGTCACCATGTGGCCCTACCTGCTCATCGGCGGCGTGGCCGTGTGGGTGGTGCGGCGCGCGCGGCGCTGACGAGCTGGTCCGTGAGGGAGCACGGGACGGACGGGAGGCGCACGACCAGGTGGTGACGGGCCTCCCGTCCGTGACCTGGCGGCCGGAGAACGCAGAAGCCCCGTCACGGGCGCACCAAAACGAACGGCCCTCCCGAAGGAGGGCCGTTCGCCGCTTGTCTCAACACAAGTGTTCGAGTACGTGCTCCGAAGAGCGGGTACTGCGTGTCCGAGAGGGGACTTGAACCCCTACGCCCTAATACGGGCACTAGCACCTCAAGCTAGCGCGTCTACCAATTCCGCCACCCGGACTGGGTGTGATGCGTTGCACATGATGCTCGCATCGGGCCGTTCAACCGGGTTTCCCCGGCGTTCCTGCCGAGAGAAGACACTAGCACGGGTGTGAACGCGCGCTGAACACGGTCGCGCATCCCGGGCGCGGCGCAGTCGGAGCGGCTTCGCCGGTAGCGTTGGACCATGACGTCCGAGCTGGAACGCACCGCGGCGATCGCGCGGGACCTGATCCGGATCGACACGACGAACTGGGGTGAGGGGAAGTCGCGCGGTGAGACCGAGGCGGCGCACTACGTCGAGTCCGCGCTGCAGGAGCTCGGGCTCGCGCCGCAGCTGTTCGAGTCCGAACCGGACCGCGTCAGCGTCGTCGCCCGCGTGCCCGGTCGTGACCGCAGCAAGCCGGCACTCGTCGTGCACGGACACCTCGACGTCGTCCCCGCCGACCCGGCGAACTGGTCCGTCGACCCGTTCGGCGGCGAGGTGCGCGACGGGTCCCTCTGGGGCCGCGGCGCCGTGGACATGAAGAACATGGACGCGATGATGCTCACCGCGCTGTCGGACGTCATCGAGCAGCGGGGCGCCCCGGAGCGCGACCTGGTGATCGCGTACTTCGCCGACGAGGAGGCGGGCGGCATCCTCGGCGCCCACCACGTGGTCGACACCCACCCCGAGGTCTTCGACGGCGCCACCGCGGCGATCAGCGAGGTCGGTGGCTACTCGATCACGGTCGGTGACCGGCGCGCGTACCTGCTGCAGACCGGCGAGAAGGCCCTGATGTGGGTGAAGCTCACCGCGCGGGGGACGGCGGCACACGGCTCGCACGTCATCAAGGACAACGCGGTCACCACGATCGCCGCCGCCGTCGCCCGGATCGGCAGCGAGGAGTGGCCGGTCCGGCTGTCCGACACGACCACCGCGATGGTCGCCGAGGTGGCCCGGTTCCTGGGCGTCGACCCGGTCGCCACCGGACCGGACGAGGTCGCGCTCGCCACCGGGTCGGCCGCCCGCTTCATCCACGCCGCCCTGCACACGACGACGAACCCGACCGTCCTGAGCGCCGGGTACAAGCACAACGTGATCCCCGACCAGGCCACCGCGCTCGTCGACATCCGCTGCCTGCCCGGTGACGAGGACGCGGTCCTGGCCCGGGTCCGCGAACTGGCCGGCGACGAGGTCGAGGTCACGATGACGCACCAGGACGTCGGGCTCGAGCAGGACTTCGGCGGCCCGCTCGTCGACGCCGTCCGGGACGTCCTCGAGCGTCACGACCCGGGTGCTCCGGTGCTGCCGTACCTGCTGTCCGGCGGTACCGACAACAAGGCGCTCTCGCGACTGGGCATCGCCGGGTACGGCTTCGTGCCGCTGCAGCTGCCGGCCGGCGTCGACTTCCCGGCGATGTTCCACGGCGTCGACGAGCGCGTTCCGCTCGAGTCGTTGGCGTTCGGCCGCCGCGTCCTCGGGGACCTGTTCGCGACCTACTGATACCGTGCATGGTCGTCGTCGGTGACGGCACAACCGAGTCCAGCACCGGCGAAAGGCCGCACACGTGCACATCTTCGAAGCGATCTTCCTCGGCTTCGTTCAGGGGCTGACGGAGTTCCTGCCGGTCTCCTCCAGCGCCCACCTGCGCATCGTCGGGTTGTTCCTGCCCGACGCACAGGACCCCGGCGCGGCCTTCACGGCGGTGACGCAGCTCGGCACCGAGACCGCCGTGCTCATCTACTTCTGGAAGGACATCGTCCGGATCGTCCGGAAGTGGTTCGGCGCCCTGGCCGGGAAGGTGCCACGGAACGACCCGGACGTCCGCGTCGGATGGCTCGTCATCATCGGCACGATCCCGATCGGCGTCATCGGGCTGCTCCTGCAGGACACCATCGAGACCACGTTCCGGTCGCTGTGGATCGTCGCCATCGTCCTCATCGTCTTCGGGGTCGTCCTGGGCGTGCTGGACCGCGTCGGCCGCAAGGTCCGTCCGATCGAGCAGATGACCTTCACCGGCGGCATCCTGATCGGCCTGGCACAGGTCCTGGCGCTCGTGCCGGGTGTCTCCCGCTCCGGAGCCACCGTGTCGATGGGGCTCGCCCTCGGGTACACGCGGCCGGCCGCGGCGCGGTTCGCGTTCCTCCTGGCGATCCCCGCGGTGTTCCTGTCGGGCCTGTACGAGGCAGCGACGAGCCTCGGTGACACCGGCGCACCGTTCGGCCTGGCGGACACGCTCATCGCGACCGTGGTGGCGTTCGTCGTCGGCTTCGTCGTGATCGCCGCCTTCATGAACTACATCAGCAAGCGGAGCTTCATGCCCTTCGTCGTCTACCGGATCCTGCTCGGCATCGTCCTCATCGTGCTGCTCTCGCTCGGGGTGGTGCAGGCATGAGGGCCTGGTCGGCACCGTCCGTCCCGGAGATCCCCGGCGCCGGTCCCCGCCCGGTCGTCCACGACACCGCCACCGGCAAGCCCGTCGACCCGACGCGCGGTGCCGACCGGGCGGCGCTGTACGTCTGTGGCATCACGCCCTACGACGCCACGCACCTGGGCCACGCCGCCACCTACCTGGCGTTCGACACGCTCGGCCGGGTCTGGCGCGACGCCGGCCTGCAGGTGCAGTACGCCCAGAACACCACCGACGTCGACGACCCGCTGCTGGAGCGCGCGACCCGCGACGGCGTCGACTGGCGGGAGCTCGCCGCGTCGCAGATCGACCTGTTCCGCCGCGACATGGAGGCCCTCCGCGTCCTGCCGCCGGACGACTACGTGGCCGTCACGGACGAGGTCGACCGCGTCGCCGAGGCCGTCGCCTACCTCGAGGAAACCGGCGCCGCCTACACCGTGCCCACGCCCGATTCCGACGGTGAGGACCTGTACTTCGACGTGAACCGGGCGAACGACGTGTGGGCGCTCGGTGACGAGAGCCGTCTGGACCGCGACACCATGCTCGCCCTCTCCGCCGAACGCGGCGGTGACCCCGACCGCCCCGGCAAGCGCGACCCCCTCGACCCGCTCCTGTGGCGTGCCGAGCGCCAGGGCGAGCCGAGCTGGGACACCGAGATCGGCCCCGGGCGTCCCGGCTGGCACATCGAGTGCAGCGTCATCGCGGGCGACCGGCTCGGCCTGCCGATCAGTGTGCAGGGCGGCGGCAGCGACCTGGTCTTCCCGCACCACGAGATGAGCGCCGGGCACGCCGCAGCCCTCGCCCAGCAGCCGCTCGCGAACGCGTTCGTGCACACCGGCATGGTCGCCTACCAGGGCACGAAGATCTCGAAGTCGCTCGGCAACCTGGTCACGGTCCGCGGTCTGCTGGACGCCGGCGCCGATCCGCGGGCGATCCGCTTGGCGCTGCTGTCGCACCGCTACTCCGACGACTGGGAGTGGTTCGACGGCGACCTCGAGGACGCCGAGCGCCGGCTGGCGTCCTGGGACGCCTGGGCCGCGGGCGGTCGCGGCGAGCAGGACGACGCCGACCAGGTGATCGGCCGCCTCCGCGCCCGCGTCGCGGACGACCTCGACACGCCGGGCGCCGTCGCGGTCGTCGACACCGCGATCGCGGCCGGCACGGCGGCGACGCCCGAGCTCGTCGACCTGGTCGACGCGCTCCTCGGCATCCGCATCGGCTGACGCGGCACCGCGCGGCGCCGCGCCGTGCCGTGCCGCGTGTTCGCACCCCCACCCGCTTCGCCGAGGTGCCGACACGCCGGTGTCCCGGGGCCCGAGGTGCCGGTGTCTAGGCACCTCGGCGACCGGCGACCGGCGACCGGCGGGCGGCGAGTCGCGCCGTCTCGGCGAGCGGGG
This sequence comes from Curtobacterium sp. MCPF17_011, assembly GCF_003234145.1. Taxonomy (NCBI): domain Bacteria; kingdom Bacillati; phylum Actinomycetota; class Actinomycetes; order Micrococcales; family Microbacteriaceae; genus Curtobacterium; species Curtobacterium sp. MCPF17_011. The sequence goes on from NZ_QKSK01000004.1 coordinate 29,304, forward strand.
TCGCGTTCCTGACGCACGCACCGGACGGACGGGAGGCCCGGGACCAGCTGGTCCCGGGCCTCCCGTCCGTCAGGGTCTCGCGCCTACTGCGGCGGCTGCGGCGGACGCCACGGCCCCTCGCCGGCCGCCCCGTTGCCGTCCTTGCCGTCCTTGTGCTCGCGACGCCGGAGGTACTGCTCGAACTCCTGCGCGATGGCGTCGCCCGAGGCCTCGGGGGAGTCGACGGTGTCACGCGCCTGCTCGAGCTGCCCGATGTACGACGCCATGTCCTCGTCGTCCGAGGCGAGGGCGTCGATGCCCTCCTCCCACTGCGCGGCGTCATCGAGCAGCGTGCCGCGGGGCACGGTGACGTCGGTGAGCTCCTCCATCTTGTCGAGGAGCGACAGCGTGGCCTTGGGGGAGGGTGCGTTGTGCACGTAGTGCGGGACCGACGCCCAGAGCGAGAGCGTCGTGAGCCCGGCCTTGTCCATCGAGTCGGCGAGGACCCCGAGGATGCCGGTGGGCCCCTCGTACGTCGACTTGTCCACGTCGAACGCGGCCCGGACGCCGGCGTTCTCGCTCGACACGAAGACCGAGATCGGACGGGTGTGCGGCACGTCGGCGAGCATCGCGCCGACGAACACGACGGCGTCGATGGAGTAGACGTCGGCCAGGTCGATGACCTCGGCGCAGAAGCCGCGCCACGTGCGCGACGGTTCCGGGCCGACGAGGACGAACACGTCGCGTTCGGTCGGCGCGCCGGTCGCCCCGATCACCGGGCGGCCCTCGGCGCTGGGGCCGTGCAGGACGATGCGGGGCCACTGCACTCCGCGTTCGCCGTCGTCGTCGAAACCGACCTCGGGCCGGTTGAACTGGTAGTCGACGTAACGCTCCCCGTCGATCTCGCGCAGTTCGTCGAGCTCGAGCGCGTCGACGATGCGCCGGGCGAGACCGCTCGCGGCCTCTCCCGCGTCGTTCCAGCCCTCGAACGCGACCACGAGGAGCCGTCCGTCGCTGAAGGGGGAGTGCTGTGGCACGGCAGGGCCTCCTGGTGGTGGAGTGGTCCGCCGCGCTCGCGCGCGTGCCGACCGGACACGATCAGGCATCCACGATAGTCCCGCTCTCCACAGGCCGCCGTCCACCGGCCGCGCCGCCGGTAGACTCGTCGCCCGTGACCGCGCAACCCCCCACCCCCGCCCAGCCCGCATCGGTGCTGCCCGCAGCCGTGCTGTGGGACATGGACGGCACGATCATCGACACCGAGCCGATCTGGCAGGAGTCGCAGGTCGTGCTCACCGCTCGCTACGGCGCCGAGTGGACCCACCAGGACGGTCTGTCGCTGGTCGGGAGCGGCCTGGAGCGGTCGGGGGAGATCCTCCGCGACAAGGGCGTCGACCTGGAGGTCGAGGAGATCGTCCAGTGGATGACCGACTTCGTGGTCGAGCGGCTGCACGGCGACGACCTGCCCTGGCGTCCCGGCGCCCGTGAACTCGTCGAGGAACTGCACGACCGCGGCATCCCGACGGCCCTCGTGACGATGTCCCGTCGCACGATGGCGCTCGTGACTGCCGAGGCGTTCGGTGCCCGCGGTTTCCGGGTCGTCGTGGCCGGTGACGACGTCGACCGTCCGAAGCCGCACCCGGACGCGTACCTGACCGCCGCCGCACAGCTCGGGGTCGAACCCACCGCCTGCGTCGCGATCGAGGACTCGGCCACGGGCGTCGCCTCCGCCCGGGCCTCGGGCGCCGTCACCGTGGCGGTGGAGCACATCGTCCCGATCGCCGAGGGCGCGAGCGACGTCCACCTCACCACGCTGAGCGGCGTCGACGTCGACCGCCTGCTCGAACTCACCGGCCCGGCGCTCAGCGCGCGGGCAGCCGAACGCCAGGGAGGCCCGACCTCCGTCCCGACGTCGGCCCCCGCCATCGAAGGGGACGCGCGATGAGCGACGACACCACCGTGCACGACGCCGCTGCTGCTCCGGATGTCGAGCTGCCGCACACCGCCGGCGGTGCCCCGCACACCCCGCCCCGCGGTCCGTTCCGCGCTGGCGACCGGGTGCAGCTGACCGGGCCGAAGGGCAAGCTCACGACGCTCTCGCTCGAGCCCGGCGTGGTCTACCACACGCACCGCGGCATGCTCGCGCACGACGACGTCATCGGCCAGCCGGACGGCTCGGTCATCCGGGCCAGCACGGGCGACGAGTACCTGGCCCTCCGCCCGCTCCTCAACGACTACGTCATGTCGATGCCGCGCGGTGCAGCGATCGTCTACCCGAAGGACGCGGCACAGATCGTCGCCTTCGCGGACGTCTTCCCCGGTGCCCGCGTGGTCGAGGCCGGCGTCGGGTCGGGCGCACTGTCGCTCTGGCTCCTCCGCGCCATCGGCCCGAGCGGCAGCCTGCAGTCCTTCGAGCGACGTGAGGAGTTCGCGGCGATCGCCCGTGGCAACGTGGGAACGTTCCTCGGAGCCGTCCCCGACAACTGGTCGGTCACCGTCGGCGACCTGGTCGAGGAACTGCCGCGGGCCGTCGAGCCGCAGAGCATCGACCGCGTCGTGCTCGACATGCTCGCGCCCTGGGAGTGCGTCGACGAGGCGGCCGACGCCCTCGCGCCCGGTGGTCTCATCGTCTGCTACGTCGCCACGGTGACGCAGCTCTCCCGCACGGCCGAGGCGCTCCGCGACACCGGACGCTTCACCGACCCGCAGTCGAGCGAGACCCTGGTGCGCACCTGGCACGTGGAGGGTCTCGCAGTCCGACCCGACCACCGCATGGTGGCGCACACCGGCTTCCTCATCACGGCCCGTCGACTGGCCGACGGTGTCGTCCTGCCGAACCTGAAGCGTCGAGCCGGCAAGGCGGAGTTCTCCGACGAGGACGTCGAGGCCTGGACCCCCGGCGCCGTCGGCGAACGCGCTGCAAGCGACAAGAAGCTCCGGAAGGTCGCCCGTCAGGCTGCGGCCCAGGCGCGGAAGGTCGCGGCTGCCGAAGCGGCGTCCGAGGCCGCCGTCGCGGCAGCGTCCGAGGCCACGGCAGCCGTCGTCGGGGCGTCCGGTCCCTCCGACGGCGACCGGTAGGCTTCCCCCCGTGCCCGTCCTGCATCGACCGGAAAGAGGATCCGTGCGCACCATCCCCGCACTCGTCGTCACCATCGGACTCCTCGCGTCGCTGACCGCGTGCGCCACGCCCGGTGCGGGATCGGCCAGCACGTGCGCCCCGTCCGGCGCCGCGTCCCAGGCCGTGTCGGCGAAGGGCGCCTTCGGTTCCGAGCCGAAGGTCACCGTGCCGGCCGGTCTGACCGTCCGCGGCACGCAGGTCTCCGTGCTCCGCCAGGGCGAGGGCCGCACGATCGGCGACGGCACCCCCGTGGTGCTCGAGTACACGCTCGTCGACGGTGCCACCGGGGCGGTGGCCCAGACCAGCGGCTACACCGGCAGCACCGCGCCGTTGACGGCGGGCTCCACCAACGGCGGCGCGCTCGGCGAGGCGCTCGAGTGCGCCCAGGTGGGCGACCGCCTGGCCGTGGCACTGCCGAAGTCCGCGCTCTCCGGCACCGCTGCGGACCGGGGTCGCTCGGGGTCGAAGGCCGAGGACGCCGCGGTCTTCGTCGTCGACGTCAAGCGGGCCTTCGACGCCCGCGCCACGGGCACGCCACAGCTCGCGGGCGACGGCATGCCTGCCGTCGTGCTCGCACCCGACGGCGCGCCCGGCATCACGATCCCGTCGTGGTCCGCCCCGAAGCAGGACGAGCAGCACCTGCTCCGCAAGGGCGACGGTGCGACCCTCACGGCGAAGGACACCGCCGTGGTGAAGTACACCGCCGTCACCTGGGGGAGCAGCACGGCCGACTCGACCGTCGCGGGCTCCAGCTGGACCGACGGCTCGGGCTCCCAGCCGCTGCCGCTGGCGAAGGGGCAGGTCGTCGACGGCATCCGGAACGCCCTGCTCGGCCGCCACGTGGGTGACCAGGTACTGGCGATCGTGCACGAGCAGGGTGCCGCGTACGCGTACGTCATCGACGTGCTCGGCGTGATGCCGCGCTGACCCGCACCACAGGCTGCGTAGGATCGGCACGTGCCCACCACTCGTGCTCCCCGTGTGCCCGCTGAGGAACGGCTGTTCAGCCTGGTCCTCGCGCTGCTGTCGACGGAGTCCGGGCTGACGAAGTCCGAGATCCTCGCGAACGTGCAGGGCTACCGGCAGCGGTACAGCGCCGGCGGGGACAACGCCTCGCTCGAGCGACAGTTCGAGCGCGACAAGGACGACGTCCGCGAGCTCGGCATCCCGCTCGAGACGATCGAGACCCCGGGCGCCGCCGGTAACAACCAGACGCTGCGCTACCGCATCCCGAAGGGCGAGTACGACCTGCCTCTGGACGTCCGGTTCACCCCGGACGAGTCCGCGCTGCTCTCCCTGGCCGCGATGGCCTGGCGCGAGGGCGCACTGTCCGCCGACTCCCGCCGCGGTCTGCTGAAGGTCCGTTCCGCCGGGTCCGACGACGACGGGTCGGAGCACGACGCCGGTGACGGCGCCTCTGCCATCGGTGCGTACGCTCCGCGGCTGCGCACCCGGGACGCTGCCTTCGAGCCGCTGCGTTCGGCCCTCGACCGGGCGGCGGCCGTCCGGTTCTCGTACATCACACCGGGGCACCACGAGGCGCAGGTGCGCGAACTCGCCCCGCTCGCGCTCGTGCAGCACGGCGGCCGGTGGATGCTCGCCGCGCACGAGTTCGCGACCCGCTCCGAGAAGAACTACCTGCTCGCCCGGATCGTCGGGCCGGTCACCCAGTACGAGGTCGGGCAGCACCCGGCGCCGGCCGACGCCGGGGAGCGGGCTCTGGCGGGCCTCGACCGCGTCTGGGCCGAGCGCACGGCGACCGTGCACGTCGTCCCGGGCTCCGATGCTGAGCGACGACTGACCCGACGCCGGGACACGACCTCGACCACCGAGGGTGAACTCGTGATCCACCACGTCGACCCGCAGATCCTGGCCGAGGAACTGGCGGCCTTCGGGCCCGAGGTCCGCGTCGTCGAACCCGAGGACCTGCGGCAGCGCGTGGTCGACCGGCTCCGCGTGCTCGTCGAGGACCACACCGGTGCACCGGACAGCGGCGTCGCGGGTGCGACCACGGGGAACGACGGAGCGACACATGGCTGACGCCCAACCGCTGCAGGCGCAGGACAAGCTGGCGTTCCTGCTGGCCCTCGTGCCGTACCTGATCGACCGCGAGCGCGTCTCCGTGTCCGAGGCGGCACGGCACTTCGGCGTCCCGGAGTCCCGGATCCGCCGTGCCGTCGAGCTCATCGCGGTCTCCGGTGTCCCCGGCGAGACCATGCAGTACCAGCACGGTGACCTGTTCGACATCGCGTGGGACGACTTCGACCAGAACGACATGATCGTCCTGACGAACCTGGTGGCGATCGACGACGCCCCGCGGTTGTCCGCCCGCGAGGCCTCGGCGCTCATCGCCGGGCTGCAGTACCTGTCGGCGCTGCCCGAGGCCGCGGACAAGGACGCGATCCGTGCCCTGATGGCGAAGCTGTCCCGTGGCGCCGGCGGTGTGGCGGGCAACGTCGCCGTCGGCCAGGACCTGCACGACGCCGCCCTCACGGTGATCAGGGAGGCCATGTCGGGCCGTCGCGGTCTGCAGTTCGAGTACGCCGGACCGCGGACGCAGGGCAGCACACGCCGGGTCGACCCGCTCCGGGTGGAGTCGATCGACGCGGACTGGTACCTGCGCGCCTGGGACCTCGACCGTGCCGCGATCCGGACCTTCCGACTGGACCGGATGTCCGGCGTGCGCGTCGACGGCCGTCCCGCGGAACGGACCATCGACGACGTGGTCCTGCCGGACACGCTGTTCCAGCAGAGCGCCCAGGACGTCATCGTGACGGTGGAGCTCGACGGGTCGTCGCTGCCGCTGGTGGCCGACTTCCTCGCGGACACCGCGGACGCGCCGGACGACGACGGACGGGTGCGCATCCGGCTCGCGGCCTCGGCCGGGTTCGACGGAGTGGTCCGTCTGGTCGCCGGCTTGCCGGGCCGTGCCGTGGTGCTCGACCCGCCGGCCGCCCGGCAGGCCGTCCACGACTTCGCCGCCGCCGCTCTCGACGTGCACTGAGAGACCGCTGCCGTAGGATCGGACCATGGCTTCGACGACCGCGAGCGGGCGAGAGAAGCGGCAAGGGCGCCGGCCGAAGGAGCCCGAAGGCCGCATGTCCCTCGGGCAGCACCTGATCGAGCTGCGCAACCGTCTCTTCAAGGCGGTCGTCGCGGTGCTGGTGGGCGCGATCGGCGGTTGGTTCCTCACCCCCTTCGTGCTCGATTCGCTCCGTGCCCCGGTGACGCAGCTCGCCCGGGTCGGTGGGCACACTGCCGAGCTGAACTTCCCGATGATCACCGGCGCCTTCGACCTCCGGCTGCAGATCGCGATCACGATCGGCGTCGTCATCGCGAGCCCGGTGTGGCTCTACCAGATCTGGGCGTTCATCGTCCCGGCCCTGGTCCGCCGCGAGAAGCAGTACGTGTGGGGCTTCCTCGGCACCGCGATCCCCCTGTTCTTCGCCGGTTGCGCGTTCGGCTGGTACGTCCTGCCGCACGTGGTCGGGATCCTCGGCAGCTTCGTCTCCGCACAGGACACCTCGATCGTCGATGCGAAGGCCTACTACGACTTCGTCATCAAGCTCATCGTCGCGGTCGGCATCGCCTTCGTGCTGCCGGTCTTCCTGGTGCTGCTGAACTTCGTCGGCGTCCTGTCGGCGGCGGCGATCGTCCGCTCGTGGCGGGTCGCGATCGTCCTCATCCTGATCTTCACCGCACTGGTGACCCCGTCGGCGGACATCCTGTCGATGTTCATCCTGGCGATCCCGATGGTCGTGCTCTACTTCGCGGCCTGCCTGGTCACGTGGATCCACGACCGCCGCGTGGCGAAGCGCCAGGCGAAGCTCGACGAGGAGTACGGCCTGTGACCGAGACCAGCCTCAGCCCCGCCGAGCGGTTCGCCGCCGCGAAGGTCCGCTCCCGGTCCCGGAACCTCGAGCTGTTCCGCACCGACCTGCGCTTCGACCTCGACCCGTTCCAGTTCGCGGCGTGCGACTCCGTCGACCAGGGCCGGAGCGTCCTGGTCGCAGCGCCGACCGGTGCCGGCAAGACGATCATCGCCGAGTTCGCCATCTGGTTGGCGATGCGGCAGCCGACGGCGAAGGTGTTCTACACGACGCCGATGAAGGCGTTGAGCAACCAGAAGTACGCCGAGCTCGTCCAGGCTTACGGGGAGACCGAGGTCGGTCTGCTCACCGGTGACACGAACGTCAACCCCCGGGCCCGCGTCGTCGTGATGACGACCGAGGTCCTGCGGAACATGATCTACGCGGACTCCGACCTGCTCGACGACCTTGCGTGGGTCGTGCTCGACGAGGTGCACTACCTGGCCGACCGGTTCCGCGGCGCGGTGTGGGAAGAGGTCATCCTGCACCTGCCGACCGAGGTCCGGCTGGTCTCGCTGTCTGCCACGGTCAGCAATGCCGAGGAGTTCGGTGACTGGCTGCAGACGGTCCGCGGCGACACCGACGTCATCGTCTCCGAGGACCGTCCGGTCCCGCTCGACCAGCACGTCCTCGTCGGCAACAAAATGGTCGACCTGTTCGACTCGTCGGGTGCCGCCACGACCAACCGGGTCAACCCGGAGCTGCTCCGTCTGGTGGGCAGCGCCTCCCGGGGGTCCGGTGGTCCGCGGGGTCGACGCGGTGGCCGCGGCGGGTTCCCGGAGCGTCGGGGTCCGCGTACTGAGAAGGCACACCGCGAACAGATCGCGAAGATGCTGGACGAGCGCATGCTGCTGCCGGCGATCTTCTTCGTCTTCAGCCGGAACGGCTGCGACCAGGGCGTCCGCCACGTCGTCCGCTCCGGGCTGTCCCTGACGACGGCCGACGAGCGCCGGGAGATCCGCGAGACGGCCGAGTACCACTGCCGCACCCTGCTCGACGAGGACCTGGCCGTGCTCGGGTACTGGGAGTGGCTGGAGGGCCTGGAGCGCGGTGTCGCCGCGCACCACGCCGGCCTGCTGCCCGCCTTCAAGGAGGTCGTGGAGGACCTCTTCCAACGCAAGCTGGTGAAGGTCGTCTTCGCCACCGAGACCCTCGCGCTCGGGGTCAACATGCCCGCGCGCACCGTCGTGCTGGAGAAGCTCGAGAAGTTCAACGGCGAGGCCCGGGTCCCGATCACGCCGGGGGAGTACACGCAGCTCACCGGTCGCGCGGGTCGCCGCGGCATCGACGTCGAGGGGCACTCGGTCGTGCAGTGGACGGACGGGCTCGAGCCGCAGGCCGTCGCGTCGCTGGCGAGCCGTCGCACCTACCCGCTGAACTCGTCGTTCAAGCCGACCTACAACATGGCCGTGAACCTGATCGAGCAGTTCGGTCGGGACCGCACCCGCGAGGTCCTCGAGACCTCGTTCGCACAGTTCCAGGCGGACCGTTCGGTCGTCGACCTGGCGCGCAAGGTGCGGTCGCAGCAGGAGTCCCTGGACGGCTACCAGGACGCCATGCAGTGCCACCTCGGTGACTTCACCGAGTACGCGGCGCTGCGTCGGCGACTCTCGGACCTCGAGCGCACCAACGTGCCCGGTGGTCGCGAGGCGTCGCACGGTGCCCGCCAGGAGCGTCAGGCAGCGATCAGCGAGGTCCGCCGCCAGCTCCAGCGGCACCCCTGTCACGCCTGCCCCGACCGGGAGGCGCATGCCCGCTGGGCCGAGCGCTGGTACAAGCTCAAGCGCACCAACGACAAGCTCGTGCAGCAGATCCGCTCCCGCACGGGTGCGGTCGCGACGACGTTCGACCGCGTCACCGACGTGCTCCTCGCCCTCGGTTACCTGGTGCAGGACGAGCAGGGCGACGTGACCGTGGCCGCCGGTGGCCGCCGACTGCAGCGCATCTACGGCGACCGGGACCTGTTGGTCGCCGAGTGCCTGGAGGCCGGGGTCTGGAAGGACCTCACCCCCGCGCAGCTCGCCGGCATGGCGGCGACGATCGTCTACCAGCCGCGTCGCGAGGACGCTCCGGGCACCGAGCACGCCGTCCCGCGTGGGGCGTTCCGGCCGGCGCTCGACGAGACGCTGACGATCTGGTCCCGCCTGGACGACGTCGAGCGGGACGCCCGGCTGGCCGGATCCGAGCCGCCGACCCCGGCGATCGCGCTCGGCATGTTCCGCTGGGCGTCGGGTTCGCCGCTCGACGACGTCCTGCGCTCGCTCGACCTGGCCGCAGGGGACTTCGTGCGTTGGTCGAAGCAGGTCATCGACCTCCTCGACCAGATCCGGAACGCCGGCGACCCGGACCTCGCGCAGACCGCCCGACGCGCCACCGACGCGGTCCGCCGCGGCATCGTCGCGTACGCGACGGTCTGACGGGAGGCCCAGTGTCGGTCCCCGTGACAGCCGTGCGCCCGGCACATGCGGACGTCCGCCGTGCGACCCGGACGACGACGCCCGTCGTCGCGGAGTCGACGTCGGTGTTCGCGGCGCTGCCGCTCGGCCAGGCGCTGCCGCTGTCGGTGATCGGGGGGCTCCTCTTCGCCCTGTCGTTCCCGTCGCCCGGCTGGTGGTTCCTGGCCTACCCGGCCGTGGCGTGCCTCCTGCTCGCGGCGATGGGACAGCGCGCTCGTCGGGCGGCCTGGCTCGGACTGCTCGCCGGAGCGACGTTCTGGGTGCCCGCGATCTCGTGGGCGGGCCGCTACCTCGGACCGGTGCCCTGGTTCGCGCTGGCGCTGCTCGAGGCGGCGCTCTTCGCCGTCGGCACGGTGGCGATCGCACTGGCCTACCGCTGGGTCGCGCGCGTGGTGCCCTCGACCGCCGGGCGGGTGTGGGGCCTCCCGGCAGTGGTGGCAGCGCTCTGGACCGGACGCGAGTGGTTCTCGGGCAGCTGGCCGTACGGCGGCTTCGCGTGGGGACGCGTCGGTCTGTCGCAGTCGCAGGGTCCGTTCACACACCTCGCCGCGTACGTCGGCGTGCTCGGACTGAGCTTCGTCGTCGTGTACTGCGTCGCCGTGGTGGTCTCGCTCGGACTGGTCGGCGGTGTCCGGCTGCCGATGCGGATCGCGACGGCGGGACTGCTCGTGGCCGCGGTGCTGGCCGTGCCCGCGTGGCCGACGGCCGTCGACGGGACAGTGCGCGTCGAGTCCGTGCAGGGCAACGGCCCCGCGGGGTACTTCGACCGCGCGCAGCCGGGTGACGTGTTGCGGTCACAGGTCGCCGCGACCGACGTCGACGCCCGGGGCGTGGACCTGGTCGTCTGGCCCGAGGCGGCCGCCGAGTACGACCCGCGCCGGGAACCGGTCATCGCCGGGGCCCTGGACGCGGTCGTGCAGAGCGTCGGCGCACCCCTCGTCGCCGGGGCCGTGACGCAGACGTCGTCGGGCGTGCTCCACAACACCTCGTTCGTCTGGGGCGCGGACGGCTGGCAGGCCTCCTACGACAAGAAGCGCCCGGTGCCGTTCGGCGAGTACGTGCCCGACCGTTGGTTCTACTCGAAGCTCGCGCCCTCGCTCATCGGCCTGCTGCAGCGCGACTACACACCCGGGACGAAGCCGAACGTGCTGCCGGTCGCCGGCATCCGTGCGGGTGTGATGATCTGCTTCGACGTCGTCGACGACGGACTGACCGCCGACCTGGCACGTGGGGGAGCGCAGGTCATCCTGGCGCAGACGAACAACGCGGACTTCGACGGGACCGACGAGAACCTGCAGCAGCTCGAGATCGCGCGGATGCGGGCCGTCGAGACCGGGCGCTCGCTCGTGAACACCTCGACCGTCGGGGCGTCGCAGGTGATCGACCCGGACGGGCGCACCATCGACCGGGTGCCCGCGTACACGGCGACCTCGATGGTGACCGACGTCCCGCTGGGCACCTCGACGACGCCCGCCACGGTCGCCTCCAGGGACGTCACGCTCGTGCTGTCACTCGGTGGACTGCTCGTGCTGCTGGCCTGCGCTCCCTGGCGACGCCGGCACCGCTGACGCCGTCCGACGGGTGCCCGTCGGATCCTGCGCACTGGGAAGCGACTGTGAATGCAGCGCCCTCGGAACGAATCCCGGGTGGTGTGGGTTGGACCGGGGGAACGAGCGAGAGGAGTCGGACATGGCTGATCGGAGTCTCCGAGGCATGCGGCTCGGGAGCCAGAGCCTCCAGAGCGAGGACGGTGTCGAGCTCTCCGAACGGAAGCGCGCCGTCTACCAGGCGGCATCGGGCGAGACCTTCGACGTGGTGTTCTCCGCCGACGCGGAGGTCCCGCCGGTGTGGTCGGACCCGCGAAGCGGCTGGGAAGGGCGTCTGCTCGGCGAGGACGGCAAGCCCGTCGACATCGCCGCAGAGGACGTCAAGGCACCGCGGACCCACTGGGACATGCTGCTCGAACGGCGCTCCCGCGAGGAGCTCGAGGAACTGCTGGAGGAACGTCTCCAGGTCCTCCGAGCCCGTCGCGGCGCCTAGACCAGAGCGGCGCAGCACCCGAACAAAGAACGGCCCGCCCCCCCCAGCAGGGGAGCGGGCCGTCGTCGTGTCCGGCGGCGGACGGGGTCAGTCGCGCGTCCGGTGGGTGCCGAACGCCGTGTCGGCGTCCTGGTCGGCGGCGGAGAGGCGCTCGTCCACGCTGCGGTCCGACTGGGCCAGGCGATCGTCGAGCTCCGACGGCGGCACGATGTCCGCGACCGAGGCGTCGGCCGCGGGGGAGCCGGAGCGTCCGGCGCCGTCCCGCGCCTGGGTGTTCGCGAGGCTCTCGTCGGCGAGCTTCGAGATGCGGGACAGGAAGTCCGATCCGGCAGCACCGGCAGCCGACCCGCCGGAACCCGTCCGCTGGGCGCTGAAGCCCTTGGCGATGCCGGACAGCGCCTCGGTGAACTCGCTCGGGATCATCCACAGCTTGTTCGAGTTGCCCTCGGCGATCTTCGGGAGCATCTGCAGGTACTGGTACGACAGCAGCTTCTCGTCCGGGTCGCCCTGGTGGATGGCGTCGAACACCGTGGCGATGGCCTGCGCTTCACCCTCGGCCCGGAGGACCTGGGCCTTCGCATCACCTTCGGCACCGAGGATCGCGGCCTGCCGCTGCCCCTCGGCCTCGAGGATCTGCGACTGCTTGGTGCCCTCGGCCTGCAGGATCGCCGCACGACGGTTCCGCTCGGCGCGCAGCTGCTGTTCCATGGCGTCGACGATCGACACGGGCGGCTCGATGGCCTTCAGCTCCACGCGGCCGACGCGGATGCCCCACTTGCCGGTCGCTTCGTCGAGCACGACGCGGAGCTGGCCGTTGATGTTGTCGCGGCTGGTCAGCGCCTCTTCGAGGTTCAGACCACCGACGACGTTGCGCAGGGTGGTCGTGGTGAGCTGCTCGACGGCACCGAGGTAGTTCGCGATCTCGTACGTCGCCGCCCGGGCGTCGGTCACCTGGAAGTAGACGACCGTGTCGATCGAGACGACCAGGTTGTCCTCGGTGATGACCGGCTGCGGCGGGAACGAGACGACCTGTTCACGCATGTCGATGAGCGGGCGGAGTCGGTCGATGAACGGCACCAGCAGGTTCAGCCCGGGCGTGAGGGTCTTGTGGTACTTCCCGAGCCGTTCCACGACACCGGCCGTGGCCTGGGGAACGATCCGGATGGCCTTCGCGAGGACCGTGATCACGAAGATCACGATGACCACGATCAGGACGATGAGCACGACCGTCCCGGTGGAGAGCGTCATTGGGCTGCCTTCTGTTCGATGCGGACGACGGCGGTGGAACCTTCGATGGACTCGACGACCACGCGCGTGCCGAGCGGTGGCGTGCGGTCGACGGCGCCGGGTGCGAAGCGGGCACTCCAGGTCTCACCGTTGGCCAGGCGGACCTGGCCGGGGGCGGACGGCGTGAACGCGAGGGCGACCGTGCCGGCCATGCCGACCAGGCCCTCGACGCCGGTGCGGTGCGGGTCGGCACCACGGTTCAGCGCCTGGAGCACGCGGGGGCGGACGACGGCGAGCAGCAGCAGCGCGAGCACCGCGGCGATGATGGCGCTGAGCCACCACGGGGCGCCGAGCAGTGCGGCGATCAACCCGCCGGCGGCACCGGCCGCGAGCATGAGGAAGATGAAGTCGAGCGTGAAGACCTCGACCACCCCCAACACGAGCACCAGGGCGATCCACACGATCACCTGGGTCCATTCCGAGACGTTCACGCGATCTCCCTCCCCTTGCATCGCGCACGGCATCCGCAGCATCGCGACGTCCGGTCCTGTTGCGTCCAACGTATCAGCCACCACTCACGGGCCGACGTGGCGCGGGCCCCTTGCTAGGCTCGATGCCGCCCGGGACGACCAGGACCGGCGCCGCCCGACGACAGGAGTCACCACTGTGAGCAGCCCCCTCGCCCCCGGATCCCTCGACGGCACGCGCGCCCTCGTCACCGGGTCCTCTCGCGGCATCGGTGCGGACACGGTCGGGTACCTGGCCGAGGCCGGTGCGAAGGTCGTCGTCAACTACCGCAACAAGGCCCGTCGCGCCGAGCAGATCGTCGAGAAGGTCGCCGCCGCCGGGGGATCGGCCCTGGCACTGCAGGCCGACCTCACGGATCACGACTCCGTTCAGGCCATGGTCGACGCGGTCGTCGCCGAGTGGGGTGGCATCGACCTGCTCGTGCTCAACGCCTCCGGTGGCATGGAGTCCGGCATGGGCGAGGACTACGCGCTCCGCCTGAACCGCGACGCCCAGGTCGACATGCTCCAGACGGCCGTGCCGCACATGCCGTCGGGCTCCCGCGTGGTCTTCGTCACGAGCCACCAGGCGCACTTCGTCGAGACCGCCGAGACCATGCCCGAGTACGTCCCGGTCGCGAAGAGCAAGCGCGCCGGCGAGCTCGCCCTCCGCGAGCTCCTGCCCCAGCTCGAGGCCGCGGGCATCGAGTTCGTCACCGTCTCCGGCGACATGATCGAGGGCACCATCACGGCGACCCTGCTGAACCGGTTGAACCCGGGCGCGATCGAGGGTCGTCGGGACGCGGTCGGCAAGCTCTACAGCGTCTCCGAGTTCGCCGCCGAGATCGCCCTCGCCGCGGTCGAACCGATCCCTGCCGACCACACGAAGCTCGTCGGCGACGTCAGCTCCTTCACGGCCTGACACCGTGACCGCCGCACCCGGCCTGCGCCGGACCTCCCGCATCCTGTTGCTCGACCCGGCGGGCCGCGTGTTCCTGATGGACACGAAGGCACCGTCGTCCGACGGCGCACACCGGTGGATCACGCCCGGTGGCGGCGTCGACCCGGGGGAGTCCCACCGGGACGCGGCGATCCGCGAGCTCCGCGAGGAGACCGGCATCGACATCACCGACCCGGGCGAGCCGGTGTGGTCGTGGGACTTCACGGTCGGCTGGGACCAGGCCGACCACGACCGCGGGCACGCCGAGTTCTACGTGGTGCGGACCCCGGGGTTCGAGCTGTCGGATACGGGATGGACCGATGACGAACGGGTGGACATCCTGGCGTCGCGCTGGTGGACCGCCGACGAACTCGACGCGACGGACGAGTCGTACGAGCCCGCCGAGCTGCCGGACCTGGTGCGTCGCCACCGCGACTGATCGTCACCCTGTGGTCGGACGGGAGGCCCGTGGCCAGGCCGCCACGGTCCTCCCGTCCGTCGACCGTCACGGTCCCTGCGAGCAGTGACCGGTCTCCGGCGTAGCGTCGCGGCCATGACGTACAGCCAGCCGGATCCGGCAGAAGAGACCACGCAGGCAGAGCCCGAGCAGCCCGACACGGAGCAGTCGACCGTCGGCGAGCAGGGCGGGGAGCAGGCAGCCCTCGAGATCGACAGCTCGGACGTCCCGACCACGTCCGACGACTCGTCGAACTGACGCGAGCGCGCTCGCACACCACGCCGGACGCCTGGTGACGGCACTCAGACGAGTGTCGACACCAGGCGTTCGACGTGTCCGCGGACGTCGTCGCGGATCGGACGGACGGCCTCGAGCGGCAGGCCGGCCGGGTCGGTGAGCTCCCAGTCCTCGTACCGCTTGCCGGGGAAGACGGGGCAGGCGTCGCCGCAGCCCATGGTCACGACGACGTCGGCGTGACGGACGGCCTCGGTGGTGAGGACCGTCGGGGTCCGGCCCACGATGTCGATCCCGACCTCGTGCATGGCGGCCACCGCGACCTCGTTCACCCGGTCGGCGGGCTCGGAGCCGGCGGAGAAGACGTCGATGCGGTCACCGGCGATCGCGCGGAGGAAGCCCGCTGCCATCTGCGACCGGCCGGCGTTGTGCACGCAGACGAACAGGACGGCGGGGCGGGGGCCGTGCTGGTCGGGCTGGTCGTGCTGGTCGTGTTGGTCGCGAGGGTCGTGCTCGTCACGTTCGGGCGCTTCGGTCATACGTCCATCGTGCCGGACAAGCGACCGGTGAGACGCACGTACTCCGGGTGCTCCGGGTCGGGGTCCGACCGGCTGAGCCCGACCGCCGCTACGCCCGGAGCGCCGGTTCGTTCCCGGGCACCACGAACAGGGCCAGTTCCGCCAGGGCGCCGCACAACCGAAGCCGGCCGGAACCGTCGGATGCCGCGGTTCCGGTGGGCTTCCGTTGTGCGCAGCCGATGTGAGCCGTCCCGCACAGCCGTTCGGGCACCTCGAGCAGTGCGCCGATAATGCATATTATGTCAACTAGAAGGAGCGGGTGGGGCGGAGCGCCGCGGTCGATCAGGAGTCGACCTGCGGCAGGCGGACCTGCGCGGCGCGAGCCTCCGCGGTGCGCTCCTCATCGGCGCCGACCTCACCGGCGCGGACCTGCGCCGGTGCGAGTGCATCGGTGCGGACCTCCGTGACACCGACCTCTCCGGAGCCGACCTCCGCGGAGCCGTGTACCTGACGCAGATGCAGGTGAACGCCGCCCGCGGCGACGCGCGCACCCGCCTGGACGACGGGTTCCAGCGGCCGTCCCACTGGCCGTGCTGATGCCCTGACCGACGCCCTGACGGACGGGAGGCCGTGGCGGTGTCGCCACGGGCCTCCCGTCCGTCAGTCGGCACGCCCGCCAGCCGGTCACGTCAGGACCGACCGGTCTCGTCAGCACCAGCAGGACACGTCAGTAGTCGACGCGCCCGTGCCGGTTGTGGAACTCCCCCGTCGGCCCGTCGGGGCCGAGGAGCGCGAGCATGACCGTGGCGTCGGTCCCCTCGGTCACCGTCTGGTGGCCGGAGTGCCCGTTGAAGTCCGTCGCGGTGTAGCCCGGGTCGCTGACGTTCACGCGGAACCCGGGCAGGTTCTTCGCGTACTGCACCGTGAGCGTGATCACCGCGGCCTTCGACGCCGCGTACGGGATGCTCGGCACGTGGAACTCGTCGTGGCCCGGCGTGCTGAGGAACCGCGGCCAGCCGACACCGGACGCGACGTTGACGATGACGGGGTTCTCCGAGGCGCGCAGCAGCGGCAGTGCCGCCTGCGTGACCCGGACGATGCCGGTGACGTTGGCGTCGAGGACGGACGCCATCGCCTCCGCCGTCAGGTCGTCCACGCCGAACGAGGTGCCCAGGACGCCGGCGTTGTTGACGAGCACGTCGAGCGCGGGGATCGAGGCGAGGGCATCATCGATGCTGGACTGGTCGGTGACGTCGAGGCGGACGACGGTGGCGCCGAGCTCACGCACGGCGTCGGCGTCCTCCGGGTTCCGGACGCCGGCGTAGACGGTGTGGCCGGCCTCGATGAGGCGGCGGGTGGTCTCGAGTCCGAGGCTGCGGTTCGCCCCGGTGATGAGTGTGGTGGTCATGGGGACCATCGTGCTCGCTCCGCGCGCCGTCCCCCAGGCCCCGCTCGACGTGCTGTCCCACGGACCCTGGGACTGGCAGTACCACGGTCCGCTGGCCGAAGCGCGCGAGGATGTGTGCATGAGCGAGTTCGCCGACGTCCTGCGGTCCTGGCGCGACCGGGTCACCCCAGCCGAGGTCGGCCTGCCCGCTGGCCCCGGACGACGCACCGCGGGCCTTCGACGTGAGGAACTGGCCGCCCTCGCCGGGGTCAGCGTCGACTACGTCGTGCGGCTCGAACAGGGCCGCGCGACGAACCCGTCACCGCAGCTGCTCGCCGCTCTGGCCACCGCGCTCCGCCTGACCGAGCAGGAGCGCGACCACCTGTTCCGCGTCGCCGGTGCCGCTCCCCCGACGCGCGGGCTCGTCCCCCGGCACATCACACCGGGAGTTCAGCGGATCGTCGACCGGTTGACGGACGTGCCACTCGCCGTCTTCACCGCCAGTCACGACCTGCTGTACCGCAACGACCTGTGGGCTGCCGCGACGGGGGACGGCGACCGGTGGCAGGGTCGTTCCGCGAACCTCGTCTGGCAGTTCTTCACCGACGGGCACGCCGGCGTGGAGTTCGACGACGAGCACGCCGAGGCGTTCGCGTCCGACCTCGCCGCCGACCTCCGCACTGCCTTCGGCCGCTACCCGGACGACCGGCGCCTCGCCGAGCTGGTGCGGGACCTGCGGTCGGCGAGTCCCGAGTTCGAACGGCGCTGGGGCGAGGCGCGGATCGCCGAGCACCGGACCAGCCGGAAGACCCTGCAGACCCCGGTCGGCCCGATCGAGGTCGACTGCGACACCCTCTCCGTGCCGGGCAGCGACCTGCGGATCGTCGTCTACACCGTGGTGCCCGGCAGTGACGACGCCTCGCGACTCGACCTGCTTCGGGTCACGGGCCTCCAGCGCGTCTGACCTCCCGCGGAACGCAACGTCGGCGGCCCCGCGCGAGCAGTACCGCTGCGAGGATCCGCCGACGGTGCGTGTTGCGGGAGGGACTACTCGCCGAAGCCGGAACGGACCAGGTCCGCCAGGGCGTCGACCGCGTCGCGGGCGTCGGGGCCGGACGCCTCGATCGTCACCGTCGCGCCCTTCGGCAGCGCGAGCGCCATGATCGCGAGCAGGCTCTTCGCGTCGACCCCGTTCACCCGGACCGAGGCGTCGTGCTTCGCGGCCGTCTTCACGAACTCCGCAGCGGGACGGGCGTGCAGGCCCGACGCGTTGACGAGCTCGACGGTGGCGGTCACGTTGGTCCCGTCGGCCGCACCGGCGTCGGAGACGGGCGGCGTGCCTCCCGGGAGGCCCGTCGCCGCGTCGTCCGCACCGGCGCCGGTCCCGATCGTGGTCCCGGATGCGCTCGCAGCGGCCGCGAGGACCGCGTCGACGTCGCCCCCGGTCTGGGCGGCGACGGCCGCCGCGACGGTCCCCTCGACGAGCGGGGCGTCCGAGACGTGCACGCGGGCACGCAGCTCGTCGTCCAGGAAGTCGAGCGCCGTGTCCGTCGTCAGGTAGGCCGACCCGAGGTCGCACAGCACGACGACGCCGTCGGTCCCGGCGAGCTGTTCGATGCCGGCGGTGATCGCCTCGAACGAGGTGCCGATGCCGCCCTCCTCGGTCCCCCCGGCCGCGAGGAGTTGCACGTCGCCGGCCATCTGTCGTGCGATGTCCACCGTGCCCTGCGCGACGGCGGCGCTGTGCGAGACGACCAGGATGCCGACGCTCATGCCGCGTCCACGGCGGCACGGAGGACGTAGGCGCTCGACTGGGCGCCGGGGTCACGGTGCCCGACCGCGCGGTCGCCGAGGTAGCTCGCGCGGCCCTTCCGGGCGACCAGCTCGTCGGTCGATTCGGCACCGTTCGCTGCGGCGTCGGCCGCGGCCGCGAGCACCCGTTGCGGGGTCTCCCCCGCGGCGGCGGCTGCGGCTGCGGCGTCGACGGCCGGCGTCCACGCGTCGATCATCGTCTTGTCGCCGACCTCGGCCTTGCCGCGGGAGACGACGCCGTCGCGGGCGGCGGTCAGGACGGCGACCAGCGTGTCGGCGTCGAGCTCGGTGGCGTCGCCTGCTGCCTGGGCCGCCTTGAGGTACGCCGTACCGAACAGCGGACCGGCCGCGCCGCCCACGGTGGAGATGAGCTTCGTCGCGACGAGCTTGAACACCGCACCCGGGGTCTCGAGATCCGCGTCGTCGAGCGCGACGACCACCGCGCGGAACCCCCGGTCGAGGTTCTCACCGTGGTCGCCGTCGCCGATCTCGCGGTCGAGCGTGATCAGCTCCGCCCGGTGCTCGTCGATGGTGGCGGCGGTGCGGCGGACCCAGTCGATGGCCCAGGCGGTGTCGAGCGACAAGGTGTGTCCCTTCGTGCGGCCGACCGGGGGGTCGGCGTCGTGAGCGGAGTCGTCGTGCGGTGTCAGCGTCCCCAGCGGAGCGACGGCGTCTCCACCGGCGCGTCCCAGAGTGCCGTGAGGTCGTCGTCGAGCACCGTGACGGTGAGCGAGAACCCCTGCATCTCGAGGGAGGTGACGTAGTTGCCGACCAGGCTACGCGCGACGGTGTAGCCGCGGTCCGAGAGGACCTCGGCGGCCCGTCGGTAGGCGATGTAGAGCTCGGACTGCGGCGTCCCGCCCATACCGTTGACGAGCAGGAGCAGTTGCGCCCCGGCCGGTGCGTGCAGGTCGGTCAGGATCGGCTCGAGCACCCGGTCGACCAGTTCGTCGGCCGGTGCCATCGGGATCCGCTCCCGACCGGGCTCGCCGTGGATGCCGATGCCCAGCTCGGCTTCGTCGTCGGCCAGCGTGAAGGACGGCTCCCCGGCGTGCGGGACGGTGCCAGAGGCCAGCGCGAGCCCCATGGACCGCGTCACCTCGTTGACGTGGCGGGCCACGGCCGCGACGGCGTCCAGGTCGTCGCCACGTTCGGCGGCGGCACCCGCACACTTCTCCACCACGACGGTGCCGGCGACCCCGCGACGACCGGCGGTGAAGAGCGAGTCCTGCACGGCGACGTCGTCGTCCACCACGACGCTCTCGACCCGGACGTCGTCCATCGCGGCGAGTTCGGCGGCGGTCTCGAAGTTCAGGACGTCCCCGGTGTAGTTCTTCACGATGTGGAGGACGCCCGCTCCCCCGTCGACGGCCTTGGTGGCGGCCACGATCGGGTCGGGCGTCGGGCTGGTGAACACGGGGCCCGGGACGGCGGCGTCGAGCATGCCGTACCCGACGAAGCCGGCGTGCAGGGGCTCGTGTCCGCTGCCGCCACCACTCACGATGCCGACCTTGCCCGACACCGGGGCGTCACGGCGGTACAGGTGGACCGGGTCCTCGACGAGCACGACGTGCTCGGCGTGGGCGAGGGCGAACCCCCGGACGGTCTCGATGACGACGTCCTGCGGGTCGTTGATGAGCTTCTTCATGCTGCGCCTCCGGGAGTGTGACGAGGTCGTGCCACGGGTACGACACGGATGTCCGGCACGGGTCCATCGCCTGCACACCGCCGACGTCGTCCGGAGTTCGGCTCACTGTACCGCCGTGAGGTGTCCTCACCAGGGGCAGTTGCGGGCACGTGTGCCGCCGTTGTGCACGTTCGTGCACCGGCCCTACCCTCCGACCCGGTCGCCGCGACTCTCGGCATCCAGGACCCGTGCACGTCCGTTCACTTTCGCGGGATTGCGGTTCGAGTCCATCGCCCTCCGGAAATTCCCAGCACTATGCTCGGGCTCAATCACTCGACGGGGAGTGCCGGTGCTCAGCCGGGGCCCCCGACCACAGCAAATCGGAGGTACCGGTGGACGACATCGGCGTCAAATTCCTGTCTGAGCTCGTCGGCACGGCGATGCTCATCATCCTGGGTGGCGGCGTGGTCGCCGCGGTCTCGCTCACGAAGTCCAAGGGCTTCGGCGCAGGCTTCCTCATGGTCACGATCGGTTGGGGCTTCGCGGTCTTCGCCGGCGTCACCGTGTCGTACAAGTCCGGTGGACAGCTGAACCCGGCGGTCAGCCTCGCGCAGGCCATCATCGGCAACATCTCGGTCGGCGAGATGTTCCTCTTCTGGCTCGCGCAGCTCATCGGCGCGATCATCGGTGCCGTCATCGTCTGGCTCGCCTACAAGCAGCACTTCGACGAGGAGCCCGACGCCGCGGCGAAGCTCGGCGTCTTCTCCACCGGCCCCGCGATCCGCAACTACGGGTGGAACCTGGTGACCGAGATCATCGGCACCTTCGTCCTCGTGTTCGTGGTCCTCGCCTTCACGAACGGCAAGACCCCGTCCGAACTCGGCGCCATCCCGGTCGCGTTCCTCGTGATCGCGATCGGTGTCTCGCTCGGTGGCCCCACCGGCTACGCGATCAACCCGGCACGTGACCTCGGCCCGCGCATCGCGCACGCCCTCCTGCCGATCAAGGGCAAGGGCACCAGCGACTGGTCCTACGCCTGGGTCCCGGTCGTCGGCCCGCTCGTCGGTGGCGCACTCGCCGCGATCCTCTCCGGCGCGCTGCTCCCGATGGCGTAGTCACCGGACCACCAGCACCTCTGCACCACCGACGCGGCCGCCACGCTGCACCTCCCTCGTGGCGGCCGCGTCCCACCCACCCGCGCGGCCGCCCCGCGCTGCACCACCCGAACCCCCGCGGCCGGGTCGACCCGTCCCGACCGCAGCACCGAACACCGTCGTAAGGAGCACCAATGGCTGACTACATCGTCGCCATCGACCAGGGCACGACCAGCACGCGAGCGATCGTCTTCGACCACTCCGGGTCGATCGTCTCCGTCGGTCAGAAGGAACACGAGCAGATCTTCCCGCGCGCCGGTTGGGTCGAGCACGACCCGGCCGAGATCTGGGACAACACCCGTGAGGTCATCGGCCAGGCCCTGTCCCGTGCCGACATCACCCGCCACGACGTCGCAGCGGTCGGCATCACGAACCAGCGCGAGACCGCGGTCGTGTGGGACCGCACCACCGGCAAGGCGGTCTACAACGCCATCGTCTGGCAGGACACCCGCACCCAGTCCATCGTCGACAAGCTCGCCGACGGTGACACCGACCGCTACAAGGCCATCGTCGGCCTGCCCCTGGCGACGTACTTCTCCGGCACGAAGATCGCCTGGATCCTCGAGAACGTCGAGGGTGCCCGTGCGAAGGCCGAGGCCGGCGACCTGCTCTTCGGCACCACCGACACCTGGGTCCTCTGGAACCTGACCGGTGGCACGGACGGCGGCGTCCACAAGACCGACGTCACGAACGCCTCGCGCACCCTGTTCATGGACCTCGAGACGCTGCAGTGGCGCGACGACATCCTCGCTGACTTCGGTGTGCCCAAGTCGATGCTCCCGGAGATCGTCAGCTCCTCCGAGGTCTACGGCCACGTCGAGTCCTCGAGCCTCCTCCGCGAGGTCCCGATCGCCGGCATCCTGGGTGACCAGCAGGCGGCGACCTTCGGCCAGGCGGCGTTCGACCAGGGCGAGTCGAAGAACACCTACGGCACCGGTAACTTCCTCATCTTCAACACGGGCACGGACATCGTCCGCTCGGAGAACGGGCTGCTCACCACCGTCGGGTACAAGCTCGGCGACCAGGAGACGCACTACGCGCTCGAGGGTTCCATCGCCGTCACCGGCTCGCTCATCCAGTGGCTCCGCGACAACCTCGGCATCATCGGCAGCGCGCCCGAGGTCGAGACCCTCGCCACCACGGTCGAGGACAACGGCGGCGTCTACTTCGTCCCGGCCTTCTCGGGGCTCTTCGCGCCGTACTGGCGTCCGGACGCCCGCGGGGCGCTCGTCGGCCTCACCCGGTACGTCAACAAGGGGCACATCGCCCGTGCGGCCCTCGAGGCGACGGCACTCCAGACCCGCGAGGTCCTGGACGCCGTCAACGCCGACTCCGGCGTCGAGCTCACGGAGCTCAAGGTCGACGGCGGCATGACCGCCAACGACGCGCTCATGCAGTTCCAGGCCGACATCCTCGACGTCCCCGTGGTCCGCCCGGTGGTCGCCGAGACCACGGCGCTCGGTGCCGCCTACGCCGCCGGCCTGGCCGTCGGGTTCTGGGCCAACCTCGACGAGCTCCGCGCCAACTGGCAGGAGGACAAGCGCTGGGAGCCCCAGCTCGACGCCGCCGAGCGTGAGCGCACCCTCCGCCTCTGGAAGAAGGCCGTCACGAAGACCTTCGACTGGGTCGACGAGGACGTCCGCTGACGCGGGTCGCCTGACCGCTCCAGACGGGAGGCCGTACCGGTTCCGCAGAACCGGTACGGGCCTCCCGTCGTTGCGTGTGCGTGCGTGTGCGCCTCCTGCCGAGGCGCCTCGGCGTCTCGGGTACTCGGCGGCGTCCCGCGTCGGCGCCGGCGTCTCAGGCCGGGCCGGAGGCGGGGGCCACGCCGACCCACTCGTCCAGTTTGCGCGTGGCGGCGCCGGAGTCGATCGAACCCGACGCGACGACCAGCTGCTCGCGGAAGCGCTGCAGGATCGGACGGTCGGCCTCGGTCGGGTCCTGCGCGAGACGGAAGGACACCAGGCCGGCCGCCGCGTTCAGCAGGACGATGTCGCGCACCGGTCCGGTCTCGCCGGCCAGCACCGTCCGGACGATCGCCGCGTTCTCCGCCGGCTCGCCGCCGAGCAGGTCCTCGATCCGGGCGCGGGCGATGCCCAGGTCGCGCGGGTCCAGGTCGTGCTCGGTGATCCGCCCGCCGGACACCTCCCAGATGTGGCTGTGGCCGGTGGTGGTGAGTTCGTCGAGTCCGTCGTCGCCGCGGAACACGAGCGCGGTCGCACCCCGGGTCTGGAACACGCCGGTGATGATCGGCACGAGTTCGAGCTGCGCCACGCCCACGGCGTTCGCCTCGCAGCGCGCCGGGTTGACCAGCGGGCCGAGGAAGTTGAACACCGTCGGTACGCCGATCTCGCGGCGTACCGGGCCTGCGTGGGCGAATCCGGGGTGGAACGCGCTGGCGAACGCGAAGGTCAGACCGACACGCCGGAACGTCTCGGCGACACGCGCGGCGTCCATCGTGAGGTCGAGGCCGAGGGCGGCGAGCACGTCACTCGACCCGGACTTGGACGAGCTCGCCCGGTTGCCGTGCTTGACGACGGGCACACCCGCCGCGGCGATGACGATCGCGGCCATGGTCGAGATGTTGACGGTGCCGACGACGTCCCCGCCCGTCCCGACGATGTCGAGGGCCATCGGGTCGACGTCGAGCGGCACGGCGGCGTCGAGGATCGCGTCCCGGAAACCGACGACCTCGTCGACCGTCTCGCCCTTCGCGCGGAGGGCCACGGCGAAGGCGGCGATCTGGGCGGAGGTCGCCTTGCCCTGCACGATCTGCTCCATGGCCCATGTGGACTGCCTGATCGAGAGGTCCTCGCGCGCCATGAGCGCGCTGATCACCGAGGGCCAGGAGAGTGCGTCAGACATGGCTCGATCGTACTGATTCTGGAGGACCCGCCAGTTGCCTGCGAAAACACTGTCGGGGGTTTCCGCCATAATGGAAGACGTGACAAGCACCCCTCTCTCCAGATCCGTCAGCGGTCCGGTCCTGAACAGGCCGAACCCCGTTGCCGTGGGGACGATCGTGTGGCTGGGCAGCGAGGTCATGTTCTTCGCCGGCCTGTTCGCGATCTACTTCACGCTGCGAAGCACCTCCCCCGAGCTCTGGGCAACCGAGAGCGCCAAGCTCGAGGTGCCGTTCGCATCGGTGAACACCATCGTCCTGGTGCTGTCGAGCTTCGCCTGCCAGTTCGCGGTCTTCGCCGCCGAGCGGTTCCAGGTGCACCGGACCAGCTGGAACCCCAAGGACTGGGGCATGACGGAGTGGTTCTTCGTCACCTACTGCATGGGCGCGATCTTCGTCTGTGGGCAGATCTTCGAGTACGCCAACCTCTGGCACGAGGGCATGACGCTCTCCTCGAGCGCCTACGGCTCCGCGTTCTACATGACCACCGGCTTCCACGGTCTGCACGTGACCGGCGGTCTCATCGCCTTCCTCCTCACGCTCGGGCGTGGGTTCGCCGCGAAGAACTTCGGGCACAAGGAAGCCACCACCGCGATCGTGGTGTCGTACTACTGGCACTTCGTCGACGTCGTGTGGATCGGTCTCTTCGCCGTCATCTACCTCCTCAAGTGAGAATCAGGCAGCCCCACAGCATGTTCAACACATCGAAGAAGAACAAGAAGGGCCGTCGCTCCCCCCTGGCGACCGTGTCCCTGCTCGCCGTCGCCCTCATGACGACCGGTGGTGCGTACGCACTGTTCAGCACGTCGGCCAACGCCGACGACAGCACTAACACCACGCTGGCCGCATCCAGCCAGTCCCAGGTCAACGAGGGTCAGAAGCTCTTCGCGTCGAACTGCGCCACGTGCCACGGGCTGTCGGCACAGGGCACCAGCGAAGGCCCGTCCCTCATCGGTGTCGGCTCGGCAGCGGTCGACTTCCAGGTCGGGACCGGCCGCATGCCGCTCGCCGCCCAGGGCCCGCAGGGTGAAGAGAAGCCCGAGCAGTTCACGGACCAGCAGGTCGACGCCATGGCGGCCTACGTCGCCTCCCTCGGCCCGGGCCCGTCGGTCCCGTCGTCGAAGCTCACCGACGGCGCAGAGGGTGACGCTGCCGAAGGTGCCGAGCTCTTCCGCATCAACTGCGCGATGTGCCACAACGTCGCCGGTGCCGGTGGCGCGCTGACCGAGGGCAAGTACGCACCGAACCTGCGCGACGTGTCCGGCAAACACATCTACGAGGCGATGCTCACCGGCCCGCAGAACATGCCGGTGTTCAACGACCTGAACCTGACCCCGGACCAGAAGGCCGACGTCATCACGTACCTGAAGTACGTGCAGGACAACAAGTCTCCCGGCGGTTTCGCCCTGGGAGACCTCGGCCCGGTCGCCGAGGGTCTGTTCATCTGGATCTTCGGACTCGGCGCGGTCGTCGCGATGACCGTCTGGCTGACCGCGAAGACCAACTGATCGTCCGTGTCGCACGACACTGAAGGGAACACCATGGCAGAGCACGACGACGAGGCACTGAACTCGTCCTCGGCTGTCGAGAGGCACGACGCGAACCAGCCGGTCGGGACCGCGGTCCTGCCGCACGACCCGTTCGAGAACCCGGGTGAGCCGCCGCACCGTGGCCGCCGTACGGACGTCGACCCGAAGAAGCAGCGTCTGGCCGAGCGCCAGGTCGCCACGTTCTTCTACGTGTCGATCGTCGCGAGCGTCCTTTCGATCGCGGCGTACATCGCCTTCCCGATCGACTCCGACGACTTCGGCTCGGTCCGCACCGCGAACCTCTTCCTCGGGCTCGCCATCACGCTCGCCCTGCTCGCGCTGGGCATCGGTGCCGTCTACTGGTCGAAGACGCTCGTCTCCGACCGCGAGATCACCGAGATGCGCCACACCACGCGCGGCTCCGACGCGACCCGCGCCAAGGCGGTCGAAGCGTTCCAGCTCGCCGACAAGGAGTCCGGGTTCAGCCGTCGCAAGCTGATCCGGAACTCACTCATCGGTGCCCTGGTGGCCTTCCCCCTGCCCGGCATCGTCCTGGTGCGCGACCTCGCGCCGAAGGAAGACCCGAACGAGCTGCTCCGTCACACCTTCTGGAAGTCGGGCCTCCGCCTCACCAAGGACCCGACGGGTCTGCCGATCAAGGCGTCCGATGTCACCATCGGTTCGGTCTTCCACGTCATCCCCGAGGGCATGCTCGACTCCGAGCACATGCTCGAAGAGAAGGCCAAGGCGGCAGTCCTGCTGATGCGCCTGGACCCGAAGGACCTCAACCCGGCCAAGGGCCACGAGAACTGGGGCTACGACGGCATCGTCGCCTACTCCAAGATCTGCACCCACGTCGGATGCCCGGTCGCGCTCTACGAGCAGCAGACGCACCACTTGCTGTGCCCGTGCCACCAGTCCACCTTCGATGTCTCGAACAACTGCGAGGTCATCTTCGGACCGGCGGCCCGCCCCCTTCCCCAACTTCCGATCTCGGTCGATGACGACGGCTACCTGGTCGCACAGAGCGACTTCCACGAGCCGGTCGGCCCGTCCTTCTGGGAGCGTGCCCGCTCATGAGCAGCACAACGACCACCACCCCCACCACCGAGTCGGCGAACAAGCCGGCTCCTGACCGTGGTTCGCGCCTGATCAACTACACCGCGAACTACATCGACGAGCGCACGAGCATCTCCGGACTGGTGAAGGAGGTCGGTCGCAAGATCTTCCCCGACCACTGGAGCTTCATGCTCGGTGAGGTGGCGCTCTACAGCTTCGTCGTCGTCCTGCTCTCCGGGACCTTCCTGACGTTCTTCTTCCAGGCGTCGATGACCGAGGTCGTCTACAACGGTCCCTACGTCCCGCTCAAGGGCGTCGAGATGTCGGCCGCTCTGCAGTCCACGCTCAACATCTCCTTCGAGATCCGCGGCGGCCTGTTCGTCCGACAGATCCACCACTGGGCGGCCCTGCTGTTCGTGGCCTCCGTCATGCTCCACATGGCGCGCGTCTTCTTCACCGGCGCGTTCCGCAAGCCGCGTGAGCTCAACTGGGTCTTCGGCTTCGTGCTCTGGGTCCTCGCCATGGCCGAGGGCTTCACCGGGTACTCGCTCCCCGACGACCTGCTGTCCGGCAACGGTCTGCGCATCATCGTCGGCATGATCGAGGGTGTGCCGGTCATCGGTGTCTGGATCGCCTACCTGCTCTTCGGCGGCGAGTTCCCCGGCACCGACATCGTCGGCCGTCTCTACACGCTGCACATCCTGCTGCTGCCGGCGATCCTCGTCGCAGTGCTCGGTGTCCACCTCGTGCTCGTCGTGATCAACAAGCACACCCAGTACGCGGGCCCGGGCAAGACCAACGACAACGTCGTGGGCGTCCCGATCCTGCCGGCGTTCGCCGCGAAGGCCGGTGGCTTCTTCTTCATCGTCGCGGGCATCCTCGCTGCCATCGCGTCGTTCTTCACGATCAACCCGATCTGGAACTACGGCCCGTACGACCCCTCCCCCGTGTCCGCCGGTACCCAGCCTGACTGGTACATCGGCTTCGCGGACGGTGCGCTTCGTCTGGTGCCACCGCACTGGGAGGTCAACTGGTTCAGCTACACGATCTCGTTCAACATCCTCGTTCCGATCGCGGTCCTCATGGGGCTCATCATCGCGATCTTCGTGTACCCCTTCATCGAGGCCTGGGTCACGGGAGACGAGCGCGAGCACCACATCGCCGACCGCCCGCGCAATGCCCCGACCCGGACCGCTCTCGGCGTCGCCGGCATCACGCTCTACGGTGCGCTGTTCACCGCGGCGTCGTCCGACCTCATCGCGACCCACTTCATGGTGTCGATCAACCACGTGATCCACGTGCTCCAGGCAACGACGGTCCTCGGTCCGTTCGTGGCCTTCTGGATCACCAAGCGTGTCTGCCTCGCACTGCAGAAGAAGGACCGCGAGATCGTCCTGCACGGGTACGAGTCGGGCCGCATCGTCCGACTGCCGCACGGTGAGTACATCGAGGTGCACGAGCAGCTCGACGAGTACGAGCGGTGGCGCCTGCTGGAGTTCAACGACTACAAGCCGCTGATGATCCGCCCGGACTCCCGTGGTCGCATCACGTCGTTGCAGAAGGCTCGTGCACGCGCCTCCCGCTTCTTCTTCGAAGACCGCATCGAGCCGGTGTCGAAGAACGAACTCGAAGCCGCACATGCGGCGCACCACGGTCCCGACCTCGAGGGGACCCACCAGGCGCCGCAGGTCGGTGCCGGCACGCACTAGTCTCCTCGGCAAGAACGCGAACACCCCTCGTCCACTTCGTGGTCGGGGGGTGTTCGCGTTCGCATCACCCCGCGGACATCGGACACGCCGCCCCGGTTCACGGGGCGTTCAGACGTGGGTGCTGGAATCGTCGAGGACGGTGTGGCACTGTGTTGCACCACGCACCCGCTGCCAACGGAAGAAGAGACCGATGGACGCCCGGACGGCCGAACACCCCAGGCCGAACCACTTCCTGCTCCACCTCAGCGACACCCACCTCATCGCCGGCGACGGCGCGCTCTACGGAGCCGTCGACTCCACCGCACGGCTCGGCCAGATCATCGCCGAGATCGAAGCCTCCGGAGCACGCCCCGAAGCGATCATCATCACGGGCGACGTCGCGGATAAGGGGGAACCAGGTGCCTACGTCAAGGTCCGAGACATCATCGAACCCGCCGCCGAACGCCTCGGCGCCCAGGTCATCTGGGCCATGGGCAACCACGACGAACGCGGCGCCTTCCGGCAAGAGCTCTTCGGCTTGCAGCCCACCGACCGTCCCGTCGACTTCGTCTACGACGTCAACGGTCTCCGCATCATCACCCTCGACACGAGCGTCCCCGGACACCACCACGGCGAGGTCTCCCCGGAACAGCTCGACTGGCTCGCCGAGGTCCTCTCCGAAGCAGCACCGCACGGCACGATCCTCGCGATGCACCACCCGCCCGTCCCGAGTGTCCAGGACCTCACCGTCCTCGTGGAGCTCCGCGACCAGCCGGCTCTCGCCGAAGTGGTCGAGGGCAGCGACATCCTGACCATCATCGCCGGGCACCTGCACTACTCGACGAGCGCCGTGTTCGCGGGCATCCCCGTTTCCGTCGCGAGCGCCACCTGCTACACGCAGGACCTCAACGAGTTCCAGGGCGGCACCCGTGGACGGGACGGCGCCCAGTCGTTCAACCTCATGCACGTCTACGGACACCAGGTCGTGCACTCGGTCGTCCCGATCGGCACCTACGCGACGGTCGGCGAACCCGTGTCCTCCGTCGAGGTCGAAGCGCGCCTCGCTGCTGCCGGGGTCGTCATCCCGACAGCCGTCGAGCCGGCACCCGTCACGGCCTCCATGCCGGTGTTCACCCTCGACTCGGTACCGGTGTCCCCGATCCACCGGTGAGGGCGTGGGTGGGCGCCTGGAGGCCGTGCACGGAGCGGGCCCACGAGATTGCTGGGCCCCGGCCCCGTGCTCGCCCTGAGCACGACTCAGGAGCTGGCTGAGGTCCGGCGCCGTGCTCGCAGGCTCGCCCGGAGCGACGCTCCGGGGATGGCTGGGGTCCGGCCGTGCTCGCAGGCTCGCCCGGAGCGCCCCTCAGGAAGTGGCTGGGCTCCGGCGCCGTGCTCGCAGGCTCGCCCGGAGCGACCGGGAAGGCCGCTGGCGCGTCCTAAGCGCCCGGTCGCTCCCACGGGGCCGGGAAGGGGAAGTAGCGCTCGAGGAAGTCGGTGACCCGCTCGGTACGCTCCTCGTCGCTCACCTCCGGGAAGCTGCCGTCGTTCAGGCAGAACATGTCGACGTTCCGCTTCTTCAACAGCTCGTCGAGCTCCCGGAGCCCCGCTTCCATCGTCGTGTCGATGTACCCGACGGTCGCGTTCTCCTGGATGATCGCCCGTCCCGTGAGCAGCGCGTAGTAATGGTAGAGCGAGTTCGTCACGGAGATGTTGTCCGCCGCACGGAACCGGGAGCCGGCGGTCGCGGCGAACTCCGCCGCGAACTCGTGCTCCATCTCGGTCATGATGCTCTTCCGCAGCGGCGTGGCGGCATGCTCCAGGTGTCGCGTGGTGACCGCGCCGAACCGCTGCTGCAGGAGCTTCCGGTTCACCCGTGCCGAGTTCTCGAACCCGCTGCGTGCCGGGTTGTTCGTCCCGAGCCCGATCCGGGTGGTCGCGAGGATGAACTTCGTCACCGATCCCGGGCTGAAGAACATCGACGGGTCGACCTGGCGCCCGAAGAACATGTCGTCGTTCGAGTAGATGAAGTGCTCGCTGAGCCCCGGGATGTGGTGCAGCTGCGCCTCGACGGCCTGCGAGTTGTGGGTCGGCAGGACCGAGGGGTCGGCGAAGAACTCCTCGCTGCGGACGATGCGCACCTTCGGGTGGTCAGCCAGCCACTCGGGAGCCGGAGAGTCGGTCGCGATGTAGATGCGCCGGATCCAGGGCGCGAAGATGTGGACCGACCGGAGCGCGTACTTCAGTTCGTTGATCTGCCGGAAGCGGGCAGGGGCGTCGTCGCCCTCCCCCAGGACGGCGTTCGCCTGCGCGGCCTGACGGGCGCGCTGGTACTCGATCGCGTTGCCGTCCACCCACGAGAAGACGATGTCGATGGGGAACCGGATGTCGGAGACGTGGTCGTCGAACATGTGCTCGACGGTCGACCAGCCGCGTCCGTAGCGCTCGATGTCGACGAGGACGAACTCCTCGATCGGCAGGCTGCGTCGCATCAGGGCGTTCTCGACGGGCGCCAGGACCTCGGTCTCGGTGACACGCCAGAACTCGAGCTGCACACTCGTCTCGGCGCCGTACCGCAGGCGGCCCATCGGCTCGAGGCGCGGACGGAACAGGCGGAGGACGGGCTCGTCGGCCGCTCCGAAGCCGTCGTCGACGACGAGCAGGGCGGCCTTGCCCGGCGGCTTCGCGTAGAACGGCTCGCCGGCGGCGGCGTCCATCACGGCGCTCTCGGCCCGCTGGCGGTCGCGCTCGTCGACGGCGATGACCGGACGCTGGTCGTTCCCGCGGATGAGCAGGTGGTCGACGTCGCCGGCGGTGAGGGCGTCGT
The DNA here is from genome assembly GCF_003234145.1 of Curtobacterium sp. MCPF17_011. Lineage (NCBI taxonomy): Bacteria > Bacillati > Actinomycetota > Actinomycetes > Micrococcales > Microbacteriaceae > Curtobacterium > Curtobacterium sp. MCPF17_011. The sequence continues at coordinate 60,630 of NZ_QKSK01000004.1, forward strand.
CGAGGAACAGCAGGTCCTCGATCATCGACTGCTGGGGCGTGAGGTGCCCGTTGATGAGAGTGAGGCGTCCCTTGCGGAGGACGACGTCAGGACGGTCGAGACCGCCGGAGGACGGTCGAGGGGTCAGCAGAGGACTCTCGGTCACCGGCTCGGTCTCGTTGCTCATCCATGCCTTCCAGGTCACGCCGCCGTACTCGATGCACAGCATGTGCGATCTTACCGGGAGGCGCGGCGTCAGTCCGCCGAGCGCGGGACCTTGACCGCGATCCCGACGACGATGAAGAGCGCCGCCGCCACGAGCTGCAGCGCCGCCCACAGCTGCCCCGCGATCGGGAGCACCACGACGGGGTTCCAGCAGACGGCGACGGCGGCCGTGAGGACTGCCGCCCACCAGACGCGTCCGCGGATCGCGAACACCAGGACGATGAGTGCCAGCACCGTGACGCCCCATCGCGCGAACACGAACGCCGAGGAGTCGAGGAACGCCACGCAGGCCAAGAGCACCACGGCCGCGAGGAGCGACGGTGCGAGGGCCGGCCGGGTGAAGTCCGGCAGGGTCCGTCCGTCGCGGTCCGACCCGCTCCTGCGAGTGGCGCCGGGAGACGGGCGAGCAGCCCTGGACTGCGACGACGCCTGGCGCGACGACGCCTTCGGAGACGAGGTCGCCTGCTGCGAGGACCCGATCGCCGGCCGTCCCTTCCGTCCCGTCATCGGTCCTGGGCGTCGCGCAGGTCCGCCAGCGAGATCGGCCGGGACATCGGCGGCAACTCACGGACACGCTCGAGCGCCGGAACGAGCTCGGCGACGTAGGCGCGATACCCGTCCTCGTCGAGGTGCAACCCGTCGTCGGTGAACCGCTCGTCGAGGTGGTCCCCGTCGGCCAGGGCAGGCCAGACGTCGAGGTACTGGGCGTGGCAGGTGGCGACGAACTGGCGGAGGTGCCGGTTCGCCTGCTCGATCTTCTGCGTGTACTCGGCCTGCCGCGGAAGGATCGACACCAGCAGCAGTCGGACGCCCGGCAGCGCACGACGGAGGCTCACCAGGGCGGACTCGACGTTCCGCACGACGTGCTCGGCGCTGGCACGGTGGTGGCCGAAGTCGTTCGTGCCGATCAGGAGGACGATGACCTCGGGTGCGGCCTGCACGACCTCGTCCAGGCGTGCCAGGACGCCATCGGTGGTGTCGCCGTCGACGCCGAGGTTGATCGTCCGTTCGTCCGGCAGCCACTGCTCCCATGCGCCGCCCGCGGTGATGCTGTCACCCAGGAACAGGACACCGCCGCCGTCCGAGCGGTCGCCGCCCGTGCTGCCGCCGTCCGTGCCGTCGTCACTCATGCCGCCTCCTCGTGCGCTGGCTGCGCGTCGTCATTCTGGTACGTGGAGTTGCGCTGCGTCGAGTCCGTGCGGTGCGCCTCCCGTTCCGCCCGGGCGGTGATCCGCTCGACCATGCCGGGGAAGATCACCCCGTGGAACGGCAGGATGCCGTACCAGTAGAGCCGCCCGGCAAGGCCCTGGGGGAAGTAGATCGCTCGCTGGTGGTAGTCGCTGCCGCCGTCGTCCGACGGGGTGACGGTCATCTCGAGCCAGGCGCGGCCCGGCGACTTGAACTCGGCCCGGAGGCGCAGGTACCGACCGCGTACCAGCCGCTCGACGCGCCACCAGTCCAGCGCGTCACCCTGCTCGAGACGCTTCGGGTCGCGACGGCCGCGGTTCAGGCCGACACCACCGGCGATCTTGTCGAGCCAACCGCGCGCGACCCAGGCGAGCGGGAAGGAGTACCACCCGTTCTCGCCCCCGATCGACTCGACGACGCTCCACACGGCCTCCGGCGGGGCGGACGAGTGCCGCTTGCGGTCGTCGACGTAGACGGTGTGGCCTGCCCAGTCCGGGTCGCTCGGCAGCGGATCGGCCGACCCGCTCGAGAGCGTCGCGTTCCGCCAGCTCGTCTCGACGTCGCCCTTGCGCATCTTCGCCAGCGCGAGCCGGACCGCTCGGCGGTACGAGGTGAGTCCGCCCTCCGGCGGCGGGATGACGTCGTCGATGTCGTGTTCGCGCTGGACGCACTCGAACTGCAGCGACTCGATGATCGGGGTCGCGAGCTTCCGCGGGATCGGCGTCACGACGTTGAACCAGTGCGCCGCCAGTCGCGGGGTGAGGACCGGGAGGACCGTGATCGGCCGCTGCGGCAGCTTCGCCTCGACCGCGTAGCCGTTGAGCATCTGCCCGTACCGGAGCACGTCCGGCCCGCCGATGTCGAACGTGCGGTTGACGTCGGCGGGGATCGTGAGTGCTTCGACCAGGTAGTAGAGGACGTCGCGAACGGCGATGGGCTGGATGTGGTTCCGCACCCAGCGCGGCGCGGGCATCCACGGCAGGACGTCCGTCAGGTGACGGATCATCTCGAACGACGTGCTGCCTGAACCGATGACGACGCCGGCCTGCAGCGCGACGGTCGGCACACCGGAGCCGAGGAGGATCTCCCCGACCTCTTTCCGGCTGCGCAGGTGCTTGCTGAGGTCGCCGTCCGGGTGCAGACCGCCGAGGTACACGAACCGCTGCACTCCGGCCTCGTGACCGACACGGGCCATGGTCTGGGCGGCGTCGCGCTCGGCCTGCTCGAAGTCGCCGTCCGCTCCCATGGCGTGGGCGAGGTAGTAGACCGCCTCGATCCCGTCGACGGCGCCGGCGACGGCGTCGGCGTCCTGCAGGTCCCCCTCGGCGACGGTCACCCGGTCCGCCCAGGGGACGTCCTGGAGCTTCCGTGGGTTGCGGACGAGCACCCGGACGTCGTGCCCGGCATCGAGGAGTCTGGGGACCAGTCGACCACCGATGTACCCGGTGGCCCCGGTGACGAGGACGCGCATGCTCCGCACGGTACGCCTCACGCCTGCTTGTAGGCTTGCCGGGTGGACAACGCAGCGCTCCCCGACAACACCGAAGCCGTCACTGCTGATGCCGTGCGTCGACTCATCGACCACGCGGTCCTCAAGCCCGAGCTGAGCCGCTCCGAGGTCGATGCGCAGCTCGACGAGGCCGCCGCGCACCGCGTGTTCAGCGTGTGCGTCCGTCCGGGTGACGTCCTGCACGCCGTCGAGCGCCTGCAGGGCACCGGGGTGGGCGTCGGCACCGTGATCGGCTTCCCGCACGGCACCACCTCGACCGCGGCCAAGGTCGCCGAGTCGCTGCAGGCCCTCGCCGACGGGGCCTTCGAGCTCGACATGGTGCAGGACATCGGCGCCGCGAAGTCCGGTGACTGGCAGCGCGTCGAGCGTGACGTCCGCGCCGTCGTCGATGCCGCCGGGGACACCGTCGTCAAGGTCATCCTCGAGACCGCGTACCTCACCGACGACGAGATCGTCGCCGCCAGCCGTGCCGCCGTCGCCGGTGGTGCCGCGTTCGTCAAGACCTCGACCGGCTTCGCCGGTGGTGGCGCGACCGCCGAGCACATCCGTCTGATGCGCGAGACCGTTGGTCCCGACACCGGTGTGAAGGCCTCCGGCGGCGTCCGCGGCCTCGACACCCTGCTCGAGATGGTCCGGGCCGGCGCGAACCGTATCGGCACCAGCGCCTCCGCTCGCATCCTCGACGAGGTCGCGCACCGCGTCGCCACCGGTGCGGCCTCGGATCGCGGCGACGACACCTCGTCCTACTGAGCCCCTCTCCCCCGACCGACCTCACCTGGCCGGCCGCGTCCGGACGTGACGACACGTCCCGGACCGCTGCCGGGCCTCCCGACCGCCACACCGGAGTGCGCATGTCCAGCACCACGACCTCGTCCGAGTCCTCGAACCTGGCCCTCGCCGTCGACCTCGGCGGCACGAAGGTCGAGGCCGCGCTGGTCACCGACCAGGGCGTCGTCCTGCCCGCCACCCGGCACCGCAGCCCGACCGGCCCCGGGCGCACGTCCGAGGAGCTGCAGGCCGCGGTCGACGAGGTCGTCGTCGCGGCCCTCGCCAGCCTGCCGGACGACGCGACCCTGGTCGGCGTCGGGATCGGCTCGGCAGGCCCGGTCGACGAGGAGAACGGCCTGGTCTCCCCGCTGAACATGCCGGTCTGGCGCGGCTACCCGCTCCGCGACCGCGTCGCCGCCCAGGTGCCGCATGGCGTCCCGGTGACGCTGCGCATGGACGGGCTCGCGATCACGCTCGCCGAGCACTGGGTCGGTGCCGCGCAGGGCTCTGACCACGTGATGGGCATGATCGTCTCCACCGGCGTCGGTGGCGGGCTCATCCTGCACGGTCGGACCGTGAGCGGGCCGACCGGCAACGCCGGCCACATCGGACACGTCGAGTGCGGTGGGTACGAGGACCCCTGCGCCTGCGGTGGCACCGGCTGCCTGGAGGCTGTCGCCAGCGGCCCGAAGACCGTCGGTTGGGCGCGTCGTCAGGGGTTCGCCGGCAGCACCGGCGAAGAGCTCGCGGCCGCCTACGCGGCCGGGGACGAGGTCGCCGTGGCCGCGGTCAAGCGGAGCGGTCGCGCGCTCGGTCAGGCCATCGCGGCCGCGACGAGCCTGGTCGACCTGGAGGTCGTGGCGATCGGTGGCGGTTTCTCACACGTCTCCCCTGACCTGTTCGAGTACGCCCGACAGGCCGTGGCGGAGCGGGTCGAGTTCCCGTTCGTGACGAAGGTGCGGATCGTGCCCACCGGGCTGTCGCAGGACGGCCCGCTCATCGGCGCGGCGGCGCTCGTGCACCGGGCCGACGTCCTGCGCTGACGCCGGTCCCGAGCCGGTCCACCGCTTGTCCACACCCGCGTCCCCGGTGACGCCCGGTACGGGATCATGTGCTCGTGCCCTCCTCCCGCCTCGTCACCACGGACGACTGGCCAGCGGCGGAACTGCACGCCGCCGTCCTCGCCGGTGACCTCGTCGCGGTCGGCGCCTGCTGGGCGTCGGTCGCCGAACCACAGGACGCTGCCCTCCGTGCCGCCTCGTACGGGTGGAGCGTCGGCGATCCGCGGGTCGTCGCCGGCGGCCTGAGCGCCGCGTGGATCTGGGGCGGGTGCTCCCGCCCGCCCGTCCCCCACGACGGCTGCGTCCCCGCCGACGAACGGTTCCGTCGGCGTGGTGCATGGACGACCGTGCGCGAGATCGCTCTGGACGACGACGACGTCACCACGTGCGCCGGGGTGCGGGTGCTCACGCCCGAGGCGACCGCCCTCGACCTGCTCCGGGTCCGACGTCGGTTCGGCATGCGGGACGCCGAAGCCCTCCGCGGACTGGTGGTCGCCGCGAACCTCGACCCGTCGTCCGTCGGACGCTGCCTCGAGCGGGCGGAACGGGCGCCGATGGGACGGCAGGCGCAGCGGCGGTTCCGCGACACCGGGTTCGACCGGACCGATCGGAGCCCGGCCTGACCGGCACTGCCCGGCCTGACCGGCACTGCCCGGGTCAGCCCGCGCTGACCCGGTACACGTCGTACACGGCATCGATGCGACGGACGGCGTTCAACACGCGGTCGAGGTGCGTGGTGTCGCCCATCTCGAACACGAACCGCGACAGTGCCAGGCGATCGGACGACGTCGACACGGTGGCCGACAGGATGTTCACGTGGTGGTCGGTGAGCACCCGGGTGACGTCGCTGAGCAGGCCGGAGCGGTCGAGCGCCTCGATCTGGATCTGCACGAGGAACACCGACTTGGACGACGGGGCCCACTCGACCTCGATCATCCGGTCCGGCTCGTTCATCAGCGACTTGACGTTCGTGCACGACGCCTGGTGCACCGAGACGCCCTGGCCGCGGGTGATGAAGCCCACGATCTGGTCGCCCGGCACAGGAGTACAGCACTTCGCGAGCTTGACGAGGATGTCCGGCGCACCGCGGACGAGCACGCCGCTGTCGCTGTTGCGCAGCTGTCGGCTCGTGACGTGACGCGGGAACGAGAGTTCCGGCTCGTCGGTCTCGGTCTCCGTCTGGATGCTGCCGAGCGCCTTCTCGATGACCGACTGACTGGAGACGTGGCCCTCGCCGACAGCCGCGTAGAGCGCAGCGACGTCGTCGTACCGCATCGCCGACGCCACCTCGGAGATGGTGTCCTGGCTCATGATGCGCTGCAGCGGCAGGTTCTGCTTCCGCATCGCCCGCGCGATCGCGTCACGACCCTGCTCGATCGCCTCTTCGCGACGTTCCTTCGTGAACCACTGCTTGATCTTGTTCCGCGCTCGCGGACTGCGGACGAAGGTCAGCCAGTCCTGGCTCGGCCCGGAGTCGGGGTTCTTCGACGTGAAGATCTCGACGACGTCACCGCTCGACAGCGCGCTCTCGAGGGGCACCAGCCGGCCGTTGACCTTGGCGCCCATCGTGCGGTGCCCGATCTCGGTGTGCACGGCGTAGGCGAAGTCGACCGGGGTGGCCCCGGCGGGCAGGCCGATGACCTTGCCCTGCGGGGTGAAGACGTAGGTCTCCTTCGCACCGATCTCGTACCGCAGCGAGTCGAGGAACTCGGCCGGGTCGCTGGTCTCTGCCTGCCAGTCGGTGATGTGCGCGAGCCACGCCATGTCCTGGTCGGACTGGCTCGAGCTCTCGGCGTCGCGCCCGGTGACGCGCTGCTTGTACTTCCAGTGCGCGGCGACACCGAACTCGGCACGCTGGTGCATCTCGTGCGTACGGATCTGGATCTCGACCGCGCGGCCCTGCGGCCCGAGGACCGTCGTGTGCAGCGACTGGTACAGGTTGAACTTCGGCGTCGCGATGTAGTCCTTGAAGCGACCGGGCAGCGGCGTCCACCGCGCGTGCACCGCACCGAGCATCGCGTAGCAGTCGCGGACTGTTGGGACGAGGACGCGGATGCCGACCAGGTCGTAGATCTCGTCGAACTCGCGCCCCCGCACGATCATCTTCTGGTAGATCGAGTAGTACTGCTTCGGGCGGCCCATGACGTCGCCCCGGATCTTGGCGGCCTTCAGGTCCTTCTTGAGGGTCCCGGTGACGCTCTGCACGAACTGCTCGCGCTTGGGCTGCCGCTCCTTGACCAGGCTGTCGATCTCGACGTAGAGCTTCGGGTGGAGCACGGCGAAGGACAGGTCCTCGAGCTCCAGCTTGATCATCTGGATGCCGAGGCGGTGCGCGAGCGGCGCGTAAATCTCGAGCGTCTCCTTCGCCTTGCGCGACGCGGAGGCGGACTCCACGAAACCCCACGTGCGGGCGTTGTGCAGGCGGTCGGCGAGCTTGATGACGAGTACCCGGATGTCCTTCGACATCGCGATCACCATCTTGCGGACGGTCTCGGCCTGGGCGCTGTCGCCGTACTTGACCTTGTCGAGCTTCGTGACGCCGTCGACGAGCATCGCGATCTCGTCGCCGAAGTCCTCGCGCAACTGGTCCAGCTGGTAGTCGGTGTCCTCCACCGTGTCGTGCAGCAGCGCGGCCGCGATCGTGATCGTGCCGATGCCGAGGTCGGCGAGGATCTGCGCCACGGCCACCGGGTGGGTGATGTACGGCTCGCCCGACTTCCGCTTCTGCCCGTCGTGCGCGCGTTCGGCGACGGAGTACGCGCGCTCGATGAGCGTCGTGTCCGCCTTGGGGTGGTGCGACCGGACGGTGCGGATCAGGGTGTCGACGGCACCCGCGGGCTGTGCGCGGGAGAACAGCCGCGGCAACAGGGAGCGGAGTGAACCGAGGTTCCCCGTCGTGTTCGCACCGAGCGGTGGACTGGACGGCCGCGGTGCCGATCCCGGCCGCGAGCCGTCGCCGGGCCGAGACGCACCGCTGGACTCGGGAGCACCGCCGGACCGGGAGGCTGCGCCGGCATCCGGCTGCGAGGACTCACGCGTGTCGGTCATGCTGCGCCTCCCGGGACTCGATCCGACAACACTACGCGTGTCGTGTCAGTGCTCGTGACCACGTTCGCCGTCAGCGGCGGCGGCCGTGCCGGGCCGGACGACCGGGGCGCCGGACTGCTCCCAGGCGACCATGCCGCCGGACAGGCTGACGGCGGGGACGCCGGCGCGCTCGAGCGCCGCGACCACCTGCGCCGAGCGGTACCCGCTGTGGCACACGACCACGGCGGGGTGCTCGTCGTCGACGGGGACCTCGGCCCAACGGGCCTGCAGCTCCGACATCGGCAACAGCGTCGCCTGCGGTGCATGCACCTCGTCCCACTCGGACTGCTCGCGCACGTCGATCAGCGGTGCGCCGGCCTCCAGGCGCGCGAGCGCCTCGGTGAGGTCGACCTCGGCGGCGGCCATCAGACCTCCGCCCCGGCCTCGACCGGACGCTTCTTCGCGGCCGCCTGCTGCTTCTTCGCGTCGGCCGCGACGATCTTCGGCTCCTTCTCACGGAGGTGCGCGTACATCGGCGAGGCCAGGAAGATCGTGGAGTACGTCCCCACGATGATGCCGATGAACAGCGCGAGCGAGATGTCCCGGAGCGTTCCGGCACCGAGCACGTACGACCCGATGAACAGGATCGCCGCAACGGGCAGGAGCGCGACGATGGAGGTGTTGATGGATCGGACCAGCGTCTGGTTCACGGCCAGGTTGACCGACTGCTTGAACGTGCGGATCGACTCGATGCTCGTGTTCTCGCGCACCTTGTCGAACACCACCACGGTGTCGTACAGCGAGTACCCGAGGATGGTGAGGAAGCCGATCACCGCAGCCGGCGTGACCTCGAGTCCGACGATGCCGTAGACGCCCGCAGTGATGAGGAGGTCGTGGATCAGTGCGGTCATCGCCGCGAGCGACATCTTCCAGGTGCGGAAGTACAGCGCCATGAACACTGCTGCCAGGGCCAGGAAGATCACGAGACCGCGGATCGCCTGTGCCAGGACGTCGGCACCCCACGTCGCACCGATGAAGGTCGCGGCGACCTTGTCGTCCGGCACCCCGTACGCCGAAGCGAGCTCGGAGGCGATCTCGTCGGTCTGGGCGGTCGTCAGCTGACCGGTCTGCACGCGGATGCCGTGCTGGCCGAGCTGCGAGACGCGCGGGATGACGTCCGGGACGACGCGTTCGACCGTCTCGGTCGCGAGGCCCTGGTCCGTCGACTTCGCGTCGGAGATGGTGAACTCGGAGCCGCCGGTGAACTCGATGCCGAGCTGGTACCCGCCGCGCAGCCACGGGATCGCGAGTGAGAGCACGATGCACACGACCGCGATGACGTACCAGGTCTTCCGGCGTCCGACGATGTCGTAGGACCGCTTGCCCGTGTAGAGGTCGCTGCCGAACTGGCTGAAGCTCGCCATCAGCTGTCCTTCCCGTTGCCGGTGCCGTTGCCCGTGCCGTTGTCGGTGCCGGCGGCCTTGCGCTCGGCGATGGTCTGGCGGCGGGCGGCTTCACGCGCACTGCGCTGCCGCTTGCCGTCCACGATCGGGGCCCGGAACTGCGCTCGGCCGCGGTACACCGCACCGAGTGCTGCCGGGTCGAGCCCGCTGAAGCGGTGCCCTTCGCCGAAGAAACGCGTCCGGGCGATGAGCTGCATCATCGGGTGCGTGAAGAGCGCGACCACGACGACGTCGATCAGGGTGGTGAGGAGCAGCGTGAACGCGAATCCCTTCACGTCGCTGACCGCGAGCACGTAGAGGGTCACGGCGGCGAGGAAGTTCACCGAGTCGGACGCCAGGATCGTGCGGAGTGCACGCTTCCAACCGGACTCGACCGCGCTCTCGAGGGCTCGGCCGTCACGGAGTTCGTCCCGGATGCGCTCGAAGTACACGATGAACGAGTCCGCCGTGATGCCGATCGCCACGATCAGACCCGCGACTCCCGCCAACGACAGTCGGTAGTCGACGCGCCACGACATGATCGCGATCACCAGGTAGGTGAGCGCTGCGGCGACACCGAGCGACAGGACGGTGACGAACGCCAGGGACCGGTACTGGATGACCGAGTAGATGACCACGAGGATCAGACCGATGAGACCGGCGACGAGGCCACCGACCAGCTGCGCGGTGCCGAGCGTCGAGGAGATGACCTCGTTCGACTGGACCTGGAAGTTGATCGGCAGCGCGCCGTACTTCAGCTGGTCGGCGAGGGTCTTCGACGAGTCTGCGGTGAAGTTGCCGGTGATCTGCGCCTTGCCGTTGGTGATCGCGGAGTTCGTCGTCGGTGCCGTGATGACGGTGCCGTCGAGGACGATCGCGAACTGGTTCTGCGGCTGAGCGAGCTTGACCAGGCGGTTCGTGACCGAGCCGAAGTCCTTCGTGCCGGCCCCGTTGAAGGACAGGTTGACGGCCCACTCGCCGGTCGTCGTGCCCTGCGAGTTCGACGCGAGACCCGACGTGGCGTTGCTGATGTCGGCACCCGACACCTCGACCGGGCCGAGGATGTACTTCGCCGCACCGTCGTTGTCGCACGTGACCAGGGGCTCGTCATCCGGAGCCGACGTGACGTCGTCCGGAGCCGTGCACTTGTAGTTCGTGTAGAGGTCCTGCAGCTTGGGCGTCACCCAGGCCAGGTCACTGCCGTTCGTCGGCTTCGCGCTCGGCGTCGCCTGCAGCGATGCGGGCGGCGAGTACGGCGTCGGCGAGGCGGACGACCCCGAGCCGGAGTCCCCCACGGCGCTGTCCGACGCTGCTTCGGTGTAGAGCACCGGCCGGAAGGTCAGTTTCGCCGCGGCCTCGATGCGCTGGATCGTCTGCTGGTCCGGCTTACCCGGGATCGAGACGACGATGTTGTTCGCGCCCTGGGTGTTGATCTCGGACTCCGAGACACCGGTGGCGTCGATGCGCTGGCGGATGATGTTCACCGCCTGCTGCAGCTGCTGCGAGGTGACTGCCGAGCCCTCGGTGCTCTGCGCCGCGAGGGTGATCTGCGTGCCACCCTGCAGGTCGAGTGCCAGCTCGGGGAGCCAGCTCGCGCCGGCGTACCACTTGTCGGAGGCGTCCTTGGTGGTGCTCGCGAGGACCGATGCGGCGGTGTTCAACCCCGCGAGGACCGCGATGAGGATCACCAACCAGGTGAGCGAGCGGAGCGCCTTCTTGACGGGTGTCGATCGTGCCACCGGTCGTCTCGTCTTTCTGTCGTGAGCCCCGCACGTCGCAACGCACGGGGCTCATGGTGTCGCACCGCCGGTCAGCCGGCGGCGTCGGAGGTCAGTCTTCGGTCTTGCGCTTCGTGATGTCGACGTCCTCGACACGCTCGCCGTAGATCGGCTCGCCGTTGAGTTCGGTGACGTGGGAGTCCGACTCCGTCTCGGTCGTGACGGTCGTGTCCACGGCCTCCGGGGTCTCTTCCGGGACGACGCGGGACAGCGTCTGGCGGTGCACCGTGATGACGGTGCCGGGCGCGATCTCGACGTCCGCCGTGACCTTCTCGTCATCGACCGACACGAGCGTGCCGTACAGGCCGAAGGACAGCATGACGCGTGCGCCCGGGACCATCTGGCTGGCCGTCTCCGTCTGCTGCTTCTTGCGCTTGCGGCTGCTGTAGAACATGAAGGCCGCGAACGCCACGACGATGATGATGAGGAAGTACTGGTCCATGGGAGCCTTCGGTCGGTCGAGCGGTTTCGGGCGCGAGCAGTCTAGAGCACGCACATGTGCAGTACTTCACGCATCGTCGGCGTCGAAGAGACCGGGCTGGGCGGCCGCCTGGCCGGGTGTCAGACCGAAGTGTCGCCAGGCCTGCGGCGTCGCGATCCGCCCGCGCGGGGTCCGGGTGACCAGACCGATCCGCACGAGGAACGGTTCCACGACCGACTCGATGGTCTCGGACTCCTCGCCCACGGACACCGCGAGCGTGTTCAGGCCGACGGGTCCGCCGTCGAAGCGGGTGAGCATCGTCTCGAGCACCGCGCGGTCCAGCCGGTCGAGGCCGTACTCGTCGACGTCGTAGAGCTCCAGGGCGCCCTGGACGGCAGCCATGCCGTCACGGGTGCCGTGCACGAGCGCGTAGTCCCGGACACGACGGAGCAGGCGGTTCGCGATGCGCGGGGTACCCCGGGAACGCCCGGCGATCTCCCGCAGGGCGTACCGGTCGAAGTCGAGCTCGAGCAGGTGCGCGGCACGGATCAGGACCTGTTCGAGTTCGTCGCGCTCGTAGAACTCGAGGTGTGCGGTGAAGCCGAAGCGGTCGCGGAGCGGATTCGGCAGGAGACCTGCCCGGGTGGTCGCCCCGACGAGGGTGAACGGCGCGAGGTCGAGCGGGATGCTCGTCGCCCCGGCGCCCTTGCCCACCATCACGTCGATGCGGAAGTCCTCCATCGCCAGGTAGAGCATCTCCTCGGCCGAGCGCGCCATCCGGTGCATCTCGTCGATGAACAGGACGTCGCCGGGCATCAGGGACGACAGGACCGCGGCGAGGTCGCCGGCGTGCTGGATCGCCGGCCCGCTCGACATCCGCAGCGGCCGCGCCGACTCGTGCGCGACGATCATCGCGAGCGTGGTCTTGCCGAGTCCGGGAGGCCCGGCCATCAGGATGTGGTCCGGCGTCCGGTCCTGCATCGCCGCGGCCTTGAGCAGCAGGTCGAGCTGCCCGCGGACCTTGCGCTGTCCGACGAACTCGTCGAGCGACTTCGGTCGCAACGCTCCCTCGAACGCCAGCTCCTCCGGCGACTGCGCGTCGGCGGCGGTGATCCCGCCGCTCACCGTCCGGCACCGGTGGGTCGGAGGGTCCCGAGTGCGGCGCGGAGCAGCGCCTGGGTGCCCATCTGCTCGACACCGGGTGCGTTGGCGACGGCGTCGTCGACGGCACTGCGGGCAGCGTCCTCGCGCCAACCCAGACCGACGAGCGCGGTGACGACGTCCTCGGACGCGGGGTGGGCGACGGCTGCGGCGGCCGCTGTCGTGGCCGTGGGCGCTTCGAAGGCGGCGAGCTTGCCGGCGAGGGCGACGATGATCAGCTTGGCAGTCTTCGGGCCGATGCCGGAGACCTTGCGGAACGCTCCGTCGTCGTCGTTCGCGACGGCGTTCGCGACCTGGGCCGCGGTCATCTGCCCGAGGACGCCGAGTGCCGACTTCGGGCCGACGCCGGAGACACTCCGGAGCAGGTCGAAGACGCGCAGTGCATCGGTCGACTCGAAGCCGAACAGCTCGAAGGCGTCGTCGCGCACGATCAGGGCCGTCCGGACGAAGACCTCGGATCCGTGGCGCATGGTCAGGGCGTGCGCGGGCGTGACCGTGACGGCGTACCCGACTCCCCCGACCTCCACCACGGCGGTCGATCCGGCGACGTCGATGCAGGTGCCCCGGAGACTCGCGATCATGCCCCGAGCCTAGGGCGGGCCGGGGACGTCCTCGCGCCGCCGCTCCGCACGAGGGGCGACGCGGCACTGCGTCCGGCCGCACCCGCCTGCGCGTCCCGCCAGGCCCGCTGTGCCGGGGTGAGCGTCGACGGACCGGAGCTGACGGCGTCGGGCGAGCCGAGCCTCCAGGCATGACAGACGGCCAGGGCGAGCGCGTCGGCGGCGTCGGCGGGCTTCGGCGCCTCGGCGAGCCCGAGGACCCGGGCGACCATCGCCTGGACCTGCCGCTTGTCCGCGTTGCCGTAGCCGGTGATGGCGGCCTTCACCTCGGACGGGGTGTGCAGACCGACCGGCAGCCCGCGCGCGGCGGCCGCGTGCAGGGCCAGGCCCGACGCCTGCGCCGTCCCCATCACGGTGCGGACGTTCGCCTGCGCGAAGACACGCTCGACCGCCACCGCGTCCGGACGGTGTGCGTCGATCTGTTCGGCGATGCCCTCGGCGATCGCGAGCAGTCGCAGTTCCAGCGCCATGTCGGCGGGGGTCCGCACGACCGTCACGTGCACGAGCCGCGCCCGGCGATCCGGCGTGACCTCGACCACGCCGACGCCGCAGCGGGTGAGCCCGGGGTCGACCCCGAGGACCCGGAGCGCCGCGCCGGACCTGGCCGTGATCAGTCCTCGTCTTCGTCGAGTTCGGCCTGGACGTCCGCCGGCACGTCGAAGTTGGCGTAGACGTTCTGGACGTCGTCGCTGTCCTCGAGCGCGTCGATGAGCTTGAACACCTTGCGGGCGGTGTCGGCGTCGACCTCGACCTTGAGGTTCGGTACGAACTCGGCGTCCGCGGCGTCGTAGTCGATGCCGGCAGCCTGCAGGGCGGTCCGCGCCTCGACGAGGTCACTCGCCTCGGTGATGACCTCGAAGCCGCCGCCCTGGTCGATGACGTCCTCGACGCCGGCGTCGAGCACGGCCGTCATCACGTCGTCCTCGGTCAGGTCGTCGGTCTTGGTGACCGAGATGACACCCTTGCGGTTGAAGTTGTACGCGACGCTGCCCGGGTCGGCCATGGTGCCGCCGTTGCGGCTCATCGCCGTCCGGACCTCGGCCGCGGCACGGTTCTTGTTGTCGGTGAGGCACTCCACCAGGAGCGCGACGCCGTTCGGCCCGTAGCCCTCGTACATGATGGTCGTGTACTCGATCGACTCACCGGTCAAGCCGGCGCCGCGCTTGATGGCGCGGTCGATGTTGTCGTTCGGGACCGAGGTCTTCTTGGCCTTCTGGACCGCGTCCACGAGGGTCGGGTTGCCCGACATGTCGGCCCCGCCCATCTTCGCGGCGACTTCGATGTTCTTGATGAGCTTGGCGAACGACTTCGCACGGCGACCGTCGATGACGGCCTTCTTGTGCTTCGTCGTCGCCCACTTGGAATGCCCGGACACGGTTCTCCTTGCGTCGTGCGGAAAGTCTCCGACAGTTTACCGGCTGGGCCCACACGGCCGGTACCGGCGCGCCACGGAGCCCGCGTCAGGCGCGGCGGACGATGTCGAGGAAGCGACGGTGGAACCGGTCCTCGCCCGCGACCTCGGGGTGGAACGCACTCGCGAGCACGTTGCCCTGCTGCACGGCCACCACCTGGCCGTCGGGCAGCGCACCGATGACGTCCACGCCGGACCCGTGCTGCTCGACGACCGGCGCGCGGATGAACACCGCGTGCACCGGGTCGGCACCGAGGTCGGGCATCGGGATGTCGATCTCGAACGAGTCGTTCTGGTTGCCGAAAGCGTTGCGCCGCACCGTGGTGTCGAGGACGTCGAGCGTGTGCTGCCCCGCGATGCCGTCGGTGATCCGCGAACTGAGCATGATCATGCCCGCGCACGTACCGTAGGTCGGGAGTCCGGCACGGATGGCGTCACGCAGGGGCTCGGCGACGCCGAACGCGCGGGAGAGCTTGTCCATCACGCTCGACTCGCCGCCGGGGATCACGACACCGTCGAGGGCATCGATCTCCTCCGGGCGGCGGAGCGGGACGACGTCCGCACCGAGCTCGGTGAGCGAGGCGATGTGTTCGCGGAAGTCGCCCTGCAGTGCCAGGACGCCGATCCGGGGGGCGGCCTTACCAGCCACGCTCGGCGAGGCGGTGCGGTGCTGGGACGTCGGCGACGTTGATGCCGACCATCGCCTCACCCAGACCACGGGAGACCTCGGCGATGACCTTGGGGTCGTCGTGGAAGGTGACGGCCTTGACGATCGCGGCGGCACGCTTCGCGGGGTCGCCCGACTTGAAGATGCCGGAACCGACGAACACGCCGTCGGCACCGAGCTGCATCATCATCGCGGCGTCCGCGGGGGTGGCGACACCACCGGCGGTGAAGAGCACGACGGGCAGTGCGCCGGTCTGGGCGACTTCCTTCACCACGTCGTACGGCGCCTGCAGTTCCTTGGCAGCGACGTAGAGCTCGTCCTCCTTGAGGTTCCGCAGCGCCGCGATCTCCTTCGAGATGGTGCGGATGTGGCGCGTGGCCTCGGACACGTCACCGGTGCCCGCTTCGCCCTTCGAGCGGATCATCGCCGCACCCTCGGTGATGCGACGGAGGGCTTCGCCGAGGTTGGTGGCGCCGCAGACGAAGGGGGTCGTGAAGCCCCACTTGTCGATGTGGTTCACGTAGTCGGCCGGCGAGAGGACCTCGGACTCGTCGATGTAGTCGACACCGAGCTCCTGCAGCACCTGGGCCTCGACGAAGTGCCCGATGCGGGCCTTCGCCATGACCGGGATCGACACGGCGGCGATGATCTCCTCGATCATCGACGGGTCGGACATGCGGGCGACACCACCCTGGGCGCGGATGTCGGCGGGGACGCGCTCGAGGGCCATGACGGCGGTGGCGCCGGCTTCCTCGGCGATGCGTGCCTGGTCGGCGTCGATCACGTCCATGATGACGCCGCCCTTGAGCATCTCCGCGAGACCGCGCTTGACGCGCGAGGACCCGGTGGTCGAAGTGGCGTTGACGGTGCTGGGGGTGCTGTCGCTCATGATCCCTCCATCTTAGTGCGGAGCAGGCGTCAGCGCTGTTCGCCCCAAGCGTCCGCGATGAGCACCCGGGTGTCGCCGAGCATCTGCGACATCGACTTGGTCCGGGCGATGATCGGGAAGAAGTTCGAGTCCGACTCCCACCGCGGGACCACGTGCTGGTGCAGGTGCGCGGCGACCCCGGCTCCGGCGACCTCGCCCTGGTTCATGCCGATGTTGAAGCCGTCGCAGTGCGAGACCCGCCGGAGGACCCGCATCGCCGTCTGGGTCAGCTCGCCGATCTCCTGCAGTTCCTCCGGCGTCGTCTCGTCGTAGAGCGGGACGTGTCCGTACGGGCAGACCAGCAGGTGCCCGTTGTTGTACGGGTACAGGTTCAGCAGCACGTACGCGTGCTCGCCCCGCGCGACGATGAGGGCTTCCTCGTCGGACTTCCGCGGCGCCTCGCAGAACGGGCAGTCGTCACGGTGTCCGCGGCCCTCGCCCGCGCGACCGGCGTCGATGTAGGCCATCCGGTGCGGGTTCCACAGGCGCTGGAAGGCGTCCGGGACCGCCGCCTGGGTGGCGGCGTCCCGGATCACCAGCGGGTCGCCCTCGTCGTCGAGCGGGCCGGTCATCAGACCTGCACGCGGTCGCGGATGGCGGTCGTGATGCGCTCCACCGCTTCGTCGACGGGCACGCCGTTGTCCTGACGGCCGTCCCGGAAGCGGAAGCTCACGGCCCCGGCGTCGCGGTCGTCCCCGCCCGCGATGAGCTGGAACGGCACCTTCGCCTTGGTGTGCGTGCGGATCTTCTTCTGCATGCGGTCGTCGGAGTGGTCGACCTCGGCGCGGACGCCCTTCGCGCGGAGCTTCGCGACGACTTCGTCGAGGTAGTCGCCGTACTCCTCGGCCACCGGGATCGCGACGACCTGCACCGGCGAGAGCCATGCGGGGAACGCTCCGGCGTAGTGCTCGGTGAGGACGCCGAAGAACCGCTCGATGGACCCGAACAGGGCGCGGTGGATCATCACCGGGCGCTGCCGGGTGCCGTCGGCGGCGGCGTACTCGATGCCGAAGCGCTCCGGCAGGTTGAAGTCGAGCTGCACGGTGGACATCTGCCAGGTGCGGCCGATGGCGTCCCGCGCCTGCACGGAGATCTTCGGGCCGTAGAAGGCCGCACCGGCGGGGTCGGCGACGAGTTCGAGCCCGGACTCCTCGGCGACCTCGCGCAGGGTGTTCGTCGCGACCTCCCAGACCTCGTCGTCGCCGACGTACTTCTCGGGGTCCTTGGTCGAGAGCTCGAGGTAGAAGTCGTCGAGACCGTAGTCGCGGAGCAGGGACAGCACGAACTGGAGGGTCGTCGTGAGCTCCTCCTTCATCTTCTCCTGCGTGGTGAAGATGTGCGCGTCGTCCTGGGTCAGCCCGCGGACCCGGGTGAGGCCGTGGATGACGCCGGACTTCTCGTTGCGGTAGACCGTGCCGAACTCGAACATCCGCAGCGGCAGGTCACGGTACGACCGGGCCTGCGACCGGTACGCCAGGATGTGCATCGGGCAGTTCATCGGCTTGAGGTAGTAGTCCGCGCCCTGACGGGTGACGTTGCCGTCCTCGTCGCGGGCCTCGTCCATGTGCATGGGCGGGAACATGCCGTCCTTGTACCACCCGAGGTGCCCGGACTGCTCGAACAGGTCGCCCTTGGTGATGTGCGGCGTGTAGACGAACGAGTAGCCCTCCTGCTCGTGCCGCCGGCGCGAGTAGTCCTCCATCTCGCGGCGGATGATGCCGCCCTTCGGGTGGAAGATCGCCAGGCCCGAACCGATCTCGTCGGGGAACGAGAACAGGTCGAGTTCGGCGCCGAGCTTGCGGTGGTCGCGCTTCGCCGCCTCTTCGAGACGCACGAGGTACGCCTTGAGCTGGTCCTTGTCCGGCCACGCGGTGCCGTAGACGCGCTGCAGCTGGGGGTTCTTCTCCGACCCGCGCCAGTACGCGGCGGCGACGCGCATCAGCTTGGCGGCGTTGCCGATCCAGCGGGTGTGTGGGACGTGCGGGCCACGGCACAGGTCCTGCCAGACGACGTCGCCGGACTTCGGGTCGACGTTCTCGTAGACGGTGAGTTCACCGGCACCGACCTCGACGCTCTCGCCGGAGTCGCCTTCCGACGCGGCACCCTTCAGGCCGATCAGCTCCTGCTTGTAGGGCTCCCCCGTCATGAGCTCGCGGGCTTCATCGTCGGTGACGACCCGGCGTCGGAAGCGCTGGGCCTGCTTGACGATGCGGTCCATGCCCTTCTCGATCGCCTTGAGGTCCTCCGGCGTGAAGGGCTCGGCGACGTCGAAGTCGTAGTAGAAACCGTCGGTGACGGGCGGCCCGATGCCGAGCTTGGCGTCCGGGTTGATCTGCTGCACCGCCTGCGCGAGCACGTGCGCGGCCGAGTGGCGCAGGATGTCGAGGCCGTCCTGCTCGTCGAGCGTCACCGGCTCGGCGGTCTCCCCCGCCTGGACGTCGGCGGCGAGGTCCTTGAGTACTCCGTCGACACGGATGGCGACGACACCGCGGACGCCGTCGAAGAGCTCGGTCCCCGTCGTGGCGGTCGTCGCGGTGCGGGGCTCGGGTGCCTGGGGCACGTCGGCGGGCTCGGCGGATGCTGCGGCGACTGACTCGGTCACGATGGTGGGGCTCCCTCGGTCTGGTGGTACGTCGATGGTAGTGGCGGGCCGGGTCAGGCGGGCACGCGGCCGAGCGTGGTCACGGGCAGGCGCGGCTCGAGGCGCTCCCGGCCGGACAGCCCGTCGAGTTCGAGCAGCGCGGCGAACCCGATCGCCTGGTACCCGGCACGCTCGAGCAGGGTCACGGTCGCGGCCGCGGTGCCGCCGGTGGCCAGGACGTCGTCGACGACGAGCACGCGGGTGCCGGGCTCGAGCTGGCCCGGGCGGAGTTCGAGTTCGGCCTCGCCGTACTCGAGCGCGTACTGCTCACTGAGGACCTCGCCAGGCAGCTTGCCGGCCTTGCGCACGGTGAGCACGCCGACCTGGTGCTGGGCGGCGATGCCGCCGGCCAGGGCGAACCCGCGGGCCTCGATCCCGGCGACGGCTTCGAAACCGGCGCCCACCGCGAAAGGCGCAGCGAGGGCCTCGCAGACGCGGCCGAAGGCGATCGGGTCGGCGAACACCGGCGTCACGTCGCGGAAGAGCACGCCCGGCTTCGGGAAGTCGGGGACGATCGTGGTGAGGCGCTCGACGAGAGCAGCCGCGGAGTCGGTCATGCACTCAACCGTACGGGGCTGGCAGCGTCCCGCCGTCCGGCGCGCTTGCACGGGTGGCGCCGGACGGGAGGCTCGCCACCGGCTGGTGCCGTGCCTCCCGTCCGGCGCTGGTCGCGACGGCTGCCCACGTCCGTCACCGCCACATGTGCATGGCCGCGCCGAGCATCACCCACTCGGCTTCTCGGCGCAGGCGGGCCTGTTCTTCGCGGTGCCGGCGGAGCTCGTCGGCCGGGTCGACCTCGTGCGGCTGCCGCCGGGTGCGACGGCTCCACACGATGAGGGCGAGTCCGATCCGGAGGGCGATCCGGTCCGGCAACGACACCCGGTGGGGTCGTCCCGTCGGCGGCCGCACGGGTCGGAGGAGGGTCTTCGATGACATGGTGGATTCCTGTTCGGAGAATGGATTCGAGTGCTCGAGAAAGGGTCGACGAATCGACCGGAGAACACCGTGGCGATGTCCCGGAAGGCGCGACAGTGCGACCTCGCAGAATGTCGTCAGGGCATTCCGGACGCATTGTCGGAAAGAGTGCGACCCGGCCGGGACGGTCGTGCACGAGTGCCGGACCTGCTGCCTAGCCGGAGGCGCGCCACGGCCGGACCAGCACCGCTCGCGGTCCAGCGCACCAGCCGGGCTCCAGCGCGCCGAGGCTCAGGCCCGGTCGGAGTCCCGGCTCAGGCTCAGGCTCAGGGCCCGCCAGGACTCAGCACGGAACGAGACCAGCACGGCGCTGGACTCAGCGCATCCCGCAGGGGCGAGGGAGACCGATCAGCAGGAACCGAGGACGGGACCGGTGGTTCCACGGACTGCACGGTACGGCGTCTGCATGGTGATCATTGTCGGCCCCCTTTCGGCGAGGTCTCTGCGGTACTGCTCTGAATCGGTACTGCTCTGAATCGGTACTGCTCTGAATCAGTACCGATCTGAATCAGTACTGCTCTGCATTCATCCGAACACATCCGTTCGGGCGTTCGCGACGAGTGAACACTATCCATGTCCGCGAGTGACGCGCAACCCTTTCCGGATTTCTCGTGCGGAATTGCATGGTGGAACACCTGAGCCAGCTCCGACCCGCCCGCACCACCGGACGAGCACGGCGCTCGCGCCCGGGTCAACCCCTCGTTCTGGAGATCGACCGCCACGCGGAGCACGGGTTCCGATGGTCCACGGTCGGCGGTACGTGCAGGGCGTCCCCCCGACCTCGGAGGGGAACCGATGCACACCAGGATCCGAGCACGCGTCGCAGCCGTGCTCATCGCGACGGCCACGATCACCGGGACGATCGCACTGCGCACTTCGGACGGAGCCGTCGCCGCCGTGCCACCGCTCACCAGCGCCACCATCAGGACCGCGGCCACGACCGAGGTCTTCGCGGGCGGCCTCACCGTGCAGCCGGACAGCCAGCCCGCCCTGGCCGCGGCGAAGCTCGCCGCCGAGGGGCGGACCACCGAGGCGGCCGCTGCCCGCACGATCGCCGCCCGACCGATCGCGACCTGGCTCGGTGAGTGGTACACCGGCGGCCTGCTCGACCGGGTCGTCGCTCGCAACCTGGCCGTCGCCGAGAAGGCCGGGACCACCCCGGTGTTCGTGACCTACGCGGTGCCGAACCGGGACTGCGGCGGTCACTCCGCCGGCGGGCTCGGTGCCGCCGACTACACGGCGTGGAACCAGCAGATCGCCGCCGACCTCCGCGGGCACCGGGCGGTCGTGCTCGTCGAGCCGGATTCGCTCTCGCACCTCGCGACGTGCACGAGTGAGCGTGACACACGACCCGGGCTGATCGCGTCCGCCGTCCGTGCGTTCACGGCCGCCGGCGTTCCGACCTACCTCGACGGCGGCAACGAGAACTGGAACACGCCGGCACTGCAGGCCTCGTACCTGCGGCAGGCCGGGGTCGCGGACGCACGCGGGTTCTTCACGAACGTGTCGAACTTCTACGGGGTGGACGGGGAGCGGGCCTACGCCGACCGCGTGAGTGCCCTGACGGGTGGGTCGCACTACGTCATCGACACCTCGCGCAATGGCCGCGGGTGGTCCGGGTCGTGGTGCAACCCGCCGGGTGCCGGTCTCGGCCGGGTACCGCACGCGACCGGCGGCACGACGGCACTGGACGCACTGCTCTGGGTCAAGACGCCCGGGGCGAGCGACGGGACGTGCAACGGCGGGCCTGCCGCGGGTTCGTGGTTCGCGGCGTACGCGGTCGACCTGGTCGCCGACGCGCGGCAGTAGTCGACACCGGCCGGGAGGCGCACCCCGCCGGACGACGAACGGCCCGGACGACGAACGATCGGGACGACGAACGGCCCGGCCCCCGCATGGGGACCGGGCCGTCAGGACCGGGATCGGATCAGACCGTGGCGGGCGTGCCGACCAGTGCGACGAGCGCCCCGTCGACGACGTCGACCCGGACGGTGTCACCCTCGTCGACCGACCCGTCGACCACGAGCTCCGCGATCCGGTCGTCGACCTCGCGTTGGATCAGCCGGCGGAGCGGACGGGCGCCGTACTCGGGCTCGTACCCGTGCTCGGCGAGCCAGTCCGTGGCGGCGTCGGAGACCGACAGGACCATGCCCTGCGCGGCCAGACGGAACGCGGTGTCCTGCAGGAGCAGCGACACGATCGACCGCAGCTGTCCGCGCTCGAGCTTGCGGAAGAGCACGATCTCGTCGATGCGGTTGATGAACTCCGGTCGCATCGACTCGCGGAGCTTGCCCATCACCCGCTTGCGCAGGTCGTCCTCCTGGTAGCCGAACGGGTCGGTGCCGCCGTCGGTCGCGACGGAGAACCCGAGCGCACCCGAGCGGGACGCCAGGAACTCGGAGCCGATGTTCGAGGTCATGATGACGACCGTGTTCCGGAAGTCGACCGTCCGGCCCTGACCGTCGGTGAGCCGTCCGTCGTCGAGCACCTGCAGCAGCAGGTTGAACACGTCCGGGTGTGCCTTCTCGACCTCGTCGAGCAGGATCACCGAGTACGGGTTCCGACGGACACGCTCGGTCAGCTGTCCGGCCTCGTCGTAGCCGACGTACCCCGGAGGGGCACCGACCAGCCGCGAGACCGTGTGGCGCTCGCCGAACTCGCTCATGTCGAAGCGGAGCATCGCCGACTCGTCACCGAACAGTGACGAGGCCAGCGCCTTGGCGAGTTCGGTCTTGCCGACGCCGGTCGGACCGAGGAACAGGAAGCTGCCGACCGGACGACGGGGGTCGCCCATGCCGGTCCGGCTGCGCCGGACCGCCTTCGCGATCGCGCGCACGGCGTCGTCCTGACCGACCACACGGTCGTGCAGTTCCGATTCCAGGGCGGCGAGTCGGGTCTTGTCGGCGGAGCCGAGGCGGCTCACCGGGATGCCGGTGGCACGCGACACCACGGCGGCGATGTCCGCCTCGGTGATCACGTCGTCGACCGGCTGCGGACGGGTGGCGGCGGCGACGCCACCGGTGGTGGCGGCGGCGATGCGGGCCTCCAGTCCGGCGATCTCGTCGCGGAGGTCGGACGCCTCTTCGTACTGTTCCTCGGCGACGGCGCGGTCCTTCCGGGCCGTGAGTTCGGCGACCTGGGTACGGAGCGTGTCGACGTCGACGTCGCCCGAGCGGGCGAGACGGCGGCGGGCACCGGCCTGGTCGATGAGGTCGATCGCCTTGTCCGGCAGGTGCCGGTCGGTGACGTAGCGGTGGGAGAGTTCGACGGCGGCGCGGATGGCGTCGTCGGCGTAGGTCACGCCGTGGTGCTCGGCGTAGCGGGGGCTGAGGCCGGTGAGGATCGCGACGGCGTCCTCCACGCTGGGCTCCCCCACCGTGACCGGCTGGAAGCGGCGCTCGAGCGCCGCGTCCTTCTCGATCCGGCGGTACTCGTTCAGCGTCGTCGCGCCGACCAGGTGCAGGTCGCCCCGGGCCAGACGCGGCTTGAGGATGTTCCCGGCGTCCATCGACCCGCCCTCGCCACCGCCACCGGCACCGACGACGGTGTGGAGTTCGTCGACGAACACGATGAGCTCCTCCGAGTGCGCGGCGATCTCGTCCATGGCCTTCGTCAGACGCTCCTCGAAGTCACCGCGGTAGCGGGTGCCGGCGAGCATGCCGGGCAGGTCGAGTGCGACGACGCGCTTGCCCTGCAGCAGGGCCGGGACGTCGCCCTCGACGATGCGCTGGGCGAGACCCTCGACGATGGCGGTCTTGCCGACGCCGGGCTCACCGATGAGGACGGGGTTGTTCTTGGTGCGGCGGAGCAGGATCTCGACCGCCTGCTCGATCTCGTCGGCTCGGCCGATCACCGGGTCGATGCGACCCTCGCGGGCGCGGGCGGTGAGGTCGGTGCCGTACTGGTCCAGCGTCGGGGTCTCCGACTGCTGGTCCTGCTGGGCGGTGGTGCCGGGCATGGGACGCCCCTCTCGTGCGGCCTCGGCCGCCTCTTGTGCGTAGGACTGCATCACCTGCGGGGTGACACCGGCGCTCGCGAGCAACTGGCCCGCGACCGTGTCCTGGTCCGTGACGAGCGCGAAGAAGACGTGCTCGGGGTCCGTGTACGTGCTGCCGAACCCGCGGGCCGCCTGAGTGGCCTCGAGCAGGATCCGCTGCGCGGACGAGGTCAGTGCGGGACGGCCCTCGACCGCCTCGCCCGAGGGCATCGGCAGGCGCTGCTCGACCTCGGCGGCGAAGCGCTCCGGGTCGGCGCCCGCAGAGCGCAGGACGGCCGCGAAGGGCTCGGTGCCGACGAGCACGTGCAGGACGTGCAGGGCGTCGATCTCGTGCTGCCCCTGCTCGACCGCGTAGGTCGCCGTCTGCTGGAGCAGCTCGTGGGTACGACGGCTGAGGAGCCGCGTGATGTCGACCGGTCGTCCGAACGGCATGGACCGCTGGGACTGGCCGGGGTTCTGTGAGGCCGCGAGCAGTCGTGCGAGGAACTCGTCGAACGAGTCGTTGCCGCCGGTCGGGCCGAACGTCTGTGGCAAAGGGACCTCCTGAGGAACTTGAGTGCCTTCGGCTCAATGCAACGCAGGGGGACCGTGCTCATTCCCGGTCAGAGGAAGAACTTGCGGCGGATCGACTCAACTCCGGGCGATGGGCGCCGTGCTCGCATCCGTGACCCGCACCAGGTCCGCCGGCGACAACTCGATGTCGAAGCCGCGGCGACCCCCGGACACGAAGATCGTCGGGTGCTCGGACGCCGAGGCGTCGAGCACCGTGCGCAGGCGCGTCTTCTGCCCGACGGGACTGATGCCACCGACGACGTACCCGGTCCGCCGCTCTGCCAGGGACGGGTCAGCGAGCGAGGCCTTCTTGCCGCCGACCGCCGCCGCGATCGCCTTGAGGTCCAGACGGTCGGCCACCGGAACGATCGCCACGGCCAGGTCGCCGTCGACCGACACGACGAGCGTCTTGAACACCTGCTCCTCGCGGAGCCCGAGCGCCGCGGCAGCCTCTTCCCCGAAGTTCGTCGCGCTCTCGTGGTGCTCGTAGACGTGCGGCGTGAACGGCACGCCCGCCCGCTCCAGCGCGAGCGTCGCCGGGGTGCTCGGGGAAGCTGCGCTCATGCCCCGATCCTGCCCCGGTCGACCGTCACGGCCTCGGAGCCACGCGGGCGCTACGCTGAGCCGCACCATGACCGTCATCGAGGTGCTGCTCCGCGGGCTCTCCGCCGTGCACGGCCTCGACCCCGCGGCACTCGGCTCGCTGCCGGCGCTGACCGCCGCCGCACTCGGGCTCGGCGCGGTCGGCATCACCGTGACCGCGCTCGCCGCGCTCGCCGCGGCACTGCTCGTCCTCCGACTGGTCGCGGTCCTGACGGGAGTCGGCGCTCCGGGCGCACCGCGGGCCTCCCGGACGACGCCGGACCTCGTGACCCGGATCGCCTGGAGCGACCCCGACGCCGACGGGCACCCGCGACCGCGGGCACCGGGAGCCGCCCCGGCGGTCTGACACCGATCGGTGTCGGGGCCGCAGACGCTCCCGACCCTCCGATCGAAGGACCTCCGTCATGGACATCACCACCCTGCCCGGCCTCAGCACACTGCTGCGCGCCGGTTCCGCACTCGTCACCAGCCTCACCGACCTGCTCACCCCCGTCGCCGGGACGGCCGCCGCGACGCTCGCCGTGGTCCTGCTGACCGTGGCCGTCCGGGTGCTCCTCGTCCCCCTCGCCGTCCTGCAGGTGCGCGCCGAACGGGATCGGCGTCGTCTGGCCCCCCGGATCGCGGAGCTCCGCCGACGGGCGGGGCAGGACACCGCCCGGTTCCAACGATCCCTGCAGGAGCTGTACACGAGCGAACGGGTGTCGCCACTCGCCGGGTGCCTGCCGGTGCTCGCACAGGCGCCGGTCGTGTCGCTGCTGTACACGCTGTTCACCCACGCGAGCATCGACGGCACCGTGAACACCCTGCTGCGGGCCACCCTGGCCGGCATCCCCTTGGCACAGTCCGCGGTGGCGGTCGTCACGTCGCCGCTGTGGGTCCACGCCTGGGTGGTGCTCCTGCTGCTCCTCGCCCTGGCGGTCGTCGTCGAGCTGACCCGGCGGGCCCAACTCCACTGGAACCCGGTCCCCCCGGCCGGCCCGGTCGATCCGGGTCTGCCCGGCACGGCGGCGATGACCGGGATCGCCCGGTGGGTGCCGTTCGTCTCGGTCGGGTTCGCCGCGATCGCGCCCCTGGCCGCCGCCCTGTACGTCCTGACGAGTGCGGTGTGGACGCTCGGCGAGCGGGCGGTGCTGCGGCGGGTGCTCCGGTAGCGGGCGTGGGCGCGGTCGGACCGGCCGCCCTGCCGCGGCCGCCCCGGCGGCCCGGTCGGCTCTAGCCGCCCTGGCCCTCCTGCTGCGGCCCCTGGTCGACCGGGTCGTACTCGGTGTCGCGGCCCTGCTCCTCCTCCGGCAGCGGGACGTGCCGCTCGGTGCCGCTGCCACCCGGGCTCGTCGCGACGTAGTCGGCCTCGCCGGACTGCGTGTCGTGGCTCAGCGGTTCGAGCGTCTCCTCGTCGACGTCCTGCGGTGTCGAACCGGTGGCGTCGGCGGGGACGGCGGGGTCTGTCTGGTCGGCGGCCTGGTCGTTCTGCGCATCGGTCATCCCTCGGGCGTACTCCCCCCGGTCTGGGTGCGCGCCGTCGGCGTACCGGTGGCAGCATGACAGCAGGCGTGACGACGAGGAGCGCGCATGAGCCGGACCGACGACGACGCGGCAGCACGAGCGCGTCTCGAACACATCGCCTGGGGCGCAGGGTCGACCCCGGCGGACGCGGCGCGCGCCCGCATCGCGCTGGCGGACCTCGACCGGGAGGCACGCAGACGGCCCGTCACGACCGTCGCCCCCGCCGCGGGGCCGCGTCGGGGTCGTCGTCCTGGTGCGCAGGTCGTCGCGGCTGCTGCGCCGGGCGTTCCGAGCGCGGCACCGGTCGTTCCCGAGGCTGCCCCCGCCCCGGACGTCGCGACCACCCCGGACGTCGCGCCGACGATCCGGACCGCCGGGCCCGACGTCCACCCGACCGGGAGGACGGAGCCCGGAGACGACACCGGCGACGCCGGAGACGCCCCGTCGTCGGTGACCGACGGTGTCGAGCGCGACCAGCCGTCCGGGGCGACCGCCGACGGACGTCGTGGGGCGGGCCTCCCGGTCGGCGGCCTCGCCCACCGTGCCCGGGAGGTGTTCGGGCGGGTCCGGCGGACCGACCGGACCGTGCTGTGGGCGCTCGGGGGCGCCGCCGTCGTGATCGGCCTGGTCGCGGGGACGGGCGTCGGCCTGTCGATCGGGACCCGCAGCACCGCCGAGCCGGCGACCACGGTGACGACGCCAGCAGCGGGGACGGTGACGCTCGAGCAGATGCTCGACCTGCCGCAGACCTACGCCGACCAGCTGCCCGGCGGCATGGACGCGCCGGTGTCGCTGCACACCACCCGACTCGTGTTCACGAACCGGTCGCTGGCCGGCGACGACGCGGCGACGCCCTGGAACGTCTGGGCCGGCGTCGGACGGGACAGCTCGACGATCTGCCTCGTGGCGACGGCCGACCGTCGGCAGGGCACGAGCGCCTGCTACCCCCGGGACGACGCCCTGCACGGGGCGGTCTCGCTCTCCGACACCTCGTCGAGCGGCACGCTCTGGCTGCGGGTCGTGGGTGGCGCGGTCCGTGGCACCGTGACGAGCTCGCCCGCGCCGCTGTACTGATCCGCGGGCACGCTCCGCCCCCCCCACCCCCCGAGAGGCCGGGCATTGGAGCGCTCCTGAGAGCATCGCGAGAACGACCTGGGGGTCCTCGCGTGATCGACGCGGGCCGTGCAACACTGGGTGGAGCGCACTCGCCGTGGAGTGGCCAGAACCACATCTCCACATCCCCGCCCACCACCCGCGAGCGCGCCCCGACCGGTCGAACACCCCGTCGTTCCCGCGCGCTCCTCGCACGTCCTCGAGGAGGTCAGCCGCCGTGTCCACCACCAGCAACCGAACCGTCCAGCCGCACACGACGCCGATCACCGTCACGACGTCGTCGGTGATCGGGATCGCCGTCCTCGGCCTCGCCACGTTCTTCGCCATCACCACCGAACTGATGCCGGTCGGCCTGCTCGGCACCATGAGCGAGGACCTCGGCGTCACCGAGTCCACCATGGGCATCGTCATCACGGTGTACGCGGCGGCCGTCGCCCTGCTCGCACTCCCCCTGACCTCGCTCACCGCGAAGCTCCCCCGGAAGACGGTCCTCGTCGCGACCCTCGTCGGCTACACGGTGTCGAACGCGCTCGTCGCCCTGGCCCCGTCCTTCGCCGTGGTCTGCGCCGGACGCGTGGTCGGCGGCATCGCGCACGCCCTGTTCTTCTCGGTCGCCTCGGCCTACGCCACTCGGATCGTCCCGCCCCGGCTCGCCGGCCGCGCCATCGCGTTCGTCTACTCCGGCAGCTCACTCGGCTTCGTGATCGGCGTCCCCCTCGCCACCGGCGTCGGGCAGTCCGTCGGGTGGCGCCCTGCCGTCGGCGGCGTCGCGGCGTGCGCCGCACTGCTCGCCGTCGTGGCCGCGGTGTGCCTGCCCGCCGTCCGCGGAGCCGCGTCGCCGCACGTCGGCTCGCCGAAGGCCTGGGCGCGCACCGGACTGCTGTCGGTCGTCGTCGCCGACCTGCTGCTCTTCGCCGGGCACTACGTCGTGTACACGTACATCGGCCCGTACGTCGTCGACGCCGGACTCGACGTCGGCATGGTCTCGGGCGCCCTGCTCGTCCTCGGCGGCACCGGCGTGATCGGCCTCTGGCTGGCCGGGGTGTTCGTCGACCGGGCTCCCCGCCGGACGCTGATCGCCGCGATCGCCGCGATGGCCGCCGCGTTCGTCGTGATGCCGTTCGCGCACGGATCCCTGGTCGGCACGATGGCCGTCGCCGGCGTCTGGATGGCGGCGAACGGCACGACCGGAACGCTGTTCATGGCCGCCGCCATCCGCACCGGTGGGGTCAGTCCGGAGATCGCAGGTGCCCTGGTCAACGGGGCCTCGAACATCGGCATCGCCGGCGGTGCCGCGATCGGCGGCCAGGTGCTCGGTCTGTCGGGACTGCAGACGCTGCCGTTCGCGGGGGCGCTGGTCCTGGTCGCGGGGCTCTCCGTCGTGGCCTTCGCCAAGCGCGGCTTCCCGGTGCACGCCACGACGCAGCCGCACCTCAGCACGTCGTCGATCCACGTGCTGACGTCGTCGCTCGCCGTCGTCACGAGCTCGATCCCGACCGTCAGCCGGGCGATCCAGACCGTCACCGGGTCCGTCGCCACGGTGCACCGTGCCGCGACCGCGTCCATCCAGACCGCCACGGGGTCGGTTCGGACCGTCCGCGAGCGGTAGCCGGCAGCGCTCAGCCGCGGTACGCCAGGGCGTCGAGTGCGGCAACCTGACCGGCGACGACGAGTCCTCGCGCCTCGGCGAGCGGCACCCAGCGGGCATCGTCGACCTCGGGAACCTCGACGGAACGGCCCGATCCGCGGGGCAGTTCCAGCGACACGGTGTTGCTCCGGACGACCTCGACCACGAAGTCCGGTGCGTCGAGGGTCCAGACCGTCACGACCTTGCCGGACGCCTGCCGGAAGTCGCCGAGCAGTTCCGGTGTGCCGCCGGGGGCGGGGACGCCGATCTCCTCGCCGAACTCGCGGAGGGCCGTCGCCAGCGTGTCCTCCCCCGCCTCGATCTCCCCCTTCGGGATCGACCACGCGCGCGGACGTCGACGCCAGAACGGGCCGCCCATGTGGGCGACGAAGACCTCGAGCGAGGGGCCGGTGCCGCGGTGCAGCAGCAGTCCGGCAGAGCGAGGGGGCACGGTCGGAGACTACCCTCGCGCGCATGCAGACCATCGAGCTCGGTGACGGCCGTTCCGTCCTGGTCGACGACACTGCTGCCGACCACGGCGCCGACGGCGGCCGGCCGACGCTCGTCTGGCACCACGAGTCTCCCCACACCGGTGTGCTCTTCGAACCGCTGCGGAGCGCCGCCACCGACCGGGGCCTGCGCCTGGTCGCCGTCACCCGCCCCGGGTACGGCGGGGCCGACCCGCTGCCGGGTCGGCGGGTCGCCGACGGCGCACACGACCTCGAGCAGGTGCTCGACGCCCTCGGCATCGACCGCGTCGCCGCGCTCGGTGGCTCCGGCGGCGGACCGCACGCCCTCGCCGCTGCGGCCCTCCTGCCGGACCGGGTCGCCGCGGTCGCGACCCTCGCCTCGCCCGCTCCCTTCGACGACTCGCCCACCTGGTGGGACGGCATGGCAGACGACGGCGGCCTCCGCGCCGCCACCGCCGGACGCCAGGCCCGCATCACCTGGGCAGCCTCCGCCGCCTTCGACCCGTCCCAGTTCGTCGACACCGACTGGGCCGCCCTCCACGGTGACTGGGCCGCACTGGGGCAGGACGCGACGGCGGCGGGCGGGTCGGGCCTCCAGGGCGGGGTCGACGACGACGTGGCGTTCGTGACGGACTGGGGGTTCGCCCTGTCGGCGGTCACGGTGCCGACGTTCCTGGTGCACGGCAGGCGGGACCGGGTCGTCCCGGTGGCGCACGGCCGAGCGCTGGCCGAGGCGATGCCCGGGGCGGCGTACGAGGAGCGTCCGGACGACGGCCACATCGCGGTCCTGTCGACGGTGCCGACGCTGATGGACCGCCTCGCCGAGGTCCTGCGCGCCTGAGATGCCCGACGGCGCCGCGACCCGTCCTGCAGCAGCAGGACGTCAGCCGAGGAGCTCGCGGAGTTCCGCGTCGAGCCGGCCGGTCAGGTACCGGACTCCGGCGGTGTTCGGGTGCAGCGCTCCGGGCTCGAGGTCGATGCTGCTGAACCCGCCGAACGAGTCGAGCGAGACCCCTGACACGTACGCGCCGGACCGGGCGCAGGCCGAGTGGGCCTGGGTCGTGTCGAAGACGTCGACGAAGCGGACCCCGGCGGCGCGGGCGGCGGACTGCCCGACCTCGTCGAGCTGCTCCTGGATCCCGTGCAGCCACCGGACGTCGGTGTCGGTGAAGGGGTACGTGTCCGAAGGGAACCGACCGGCGAGGGTGCCGAGGTCGACGGCAGGCCGGAAGCACCCGCGTTCCGGGGTGTGATCGGCGTCGGGGAAGATCGCCGGGTACCCGACCAGGAGGACCGTGGCGTTCGGGGCCGCCCGACGGATGTCCGCCAGCGTCTCCGCGATGCCCAGGGCGACGCGGCTCTCGATCTTCGCCCCGAGGGTGTCGACCCCGTCGACGTCGAGCGTGCTCCGGCACGATGGTGCGTTCTTGCCGGAGAAGACCGGCCCGGAGGCCGACAGCGCCATGCACGATGCAGCGGTGCCGAACAGGTCGGCGTCGTTGCCACCGATGGTCAGGGTGACGAGCCGGGTGGAGTCGGACAGGGCCTCGATCTGCGGCGGTGCGCCACGCCACTGCGTGCGCTCCCGGACGTCCTCGCTGGTCGCTCCGGCGCACGTGACATCCGTCAGGGCGAGCCCGAACCGTGCTGCGATGCGGTGCGGGTAGTCCCGGCCGGACTGCGCGCAGGCACCGACCGGCAGACCCGTCGGGTTCGCCAGCCCGTACCCGGCCGAGTACGAGTCGCCGAGTGCGACGTACTCGCTGCCCGGCGGCAGGTCCGTCAGTGTCTCGGGCGGGTCCTCGGTCGCCGGGAAGGGCTGCGGGACCGGCCACTGCGGCGCGGCGACCGCGGCCTGCGGGATGAGCGCTCCTCCCGGTCCACCCACCAGGGCCACACCCGTGAGCACGACGGACACCACGAGCGTGTGCACCACACGGGTGGCGCGCTCGCGGGCACGGGACGGACGGCGCAGGGTGGGCTCCGGGAGGTTCGGGTCAGGGTCGAGCGGACCAGGCTAGCCGGTCGCGCTCGACCCTCCCTGGAACGACGCCGGTCCGGTGGAAAGGACTCAGCGCCGCCCGAGACGACGCTCGCCGCCGACGCCGGCCTGGTAGTCGAGGCCGTAGTGCTGGAAGAGCTCCGGCTCGGTCGCCGCGTCGAGCTCGCCGTCGGTCGCGATCGAGGGCGCGTCCTTCACGGTCTTCTTGTCGAACGTCACGAGCAGGTGCTTCGGCGCGACGGCGGCGCCGACGAGCGGCACGAACACGAGCTTCTTGCCCACGACGCCCGTGGTCACCGCCCCGAAGGCCGGCTGCTGCGTCGCGGTGTCGTAGTAGATGCTCTCGAGGTTGCCGATCTTGTCCTCCTGGGCGTCGACGACCGGCAGGCCGATCCAGTCCCGGATGTTGGCTGCTTCGAACACGGCGGCTCCCTTCGACGGCCGGACCGTCCGTGCCGTCGGATCGACGCTACCGATCGGCGCTGGGTGCGGTGACGGCGGGCGTCACGCGCAGTCCGTCGACCGCAGCGAGGACGTCGTCCGCGCTGACGGCGAGGATGGCCGGGTCCGGGTCCTCGGCGAAGACGTCGCCGCGGCGGACGGACGCGTCGGTGAGCACCACGTGCGGACCCGACGAGGGTGGCCCCCAGGCCTCGGGTGGCGCCGGCCCGAAGAGCACGACCGAGGGGATCCCGTAGGCGGAGGCCAGGTGCGCCGCTCCCGTGTCGACGGTGACCAGGAGGCTCGCGGCGGCCACGACGGCGGCGAACGGCTGCAGGTCCAGACGTCCGGCGAGGACCGCCGAGTCGTCGAGCCCGGCCAGCTCGGCGACAGCCAGCGCGCGCTCGACGTCGTCCGCGCCTCCCGTCAGGACCACGTGGTGCCCGCGGGCGACGAGTCCGCGGACCACGTCGGCGAACCGGTCGACTGGCCAGTGTCGGGCGCCGTGGAAGGCGCCGACGTGCACGACCGCGGCACCGCGCACGACAGCGGGAACGGCCGGGACCGCGATCGACACGTCGTCCGGGTCGGCGGGCATGCCGTGGGCGGTCATGAGACCCGCCCACCGGGCGCGTTCGTGGACGTCGTGCCGCCACTCCGGACCGTCGGGGGCGCCGTGGCCGATCACGCGACGCGCCTGCAGCGCGTCGATGAGGTCGCCCGACTCAGGTCCGGCACCGTGCAGGTTCACGGCGACGTCGACGACGCCGGTCGGCACGTGGATCGGGTGGTCCAGGCCGTGCTGGGCGAGGTGGACGTCGACGTCGGTGACGAGCTCGACGACCGGGGCGAGCCAGGCGGTCGTGGCGAGGGTGATGCGGTGCCCCGGGAAGGCCCGGCGGAGGGCGTGCAGCGCGGGCACGGCGACGAGGAGGTCGCCGAGCTTGATCGCCCGGAGCACGACGAGCTCGGGGCGGCCGTCGGACGGGGGCAGGGTGGGTACGGCGGTCACGTGGACCGACGCTACCGGGACGAGACCGTCCCGTCCGCGGGAGGCAGCACCCTGTCCACCGCGCGCCACGGCTCGCCACGGTTCCGGCACCGGTTGGGCACGAGCGCCGCCGTGCCGGTAGAGAAGGGGTGTGGCTCTCTCCGACCGTCCGCTCCGCGGCGTGCTCTTCGACCGCGACGACACCCTGGTGGTGGACGTTCCCTACAACGCCGATCCGGAACGGGTCGTGCCCGTGGCGGGTGCGGCCGACGCGGTCGCCGCGGCCCGCGCCGCCGGCCTCGCCGTCGGTGTCGTCACCAACCAGTCCGCGATCGCGAAGGGCCTGGCGACCCGGGACCAGGTCGACGCGACGAACGCCCGCGTCGACGAACTCGTCGGGCCCTTCGACGTGTGGGAGGTCTGCCCGCACGACCGCGGCGATGACTGCGCCTGCCGGAAGCCGCGACCGGGCATGGTGCTCGCCGCGGCGGACCGGCTCGGGCTCGACGCCGCCGACCTGGTCGTGATCGGGGACATCGGTGCCGACGTCGGTGCTGCCGTGGCTGCGGGTGCCCAGGGGATCCTCGTGCCGACCGACCGCACCATGCCCGCCGAGGTCGAGGCCGCCACCACCGTCGCCGGCTCGATCGAGGAGGCCGTGGCCCTGGTGCTCGCACGGGCCGCGGGAGGGGCCTCGTGAGCGGGCCGAGCGGTCGCCGTGTGCTCGTCGCGCGGCTCGACTCGTTCGGGGACGTGCTGGTCGCCGGCCCCGCCGTCCGAGCCGTCGCCGCCGGGGCGGACCACGTCACGCTGCTGTGTGGTCCGCAGGGCTCCCCCGCCGGCGCACTGCTGCCCGGCGTCGACTCGCTCCGGGTCTGGGCGGCGCCCTGGGTCACCGAGACCGTCCGGCCGCTCGACGACGCCGTCCTCGCCGAGTTCCGCGCGCTCGTCGCCGAGGAGCGACCCGACG
The DNA here is from genome assembly GCF_003234145.1 of Curtobacterium sp. MCPF17_011. Classification (NCBI taxonomy): domain Bacteria; kingdom Bacillati; phylum Actinomycetota; class Actinomycetes; order Micrococcales; family Microbacteriaceae; genus Curtobacterium; species Curtobacterium sp. MCPF17_011. Next base: position 94,701 of record NZ_QKSK01000004.1, read on the forward strand.
AGGCGGTCGTCCTGACGTCCTTCCACCAGTCGCCGCTGCCGCTCGCGATGCTCCTGCGGCTCGCCGGGGTCCGCCGGGTGTCCGGTGCCTCGGTCGACCACCCCGGCTCGCTGCTCGACGTCCGACTGCGGCCCGGTGAGGACCTGCCCGAGGACGTCCCCGAACCCGAACGGGCGCTGCGCATCGTGGCGGCCGCGGGCTTCGTGCTCCCCGACGGCGACGACGGTCGGCTCCGGGTGCGGCACGACGACGACGCGGTGTTGCCCGACGAGGTGGCGGCACTCGACCGGTACGTCGTCGTGCACCCCGGCGCCAGTGTGGAGGCCCGCTCCTGGCCGCCCTCCGCCCACCGCGAGCTCGTGGCCGCCTACGACCGACTCGGTGTCCCCGTCGTGGTGACCGGTTCGCCCGGCGAGAAGGACCTCACCGCGGAGGTGGCCGGCACCACCGGCATCGACCTCGGCGGTCGCACCACCCCCGCGGTGCTCGCCACGGTCCTGGCCGGGGCCGAGGTCGTCGTCGTCGGCAACACCGGCCCGGCGCACCTCGCCGCTGCCGTCGGTGCCCGGATCGTCTCGCTGTTCTCGCCCGTCGTGCCGGCCGTGAAGTGGGCGCCGTACGCCGAACACGTGGAACTGCTCGGCGACCAGGACGCGCCCTGCCGGCTCTCACGGGCCCGCGAGTGCCCCGTCCCGGGACACCCGTGCCTGGCCCGAGTCACCGTCGACGACGTGCTCGCGGCCCACGAACGGCTCGTCGGATGCGCTCTGCGGACGAACGACGACTCCCTGCGAGCAGCACCAGAGACCCGTGCGTAGCGTGCGGCACTGCTTCTCCTTCTGCTCCTCCTCCTCCTGATCGACAGCGACCGAAAGGCAGTGCATGCGGATCCTCGTGTGGCACGTGCACGGCGGCTGGATGGACGCCTTCGTCCGCGGCCCGCACGAGTACCTCATCCCCACGACCCCCGCCCGTGACGGCTGGGGCCTCGGTCGCGGTGGCCGGAGCTGGGGCACGAACGCCGTCGAGATCGCGCCCGAGGACGTCGCCGACGCCGAGGTCGACCTGGTCGTCCTGCAGCGACCGGAGGAGCTCGAGGTCGCCCGCGACCTGCTCGGCGGGCGCGACGTGCCCGTCGTCTTCGTGGAGCACAACGCCCCGCGTGTCGACGTGCCGAACAGCCTGCACCCGTTCCGGGACCGCGACGACGTGACCATCGCGCACGTCACGCACTGGAACGCCCTGATGTGGGACTGCGGCTCGACCCGCGCCACCGTCGTCGAGCACGGCGTCGTCGACCCCGGTCCGCTGTACACCGGTGAGCTCGAGCGGTTCGGCGCCGTCATCAACGAACCCGTCCGACGCAACCGCGTCGTGGGCACCGACCTGCTCCCCCGCTTCGGCGCGGTGGCACCGGTCGACGTGTTCGGGATGGGCACCGAGAAGCTCGACGACCTCGGCCACGGTGACCTGCTCGTCGGGATGGGCGACGTCAAGCCCGACCCGATGCACGCGGCCCTCGCCCGTCGCCGGGCCTACGTCCACGCCAACCGGTGGACTTCGCTCGGGCTCTCGCTCATCGAGTCGATGCACATGGCGATGCCGGTGCTGGTCCTCGCCACCACCGACGCCGCACGGACCGTGCCCGCCGAGGCCGGCGCGATCGGGACGGACGTCGAGGAGCTGGTGCGGGTCTCCCGGACGCTGGTCGACGACCCGGACGAGGCTCGCCGACGCGGCCTCGTCGCCCGGGAGGCCGTGCTCGCGCGCCACGCGCTGCCCCGGTTCCTGGCGGACTGGGACGAGCTGCTGGACGACGTGCGGTCACGACACCGGTCCCGGACCGGAGCCACGACCGTCGGTGCGGGGGCTGCGGCACCGCAGGGAAGGAGCATCTGATGAAGATCGCCATGGTCTCGGAACACGCGAGTCCGCTCGCGACCCTCGGCGGGGTGGACGCCGGTGGACAGAACGTCCACGTCGCCGCGCTCTCCGCTGCACTGGCCGACCGAGGCCACACCGTGACCGTCTACACGCGGCGCGACGACGCGTCGCTGCCGGTGCGCGTGCCGCTCCGACCGGGCGTCGACGTCGTCCACGTCGACGCGGGACCGGCCCGGCACGTCCCGAAGGACGACCTGCTCCCCTACATGGGCACGTTCGCGCAGGTCCTGGCGTCGGAGTGGTTCGTCGACCGGCCCGACGTCGTGCACGGCCACTTCTGGATGTCCGGCCAGGCGACCATCGACGCCGTGGGCCAGGTGCAGGTGCGCACCGGAGGCACGCGGATCCCCGTCGTGCAGACCTTCCACGCCCTCGGCGTCGTCAAGCGTCGACACCAGGGTGCCGCGGACACCAGCCCCGTCGAACGTGAGTGGCTCGAGCCCGCCGTCGGCCGGAGCGCCGACCAGGTCGTCGCCACGTGCTCCGACGAGGCGTTCGAGCTGAAGAGCCTCGGCGTGCCGCTGCGGTCCATCTCCGTCGTCCCGTGTGGCGTCGACGTCGAGCTGTTCCGACCGGACGGCCCCGTCGAGGAACGCGGGCGCACCTTCCGGGTGCTCACCGCCTCCCGCCTCGTGCAGCGGAAGGGCGTCGGCACCACGATCGCGGCCGTCGCCCAGCTCGTCGCGGCCGGTCGAGACGTCGAACTCGTCATCGTCGGCGGTGCCGGCACGGCCGGTGCCGACCTGCCGGACGACCCCGAGTACCAGCGCCTCGACGCGCTGGCCCGCGACCTCGGCATCCGCGACCACGTCTCGTTCCGCGGGCAGCTCGCCCAGGAGGCGATGGGCTCGGTGTACCGCAGCGCCGACGTCGTCGTCTGCGCGCCCTGGTACGAGCCGTTCGGCATCGTCCCGCTCGAGGCGATGGCCTGCGGCGTGCCGGTGGTCGCCTCCCGCGTCGGTGGGCTCATCGACACGGTCGTCGAGGACGCCACCGGGCTGCACGTCGAACCCCGTGACGAGGACGGCCTCGCCGCAGCCCTCGGCGGCCTGCTCGACGACCCCGAGCGCCGTGCCGCCTACGGCCGCGCCGGTCGCCGCCGCGCCGAGTCCCGGTACACGTGGCAGAAGGTCGCCACCGACACCGAGCGCGTCTACGAACGGCTCGTCGCCGGCGGTCGGGTCCGTCCCGTCCGTCCGGTCGGCGGCATCGGCACCGCACCCACCACCCGCATCCCGGACGCCGTCCGACCCGCCGAGGACGCGCTGGCCGAGGCCGCGCTCCCCATCACCGAGAGGAACGCCCGATGACCATCGAGCAGACCGGGATCGGCACGACCGAGACCCCGACCGTCGACGCCCCGCCCAGCGACGCCTCGACCAGCACCCGCGCGGTGCTCGAGCACATCGCGGCGTCCGTGCCCGTCATCGCGTCCCTCGTCGACCACAGCGACCACATCGCCGCTTGGGCGGACGACATCGCCGCCCGTCTGGTGGCCGGGCGTCGCCTGCTCGCCGCGGGCAACGGCGGTTCGGCGGCCGAAGCGCAGCACCTGACCTCCGAGCTCACCGGCCGCTTCGACGGTGACCGACCCGCGTACTCGGCGATCTCGCTGCACGCCGAGACCTCCGCCGTCACCGCGATCGGGAACGACTACGGCTTCGAGCAGGTCTTCGCCCGTCAGGTCCGCGCACACGCCCGCGCCGGTGACGTCGTCGTCCTCCTCAGCACCAGCGGCAAGAGCCCGAACCTGCTCGCCGCCGCGGCAGCCGCCCGGGACGCCGGAGCGCGGTCGATCGCGATGACCGGTGCGCTGCCGAACCCGCTCGCCAGCGCAGTGGACGACGTCATCGCCATCGACGGCCCGTCCGCCAACGTGCAGGAGGCGCAGCTCGTCCTCGTGCACGCCCTCTGCCGGGCCATGGAGCCCGCGCTCCGCCGAGGAGGCACCCGATGACCGACCGTCGACTCCGCATCGTCGTCGTCGGCGACACGCTGCTCGACGTCGACGTCAGCGGCACCAGCGATCGTCTCAGCCCGGACGCGCCGGTCCCCGTCGTCGACGTCCGCTCGGACCAGCGCCGCGCCGGTGGTGCCGGTCTCGTCGCGACCATGCTCGCGAAGGACGGTCACGACGTCTCGCTGGTCACCGTGCTCGGTGACGACGCCCACGCGGACCAGCTCCGGTCGTTGCTCCCCGGCGTCCGCATCGTCGACGGCCCCTCCGGCGCGCCGACCCCGGTGAAGACCCGGGTCCGCGTCGGCGAGCACGCCCTGGTCCGGATCGACGAGGGCTGCGACACCCCGCCGGTCCCCGCCGTGACGCCCGCCATGCGCGACGCCCTCGACGGCGCCGACGCGGTCATCGTCGCCGACTACGGACGCGGGCTCACCGAGGCGGCCGAGATGCGTGCCGCGCTCGCTGCGGTCGTCGGGCACACGCCCGTCGTCTGGGACCCGCACCCGAAGGGCGCCACCCCCGTCGCCGGCACCACCGTCGTCACGCCGAACGCCAGCGAGGCGCACCGGTTCACCGGCATCGTCGGCAGCGGGGTCGCCTTCGCGACGGACGCCGCCGCGGACCTCGTCGCCCGTTGGGACGTCCGCGCCGTCGCCGTCACGATGGGCGACCGCGGGGCACTGGTCGGCAGCCGCACGCCCCGCGGCGCCGACTCCCGGTTCGTCCCCGCTCCGTCCGTCACGGCCGGCGACCCCTGCGGTGCCGGCGACCGGCTCGCTGCCGGGGTCGCCGTCGCCCTCGCCGACGGAGCGGAGATCGCCGACGCCGTCACGGCCGGGGTCGAGGCCGCGTCCGCGTACCTCGCCGCCGGTGGCGTCGCCTCGCTCGTCGAGGGCGCGCCACCGGCACCGATCGCCGTGCCCGGTGCGGACCGGGACGCACTGCGTGTCGTCCACGAGGTCCGTGCCTCCGGCGGCGTCGTCGTCGCGACCGGCGGCTGCTTCGACCTGCTGCACGCTGGACACGCGCGCACCCTGTCGGCAGCGCGGGCACTCGGCGACTGCCTGGTCGTGTGCCTGAACTCGGACGATTCGGTCCGGGGGCTCAAGGGCCCGGACCGGCCGATCATGGGCCAGGACGACCGAGTCGAACTCCTCCTCGCACTGGACTGCGTCGACGCCGTCGTCGTGTTCGACGAGTCCACCCCCGACGAGGCGCTCCGTCGCTTCCGCCCGGACGTCTGGGCGAAGGGCGGCGACTACACCGCGGACGAACTGCCCGAGTCCGTGACCCTCGCCGAGTGGGGTGGACGGGTCGTCACCGTGCCGTTCCACCCAGGCCGCTCCACCACCCGGCTCGCCGCCGCGATCGAACGTGTCGGCTGAGCCCCACCGCTCTCCATCTGCCCCACCACAGCAAAGGACATCCATGCCCGTCCCCACCACCCCCATCGGCCGCGTCCTCGTCACGGGCGGCGCCTCCGGACTCGGCGCAGCCGTCGTGGCCGCCGTCACCGAGGCCGGCGGCACCCCGATCGTCCTCGACCTGCGCATCGACGCCGTCCCCGAGGGCGTCGACGCCGTCGCCGTGGACGTCTCGGACACCGACGCCGTCGAACGTGCTGTCACCGAAGCGGTCGAGCGCCACGGTGGCCTGGACGCCGTCGTGACCGCGGCGGGGATCGACACACCCGCTCCGATCGACGCCATCTCGTCGGGCAACTGGGAGAAGATCGTCGGCGTCAACCTGATCGGCACCGCGTCGACCGTGCGCGCCGCACTGCCTGCGCTCGAGGCGACGCACGGCCGGGTCGTCACTATCTCGTCGTCGCTCGCCCTGCGCGGCGTCGGCCACGGCACCGCCTACTCGGCGTCGAAGTTCGGCGTCCGCGGGTTCTCGCAGGCCCTCGCCGCGGAGACCGCCGGCCGCGTCGGCGTCACCAACGTGATCCCCGCCGGCATGCGCACCAACTTCTTCGCGGACCGGACCGAGCAGTACAAGCCGGGTCCGGACGCACAGCTCATCGAACCGGAGTACGTCGCGAACTCGATCATCTTCGCCCTCTCGCAGCCGGCCGGGTGCGAGATCCGCGAGCTGTCGATCATGCCGGCGACTGAGCCCAGCTGGCCCTGAGCCGTGCACACGACCGGCGCATGCGCCTGACGGACGGGAGGCCCGGTACCAGCTGGTACCGGGCCTCCCGTCCGTCTGCGGTCGCGCCGTGCCGCCGCCCGCCAGCCCGCCGCCGAGGTCGCACGAGCTGCTGCCCGGACGGCCTACCGGCAGCCGATCGTGCACCCTCGGCGAGGGGCGCGCGGCACGTCGTGCGACCTCGGGAGGCCCACACCGGCCCCGACGGACCGGCCCACCGCCGTCAGTTGGTGGTGAGCAGGTCCTCGACGTCCGCCAGGACCCGGTCCGGGGTGATCTCGTCGACGAACGACGGGTCGTGCTCGCACCGCTCGGCGCTCCACCCCACCTGCGTGACGTCGACGTCGCACACCGGGCACCGGGTGACGAAGCTCATCAGGACCCGGTGCCGTCCGCGGTCGAGCGGCCCGGCGTTGATGACGTTGCCGAACCAAAAGACGCCGACGGTCGGGGTGCCGACCGCGACGGCGAGGTGCCGCGGACCGGAGTCGTCGCCGACCATGACGTCGGCGGCACCGAGCACGGCGGGCAGTTCCGGCAGCGGCAGGGTGCCGGTGAGGTCGTGCAGGCGGGCGGCAGCCTCGGGCCCGACCGCCTCGGACACCGACGCCCGGATGGCGGTCGCGGCCGGCCGGTCCGAGTCGTCCCCGACGAGGACGACGTCGTCGCCGGCCTCGAGTCGGGCGACCGCGACGGCAGCGAACCGCTCCGGGCTCCAGCGCCGGCGGGGGTCGGTGGCACCGGGGTGCATCGCGACGAGTCGGCCGGTGACGCCGAGGCGCTGCCGGACCGCGGCCCGCTCGTCGTCCGTCACGGAGAGGCGCGGGTCGAGCGTGACGGGTTCGGCACCGGCGAGCCCGACGACCTCGAGCGCGCGGAGCACCTCGTGCTGGTAGTAGACGTAGCGGACCCAGCGCTCCGTGGGGGTGGCGTCCTCGGTGGCGGTGCCGATCGAGTGCGCAGCACCCAGGCGGAGCAGGAACGGGTTCGAGTTCCGGCCACCGCCGTGCAGCTGCACCGCCAAGTCGAACCGGCCGTGCAGGCGGGCGAAGAAGTCCTCCGGGTCCGGGGCACCGTCGCCGCCGTCCCGGACGCCCGGCGACACGGGCAACTCCTCGACGGCGTGCACGACGTCGGAACGGCCGGCGAGCAGCACCCGGGCCATCGGGGTGCCGAGCAGGGTGATCCGCGCCTCCGGGTACGCGGCGGCCAGGGCCTCGATCGCCGGCATGGCGAACATGAGGTCGCCGAGTCCCCCGCCCCGGAGCACCGCGATCTCGCGGACCCCCTCGAAGCGGTCGCCGCCACGTCCGATCTGCACCACGCCTGTCGTCCTCCTCGTCGTCCGACGCTGCCCGGTGTCCCGTCGCGCGTCCCTTCGTTCCTACCGACCGGAGCCGGTGCAGGTGCCGAGACCGCGGACCAGCTGCGTCCCGTGGACATGACGGCGCGACCCGTGGGCGCGTCCAGCAGGAGGAGTGCACCGTGGGGAGCCCCGGTGTACGTGACCGGACCACCACGAGAAGGACGCACATGACGCTCGATGCCCCCACCACCACCGCTCCGTCATCGGACGACTCGTCCGCGGACACGATCACGGTGCTCGATCCCGTGACCGGCGAGGTGGCCTCGGAGACCCGCCGGAGCACGGCGGACGAGGTGCGGGACGCGGTCGCGCGTGCGCGGGCAGCGGCGACCGGATGGGCCCGGACGGCTCCCGGTGAGCGTGGGGCGCTCCTCCGGGCAGCGGCCGAACGGCTCCGTGACCACGCCGACGAGCTCGCCGCGATGAACACCCGCGAGACCGGCAAGGTCCCGGGCGACGCCCTCGGCGGAGTCGAGGCCGGCATCAACACGCTCATCCAGTACGCCGAGCTCGGCCCCCTGCACCGCGGCGAAGCCCTGCGCGGCAACCACGGTGCCGCCGACTTCGCCGTCCCGCACCCCCGGGGCGTCGTCCTCGCCCTGACCCCGTGGAACGACCCGGTGGCCGTCGCGTGCGGGATCCTCGGCGCCGCGATCGCCGCCGGCAACACCGTCGTCCACAAGGGCAGCGAGCGGAGCCCGGGCACCATTTCACTGCTCAACCGCCTGCTCGCCGCCGAGCTTCCCGACGGCGTGCTCGTCGGCGTCGACGGTGACGCCACGACCGGTGAGCAGCTCCTGGCCGAGGACGGCATCGCCGTCTACGCCCACGTCGGTTCGACGGCGACAGGCGACCGTCTGGCCGAGGCCGCGCTCCGCACCCGCGCGCACGTCATCCGCGAGAACGGCGGCAACGACGCCGCCGTCGTGGACGCCGACGTCGACCCCGTCTGGGCAGCCGACCAGGTCGCCCTCGGGGCCTTCGCGAACACCGGGCAGATCTGCACGAGCGTCGAGCGCGTCTACGTGCACCGCGACATCGCCGAGGAGTTCACCGCTGCCCTGGTACGTGCTGCCGAGCGCAAGACCGCGGCCGCGGCGGCGGACTTCGGCCCCCTGGTGGACGTGCGCCTCCGTGCGACCGTCCAGCAGCACGTCGACCAGGCCGTCGCCGCCGGCGCGCAGGTCCTGACCGGCGGGGCGGTCCCCGCGGGCACGGGCACCTTCTACCCGGCGACGGTGCTCACCGGCTGCACCGACGACATGCTCGTCCTCACCGAGGAGACGTTCGGCCCGATCGCCCCGATCCGCGTCGTCGAGGACATGGCCGAGGGGCTGCGCCTCGTCGCGGAGGACCGCTACGGCCTGGCCGCGACCGTCCTGACCGCCGACACCGCGACCGCGCTGCAGGCCGCGGCCGAACTGCCGGTCGGCACTGTGAAGGTCAACGCCGTGTTCGGCGGCGCACCCGGCGGCAGCGCGGAGCCGCGCGGCGCGTCGGGCTCCGGTTTCGGCTACGGCCCGCACCTGCTCGACGAGATGACGACGACCACGGTCGTGCACCTCGAGGCCGCCCCGCGACGCACGACGAGCTCGGCCGCCGCGAGCACCGGCACCGGCACCGGCACGGCCGTCGACCCGTCCACCGCCGGCAGCCACGGCACCGACACCGCGACGGCCGAGGACGTCCGATGACCGCCGACGTCCGCATGGTCCGCCGCGTCGTCGACACGATCGCGGCGCGCCAGCCGGTCGTCGTGGTCGTCGGGGACGTCATCCTGGACCGCTGGACGGTCGGCGCAGCCGAGCGGGTCTCCCGCGAAGCCCCGGCCCCCGTGGTCCGCGTCACCGAGACGATCGCCGTCCCGGGAGGCGCGGCGAACACCGCGGTCAACGCCCGGGCCCTGGGTGCCGACGTCCGGATGGTCGCCCTGATCGGCGACGACGAGACCGGCCGGGTCCTGCGGGACCGCCTGGAGGCCGCCGGCGTCGACACCCGCTGGCTGGTCGCGGTACCGGGCGCGACGACGACGAGCAAGGACCGGATCGTCGGTGGGGACCGTGTGGTCGTCCGGGTCGACGACCTGGCCGGGCCGCCGAGTGCGGCGGACACGGCCCTGCTCGCCGAGGCGACGGCAGCGGCGGTGCAGGGACGCATCCCGGGCACCCCCGACACCATCGCCGGAGTCGACGGAGCCGCCGCCGCGGACGCCGTCGTGGTCTGCGACTACGACCTCGGCGTCGACGCCGCCGCGATCGTCCCCGTCCTCGAGCGGGACCGACCGACCACCGTGGTCGTCGACGCGCACGACCTCGGGCGCTGGCGTGCCCTGCAGCCGGACCTCGTCACGCCGAACGCCGGCGAGGCCGCCGCACTGCTCGGCCGCGACCTCGGCCAGGGTGCCGGACGTGCCGAGACCGTCGTCGCCGCTCGGGAAGAGGTCCTCACGGTCACCGGTGCGCGGAACGCCGTCGTGACGCTGGACCGCAACGGCACGGTCCTGCTCGAGGACACCACGGCCCCGGCCACCGACGTGCACCGCACCCGCGCGACCCCGGCTTCCGAGCAGCAGGCCTCCGGTGCCGGCGACACGTTCTGCGCCGCGGCCTCGGTCGCCCTCGCGGTCGGCACCCCCGTGCGCGAGGCCGTCTCGTTCGCTCAGGCAGCAGCCGACGTGGTCGTGCGCGAAGCCGGCACCTCCGTGTGCACCGCCGAGGCCCTGGTGGCGTCGGTGTCGGCTCCCGCCGAGACCGTCGTCGACCACGACCAGCTCGCCGACGCGGTCGAGGAGGCCCGGCGCGCCGGTCGTCGCATCGTCTTCACGAACGGGTGCTTCGACGTCGTCCACCGTGGGCACACGACGTACCTGCGGCAGGCGAGCGAGCTCGGCGACCTGCTCGTGGTGGCGCTGAACGACGACGACTCGGTCCGGCGCCTCAAGGGACCGGAGCGTCCGATCAACACGGCCGAGGACCGCGCCGGTGTGCTCGCCGCCCTGGCCTGCGTCGACCTGGTGACGGTGTTCGCGACCGACACCCCGATCCCGCTCATCGAGCGGATCCGCCCCGACGTCTACGTCAAGGGCGGTGACTACTCCCCCGAGATGCTCAGCGAGACCGAGGTGGTCCGCGCGCACGGTGGCGAGGTCGTCATGGTCGACTACGTCGCCGAGCACTCCACGAGCGCGGTCGTCCGCCGGATCCGCGAGACCGCGGCCGGCACCGGCACCGGCGCCGGAGCGCCGACGGGAGACCCGACCGCCGTGTCGGGGGACGCATGACGCGCGGCGCACGGTGGTCCGGCGAGTGGGGTCGACCGACCGCGGACCCGGCGGTGGAGAGCGCCCCCGTCGACGTCGACGTCCTCGTCCCGACGGTCGGGCGCACCGCCGAACTCGCCGTGACCCTGGCCGGCCTGGCCGCTCAGACCGACGTCGCCTTCCGCCTCGTGCTCAGCGACCAGTCCGCGACGGGCGACGCCGTCGCACAGCCGGCGGTCGCCGCGATGCTCCGCGTCCTGGAGGCCCAGGGCCGGCCCGTCACGCTGCTCACCCACCCGGAGCGGCGCGGCCTCGCTGAGCACCGGCACTTCCTGCTCGCCAACGCCACCGCGGACGCCGTCCTGTTCCTCGACGACGACGTCTGGCTGGAACCCGGGTCCGTGCACCGGATGCTCGACGCCCTGCGCTCGCTCGGCACCGGCTTCGTCGGGAGCGCCGTCCAGGGCCTGTCGTACCTCGAGGACCGCCGCCCGCACGAGACAGCTCCGTTCGCGGTCTGGGACGGCCCCGTCGTTCCCGAGGTGGTGCGTCGCGGGACGCCCGGCTTCGACCGCTGGTCCCTGCACAACGCCGCGAACCTGGCCCACGTCGCTGCCGAGCTCGACGTCGAGCCGGGCGGCTGGCTGCCCTACCGGGTCGCGTGGGTCGGCGCCTGTGCGCTGTACGACCGGGCAGCGCTCGAGGCGGTCGGCGGCTTCGGGTTCTGGGAGACCCTGCCGATCGGGCACGCGGGCGAGGACGTGGTCGCGCAATGGCGGGTGATGGAGCGCTTCGGCGGCGCCGGCATCGTGCCGTCCGGGGCCGTGCACCTCGAGGCGCCGACGACGGTGACGGACCGCTCTGTCGACGCTCCCGACGTCGTGTTCGCCGACGAGTTCCCGCACGAGCAGGTCCAGCAACGACCCTGACGGCGTCTGCGCGGCCCCGACGGCGTCCCTTCCGGTCAGGCGGGGTCCGCCGCCGTGTCGCCGTCGAGCAACCTCCGGACCGCCACGCCGAGCTCCGCCATCAGGAACTGCCACATCCACTGCAGTGCCACCGCGTTCGTGAGTCCCGGCGCGTTCTGCGCGAGCTGTGTGGCGACGCCGTCGCTGTAGGCGGCGAGCTTCAGGGCGACGACCGACGCGTCGATGGGCTCAGCCCCGGGTCCGGTGGTGCCGGAGCGGAACGTGCCGTCCGCCAGCCCGCGGCGGATGATGCGCACGAGACACGACTCCCAGACGCGGATGCGCTGGGCGTACTCCTCGGCGACCTCGGGTCGGCGTGCCACCGCCGTCCAGTAGTCCGACCAGATCCGCCAGTGCTGCCGGACCTCCTCGCTGTCGTCGAACAGCGGCGCGACGAGCATCCGGAGGGCCGTGACCACGTCCGCCTCGGCGTCGGCAGCCGCGACGATCGCACCGTAGAACCGCTCCGTCTCGAGCACGACGACCTCGTTGAGGATCTCCGCGACGCTGCCGAAGTGGTAGGTCACCGTCCCGACCGACACGTCGGCCTCGGCAGCGATGTCCCGGAGACCGGTCGCGCCCAGGCCCTTCCGGACGATGACGGTCCGCGCGGCCGCGACGATCATCGCCCGCCGCACCTCCGGACGCTGCCGGGGCTTCGTCGTACCGCCTCCGCTCACGCGGACGTCCTCGGCACGTCGTCGCGGAAGGTGTGTTCGGCAACGAGCTCCTCAGGTGCGTCCCGGTCGCCGTCGCGGGCCCAGGCGCGGACGGTGTTCACGACGTGGAACGCGTCGGCCGACGCCGTGACGCTCGAGGTCGTCTCGAGCCGGGCGGCCCACGACGCCTGCTCGAGGCCGATCGACCAGCGGGACCGGGCGCTGGCCGAGGTCGGGTCGTCGGTCCGGATGCGGTAGGTCTCCCGCGCGTCCTCGCGGAACACGAGACCGTCCGGGTAGACGCGTCCACCGCCGTACCCGGGGTCGACGTCGAGCGCCCACTCCCCGGTCTCGACGTCGTGCGTGACGGTCCGCTGCGGGAGCGGCTCCGACGGTGCGACCCGGGCGATCGCGAGCGGCGTGGAGCGCTGGGGTGCCTCGAAGCCGACCCCGTCATCGTCACTGCGGGTCCAGACCGGCAGCGTGACCGTGCTCGCGGCGGGGTCGAGGACCACCGTCGCCGTCGTGCCGTGCGGCCACACCCACGGCCAGTAGGAGGTCGACACGGCGAGCCGCAGGCGGTGTCCGGCGACGAACCGGTGGCCGGTGGACACGAGCCGGACCGGCAGCGTCGCCGGCGTGCCCGGGATGAGCGGATCGGACCGGTCCATGCCGTCCCGCCGCGCCGCGTTGAGCACCCCGCGGGTGACGAGGGTCGAACTGCCGTCCGGTGCGACGTCGCAGAGCCGGACGGTGACCGTCGCGCGCGCCTGGTCGCTGACGACGGACAGGTCGACCAGGACGTTGCCGAGCAGGTCGAACGACTCCTCGACGGGCAGGTCGAAGCACACCGAACGTCCGTCCTCGGCACGCTGGTCCGGCGGCAGGTCCGTCGCGTTGCCGAAGGGGAAGAACCGCCCGGCGTCGACCCCGGTCTCCTGTGGGGAGGCGACGACGACGACGCCGTCGGCTCCGCCGCGGAACCGGTCGAGCGGCAGCACGCGCGGGTCGGTGTCCGGGGAGGGCCACGACGTCGCGCCGACCCAGCGCCCGGTCCGCGCGGCGTAGTACGTCGCCGGCGGCTCGGGGTCGTTGATCCACGCGCGGAGGGCCGGCTCGCGCTCGACGCCGGTGTCGACCCCGCGCAGCCACCGGTCCCACCACCGGAGCGACTCCTGCAGGAACCCGATCGACGGCCCGGGTGCGAGCCCGCGGTCCGGGTACTGGTGCGACCACGGCCCGACGATGCCCTTCACGGGGGCGTCGACGTGCTCCACCAGCCGGAGCACGGCGTCCCGGTACGGGTCTGCCCAGCCGCCGACGGCGAGCACCGCGGCGCTGATCGAGCCGTACTCCTCGGCCGCGCTGCCGTGCCGCCAGTAGTCGTCACGCTCCTGGTGGGCCAGCCACACCGGGGTCATCGGTCGGTTCGACGCCAGGCGCTGCCGCCACTGCTCCACCCAGGACCCGCCGACCACCTCGGGCCGCGGCGGCCGGGAGTTGAACGCGAACATCGTCGCACCCCACGCGGCCATGTCGATGCCGAGCACGGCCCCGCCGACGTAGTGCACGTCGTTGTCGTACCGGTCGTCCGTCGAGCACACCGTGACGATCGCCTTGAGGGCCGCCGGGGCACGGGCCGCGAGCTGCAGCGCGTTGAACCCGCCCCACGAGATGCCGAACATGCCGACGGCCCCGGTCGACCACTCCTGCGCGGCCAGCCAGGCGATCACGGCCTCGCCGTCACGGAGTTCCTGCTCGCTGTACTCGTCGTCGAAGAACCCGTCGGAGGAGCCGGTCCCGCGGATGTCGACACGGACCGAGGCGTACCCGTGCGCGGCGAACCAGGGGTGCCGCTCGGAGTCCCGCGGCGCCGTCCAGTCGTCGAGCCGGTACGGCAGGTACTCGAGCAGCACGGGGACGCGGGCGTCCCGGCCAGCGGCGGCAGGTGCCCAGATGCGGGTGTGCAGGCGCACCCCGTCCGGCATCGGGATCCACTCGTCGCGGACCTCGACGCCGTCGCGCAGTCCCACCGGCACCCCGATCGCCGTGAACGTGCCGTCGGTCATGCGTCCTCCCAGTTCCGGATCCGGTGCCCGTCCCCGTGGTCGGTCCAGCCGTCGGCGTGCCCCCAGTGCTGCACCCCGTCGTCGACGTCCGGCAGGTCGGTGACACCGGGTTCGAGCGTCGCGGCGAGCAGGGTCCGCGTGTACGGGTGGTTCGGGCCGGTGAAGACCCGCTCGGTCGGTCCGATCTCGACGATCCGGCCGCCGGTCATCACGGCGACGCGGTCGGCGACGCCGCGGACCACGGCGAGGTCGTGGCTGATGAACAGGCAGCTCAGGCCGTTCTCGCGCTGCAGGTCGGCCAGGAGCGCGAGGATGCCGGCCTGGACCTGCACGTCGAGCGCGGTGGTGATCTCGTCGGCGATCACGAGTCGGGGTCCGGCGGCCAGCGCCCTGGCGATGCCGACACGCTGCCGCTGGCCGCCCGAGAGCTGCCCCGGCAGGCGGCCCGCGAACTCCGGGCCGAGCCCGACCTGGGTCAGCAGGTCGGCCACCCGGTCGCGCGAGGACGACCCGGTGAACAACCGGAGCGGCCGGGCGATCGCGGCACCGACCGTGCGTCGGGGGTTGAGCGAGGTGTCGGCGTTCTGGAACACGAGCTGCACGGCGCGGCGCAGCTCCGGGGACCGAGCGGCGACCGGCTGGCGCAGGTCACCGGTCGCGGTCCCGTCGGCGTAGGTGAAGGTGCCCGACTCGGCCGGCACCAGACCCGCCATCGCCGTCGCGAGCGTGGACTTGCCGCTGCCCGACTCGCCGACGACGGCGAGCGTCTCGTGGGCGCCGATCTCGAAGGACACCCCGTCGACCGCGGCCGGCAGGCCGCGTCCGTACCGGACGACCAGGTCGCGCGCGGTCACGACGGGCCGGCCGGGAGGCTCGGTGCGCGCAGGCGCGGCGGTGACCGTCTCCGGGACGGTGGCCGGGCGGTCGTGGTGATCCGGGCCTCCCCCCACCGGCTCGGTCGACCCGCCGCTGGCGCGCCGGTCCGGAACCGGCGGCGTGGGCCCAGAGCGGGCCCCACCGTCGGGGACCGCTGCCAACAGGGCGCGTGTGTACTCGTGGTGCGGGTCGGCGAAGAGCGCCGCGGTGTCGCTGTGCTCGACGACCTCGCCGTCGCGCATCACGGCGATCTCGTCGGCCATCGCCGAGACCACGCCGAGGTCGTGGCTGACGAGCAGGACGGCCATGCCGAGCTCGCGGCCCAGGTCGGCGACGAGGTCCAGGACGGCCGCCTGCGTGACGACGTCGAGCGCCGTCGTCGGTTCGTCGAGCACGAGCACGCGGGGGCGGGCGGCGACGGCCATGGCGATCGCGACGCGCTGCTGCTGGCCGCCGGAGAGCTGGTGGGGGTAGCGGCGGACGATCGTGTCCGGATCGGGCAGCCGGACGAGCCGGACGAGCTCGGCGAGGCGCTCCGGGGAGTCCGGCTCGCCGTGCGCGCGGAGGGCCTCGCGGATCTGGGCGCCGACGCGCATCGACGGCGTCAGGGCCTGCCCGGCGTTCTGGGCCACGACCGAGGCCGTCCCGCCGCGGAGCGCCCGGGTGGCCGACGGCGACAGGGCGAAGACGTCCTGGCCGGCGACGACGACGGAGCCCCGCACGATGCGGGACCCGGTGCGCAGGTGTGCGAGGAGGGTCCGGGCGACCGTGGACTTGCCACTGCCGGACTCGCCGACCAGGCCGAGGGTCCGGCCGGCTGCGATGGTGAAGGAGACGCCGCGGACGACGGGGACCTCGGTGCGTCCCGCTGCGTACGAGATCGCGAGGTCCTCGACCCGCACGGCGGGGGCGGTGCCGGTCGGGTTGCCGGTGGTAGGGGTGCCGGTGGTCGGGGTGCTCGGGTTCATGCGCGGGTCGCTCCCTGCGTTGCACGGTCGACGCCGAGCGACTTGCTCAGCCCGTCCGCGGCGAGGTTCAGGCCGATCACGAGCGTCGCCAGCGCCACGATGGGTACAAGCGTGCCGAGCGGCACGACGGTCACTGCGGTCCGGTTCTCCTGCACCATGAGGCCCCAGTCCGGCGTCGGCGGGTTCGCCCCGAACCCGAGGAAGGACAGCGACGCCACCAGGAGCACGATCCACGACGCTCGCATCGCGTACTCGACGAGCACGACGTCGAGCACGTTCGGCAGGATCTCGCGGAACACGATCGACAGCGGCTTCTCGCCGCGGGCGCGGGCTGCGGTGACGTAGTCCTGCGTGATCACGGTGCGGGCGGCACCGCGGACGACCCGGGTGACGGCTGGCGCGTACACGACGGTGACTGCGAGGACGATGACCCACAGTCCGGCGTCGAAGACGGTCACCACGACGAGCAGGGCCAGGATCGACGGCACGCTCAGCAGCGCGTCGACGACCCGCATCACGACCTCGTCGAACCAGTTGTCGGCGTACGCGGTCACTGCGCCGAGCACGGTCCCGACCGCGACGGCGATGGTCGTCGCCAGGAAGGTCACGAGCAGTGCGTACCGGCCCCCGTTCAGCGTGCGGGACAGGATGTCCCGGCCGTACTGGTCGGTGCCGAGCCAGTGGGTCCACTCGGGGCCGGCGAGCACGTTCGCGGAGTCCGTGGCGACGGGGTCGTGCACGCCGATCACGGGGGCGAGGAGGGCGAGCACGAGGTGGAGCGCGATGAGCCCGAGGCCGACGGCGAGGGCGGTCGAACTGCGGAGCGGCGCGACGGCGGCGCCGATGACGCTCCGGGAGCGCGGGGCGACGGCGGTCATGCGGAGACCTTCCCTTCGGGTGCGTCGACGGCTGCCGACGGCTGGACGGGTGCGCGTCGTCGTGCCGGTGGTCGGACGCGGGTCCGGCGCTGCCGGGTGCGCAGCCGTGGGTCGAGCGCGAGCGCCACCAGGTCCGCGGCGAGGTTGCAGACGACGTAGACCACGGCGCTGAGGAGCGCGATCGCCTCGATCGTCGGCAGGTCCCGGTTGAAGACGGACTCGAGCATGAGCTTGCCCATCCCCGGGTAGTTGAAGACGTTCTCCACGACCACCACGCCGCCGAGCAGCCACGCGACGTTGAGCGCGACGACGGTGAGCGTCGGGAGCAGCGCGCTCGGCACGGCGTGCTTCCACACCACCCGGCGCATGGTCAGGCCCTTGAGCTCAGCGGTCGTCACGAACTCGGACGCCATCACGTCGATGGTCGAGGACCGGGCGGTGCGCACGATGTAGGCCGCCATCGCCAGGGTGAGCACGATGATCGGCAGCCAGATCGTCGGCAGCAGCTCCCCCACGGTGGCGTCGCTGCCGCGCAGGACCACGGCCGGGAACAGCGGGATGCCGATCGCGAACAACAGCACGAGCACCGTCGCGACCATGAACTCGGGGACGCTCATCACGACCAGGCTGACGATCGAGACGACCCGGTCGGTCGGACGCCCGCGGCGCACGCCGGCGAGGACCCCGAGCGTGAGCGAGACCGTCACGCCGACGAGCATCGCGGGCACGGCGATGAGCATGCTGTTGCGGAACGCGGTGAAGAGCGTCGGTCCGACGGGCTCCCCGCCGACGAGGGAGGTGCCGAAGTCACCGTGCACCGCACCGACGAGCCACTGGCCGTAGCGGAGCCACACGTTCTGGTCGAGCCCGAGCGTCTGGCGGAGCTGCTTGACGGCCTCAGGGGTGGCGTTCTGCCCGAGGAGCTGCTGGGCCACGTCGCCGGGCAGGGCCTGCACGGCGAGGAACACGAACAGGGACGCCAGGACCACCGTCAGCAGGGCGATGCCGATACGCCGGAGCACGGGGAGGAGGACGTTCATCGGGCCAGTCCGATCTTCAGGTAGTCGAACTCGAAGCCGAACTCCGCGTAGTTGACGACGTCCCGGGACAGCCCGACCAGGCGGTCGCCGAACATCGGGGTCATGTCCGCCCCGTCCCGGACGACGAGCCGCTGCGCGTCCTGGTAGAGCGTCAGCCGCTTGGCGTCGTCCATCTCGGCACGGGCGTCGTCGAGCAGGGCGTCGAACGTCGGGTTCGACCACGCGCTCTCGTTGTACGACGAGCCGGAGCGGAAGATCTGGTTGAGCAGCTGGTCGATCGGCCGCCCGGTGAAGAAGTAGCTCACCATGAGGGGCTTCTGCATCCAGATCTGCGTGTAGTAGGAGTCCGCCGACGCGTTCTTGACGGTCAGGTCGATGCCGGCGGCCTTGACCTGGTCGCGGTAGGCGACGGCCAGGGGCGTGAAGACCGACTCGTAGGCCGACGTGTGGATGGCAGCCTGGAACCGCTCGTGGCCGGCCCGCTTGAGCAGGCTCCTGGCCTTGTCCGGGTCGACCTCGCGCGGTTCGTCGAGGAACGCGGCAAGCTGCGGCGGGACCGGGTTGTCCCAGCCGGGCGCCCCCGTGCCCTGGACGGCGGTGTCGACGATCTTCCTCGGGTCGTACGCCAGCTTCATGGCTTGTCGCACCAGCGGGTCGGAGAACTCGTCGCTCGTCGCGAGCATCGGCATCGTGTACCACTGCGCGTTCACGACCCGGGCGACGGTGGCACGCTGGGATGCGGCGACGACCCGGGCGGTCGCGAAGTCGAGGTTCGTCTGCGAGATCAGGTCGATCTGGCCCGCGAGCAGGGCGTTCACCCGCGCGGTGGTGTCCTGGATCGAGAAGAAGTCGATGCCGTCGAGGGCCGGGCGGCCGGCGAAGTGGTCGTCGAACGCCTCGATGCTGCCGGCACCCGCCGGTGTGAAGGACGAGAGCTGGAATGGTCCCGTGCCGATGCCGGTGCGACCGATCGTCTCGATGGCCGCCGCCGGCACGATGTAGCACTGGTACGCCGTCAGGAGCGACGGGAACTCGGCGTTCGGTTTCGTCAGTTCGAAGCGCAGCGTGTACGGGTCGACCGCACGCATGGACTTCGAGTCCATCACCTCGCCGAGCACCCCGGCCTGCGGTGACGCGGTCGTCTCGTCGAGGATGTGGAGGATGCTCGCGATGGCGTCGTCCGCGGTGAAGCGGGAGCCGTCGTGGAACCGGACCCCGCGGCGCAGGTGGAACGTCCAGACGGTGCCGTCGGCGTTGCCCGACCACTCGTGGGCCAGGTCGGGGACGGTCTGGCCGGACTCGTCGAGCTTGACCAGGCGGTTGTAGAGCGCGCCGAGGTACTCGTAGGCGGAGAGGGAGCTCGCGGAGTCGAGGGTCTCGGCAGCCGAAGCGGCAGGCCGCGCGATGCGCAGGCGGCCGCCGCGACGGGCGACGCCGGTCGCCGCCTGCTCCGGGATGGTGGTGGCACCCGCGCCGGAACTGCACCCGGTGAGCGTGAGCAGGCCGAGGCCGGCGAGCCCTGCGGCGCCGGCGAGGACGGTCCGTCGGCTGGGCCCCTGGTGAGCGGCCTCGGGGCGGCCGCGGTCTGATCGGACGATGGTCTGCATTCGGGGTGACCCCTCCTGTAATCGTTCCGGTGAACGATAGGGGGCATCCCAGCCGACCGCCAGTCCGACGGTTCGGAACCAGCACGCTCGTCACACGACCGTCACACGCGGGAGGCCCGCTCGGGCCAAGATGGGAGGCGACACCGACGAGGAGTGACATGGCCACCTTCACCCGCGGGTTCGGCGGACGCCGCCGCGACGCCGACGACAGCAAGATCCCGCCCGGGCAGACCCTGGTGCACGACTGGCCCGTGCTCTCCGCCGGCGCCACACCCGAGATCGAGCCCTCCGAGTGGAGCTTCTCGATCCGCACCGAGTCCGGCCTGCACTCGTGGACGTGGGACGAGGTCCGAGCACTCGGGCTGGAGGACATCACCGTCGACATCCACTGCGTCACGCACTGGACGAAGCTCGGCATGGCCTGGCGCGGGGTACCCCTCGACAAGCTGTTCGCCGACATCGAGACGTCGCTCGACTTCTGCATGGTGCACAGCTTCGGCGGCTACACCACGAACGTGCCGCTCGACGAGCTGCTCGAGGGGCAGGCATGGATCGCGTTCGAGGCGGACGGCGAACCCCTCACCCCCGAGCACGGCGGCCCCGCACGGCTGCTCGTCCCGCACCTGTACTTCTGGAAGAGCGCGAAGTGGGTCCGCGGCATCGTGATGCACGCCGAGGACGAGCCCGGGTTCTGGGAGAACGCCGGCTACAACATGCACGGCGACCCGTGGAAGGAAGAGCGGTACTGGTGAGCCTCTCCACCGCCGACGGTACCCCCGGCCTGGAGGCCCGTCCCCCGTCCGCCCGGCCGGACCGGCCCGGTGCCGCACCGGCCGGGCCCGGTGTCGCCCCCGTCCGCCCGCTCCGGCGTCCCGCCTGGCACGCCGCCACGGTGGCGTCGGTGTCCCCGGAGACGCCGAACGCCCGACGCCTGGTGCTGGACGTGCCGACCTGGCCGGGCAACGACCCCGGGCAGCACCTGGACCTGCGGCTCACGGCGGAGGACGGCTACCAGGCCACCCGGTCCTACTCGATCGCTTCCTCCGGCGACGACCCGCGGGTCACGCTCGCGGTGGACCGGGTCGAGGACGGCGAGGTGTCCCCGTTCCTGGTCGACGCCGTCGAGGTCGGGGACGCGCTCGAGGTGCACGGGCCCCTCGGCGGGTGGTTCGTCTGGCGTCCGGGCCCCGCGGCGTCCGAGCCGCGCCCGGTGCAGCTGATCGCCGGTGGGTCGGGCATCGTGCCGCTCCTGCCGATGGTCACCGCGCACGCAACCGCCGGCGATCCGTCACCGTTCCGGATGCTCTACGCCGTCCGGACCCCGGAGGACGTCTTCTTCCGGCAGGAACTGGAAGCAGCGGTGACCGCGGCCGAGCACGCACCGTTCGTCCTCGACATCGTCTACAGCCGCCGGGTGCCGGACGGCGTGACGACCCCGGCCGGACGACTGACCCGGGAGCGGTTGGCGGCGGCGGTCCTGCCGCCCGAGGCCGGGGCCCTGGTGTACGTGTGCGGCTCGACACCCTTCGTCGAACAGGTGCTGCGGTGGCTCGGTGAACTCGGCCACGACACCACCGAGGTGCGTGCGGAACGGTTCGGAGGCTCGTGATGACGCTCGTCGACGGCAACGCCCTGGCCGGGGACCTCGCCGAGGTGCTCGGGGGCGACGCGACGTCCGCCCGGTTGCGCTGTTCGGGCTGCGGGACCACGGGCCTCCTGGCGGTGACCCGGGTCCATCGGACGGCGATGGGGAGTGTCGCCCGCTGCCGTGGGTGCGACACGGTGCTCGTGACCGTCGTCGACACCGGCGCGTCGCTGTGGGTCGGCATGCCGGGCACGAGAGCCGTCGCGACAGCCTGAGCCCGCCGCGCAAGTCGACAGGCCGATGGGCGGCGGATCGTGCGGGAAGCCGCACGACCCGCCAGCGGGACCCTCCCGCTGGCCCTGCTGCTCCGAAGAGATCTCCGGGCCCGCGTCCGGACCACCCATCCGGGGGCCACGACGAGGCGACGGTGCCTCCACGCCGGCGGGCGCGGGGACCCGAACCCTGCGCCCGCTGACGTGCTCGTCGCCACTGACGTGCTCGTCGCCCACCGACGACAGAACCCCCCGACCGATCGGCCGAGGGGTTCTGGTTCTGCGTTCCGAGCGGATGACGAGATTCGAACTCGCGACCCTCACCTTGGCAAGGTGATGCGCTACCACTGCGCCACATCCGCACGCTGCCCACCGGGGTGACCAACAGCGACCACTGTACCCGACGACCGGCGTGATCCGGGCCTCCTGTCCGGATGTCGGGCGCGCCGGACGTCGCCAGCGACGACCGGACTAGGGTCTGCTCCGTGACGACGACGTTCCGACGCAACTCCCCGTCCGCCCTCGGCATCGACGCGACCGGGCTCGACCGCCTGGTCTCCGCGCTGGAGGGCGCGGACGGCGTCGAGCCGCACAGCCTCATGGTCCTCCGGCACGGCGAGGTCGCGGCTGAGGGCTGGTGGGCCCCGTTCGCCGCCGACCGGGCGCACCTGCTCTACTCGCTGAGCAAGAGCTTCACCGCCGCAGCCGTCGGCATCGCCGTGCGCGCGGGGCTGATCGACCTGGACGACACGGTCGTCAGCCACTTCCCCGAGCTCGACGCCGAGGTGACCGACGAGCGCACCCGGCGGATGCGGGTCCGGCACCTGCTGGCGATGGCGAGCGGACACCGCACCGAGACCATCGACCGGGCGGAGGCGATCGACCCGACGAACACCGTCCGCGGGTTCCTGCTCCTCCCGCCCGACGAGGAGCCCGGCAGCGTCTTCGCCTACAACCAGCCGTGCACGTACACCCTCGGCGAGATCGTCCGGCGGATCAGCGGGACATCGCTCCTCGAGTACCTGCGTCCGAGGCTGTTCGCGCCGCTCGGCATCGACGACTTCGCGTGGCGGCGAGACGACTCCGGCGCGGAACTCGGGTACAGCGGCGGCTACACGACCACCGACGCGGTCGCCGCACTCGGCCAGCTGTACCTGCAGCGCGGGGTGTGGGACGGGCAGCGTCTGCTCGACGAGGACTGGGTCGACCAGGCCACCAGCGTCCGGGTCGCCAACCCCGACGAGGAGAACCCGGACTGGTCGGCGGGCTACGGGTTCCAGTTCTGGATGGCGCGGCACGGCTTCCGCGGCGACGGCGCCTACGGCCAGTTCTGCGTCGTCCTGCCCGAACACGACGTCGTGGTGGTGATGACCGGCCAGAGCCCCGACATGCAGGCCGTCCTCGACGCGGTGTGGGAACACCTGTTGCCGGCGATCGACCGGCAGGGGGCCGAGACTGCCGACGCGGCCCTGCGCGAGCGACTCGCCCGGCTCGCACTCCCCCCGCTCGCCGGTGACGCGCTCGGCGTGCTCGGCGCGCTGCCCGAGGGCGCCTTCTCCGCCGCGTCCGGGTCGACGGGCGTCGGAGCCGGACTGGAGGCCCTGCACCTGACCCAGGACGCCGAGCGCGGGTGGGTACTCACCCTCCGCGACGCCTCCGGCGAGGTCACGGCCCCGGTCCGCGACGGCACGTGGGCGGTCTCCGGTTCGACGGCGACCAGCGGCGGACGCTCCGGTGACGTCGTGTCGATCGACGTCCGGTTCGTGGAGACACCGCACCTGCTGCACGTCCGGTGCGACCTGGCTGCGGGCACCGCCGCGGCGAGGTGGGAGACGGAGCCGCTCCACGACGGCATCGTGACGCTGCGCCGCCCGATCGACTGAGCGGACCTCCGGACGAAGTCCTGTGTGCGCGGATCCGGAGTTGCCTCCGACCGTCCGGTCCCTACGGTCGGACTGGTGGAACACGGAACGGACAGCGGCGAGGCGGACGTCACCACGAGCCTCCAGGCCGCGCAGGACACGATCATCGACCAGTTGTCGGAGTGGGTGCGGATCCCGTCCGTCGCCTCGCAACCGGAGCGGGCGCTCGACGTCGAGCGCTCCGCGCGGTGGCTCGCCGGCGCGATGCGCGAGGTGGGACTCCGGACCGAGGTGCTGCGGGCCGGACCGTCGCCCGCGGTGTACGGCGAGTGGCTGGTCGACCCGTCGCTGCCGACCGTCCTGGTCTACAGCCACCACGACGTCCGGCACGCGAAGCCCGAGGAGTGGATGGAGACGGCGCCGTTCGCACCCGTGCTCCGCGACGGCCGACTGTACGGCCGCGGCGCGTCGGATGCGAAGGGGCAGGTCATCGCACACCTCTGGGCGCTGCGGGCACACCTGGGGACCCGGGACGACGGCCAGCCGGCGGTGAACCTCAAGTACCTCGTCGAGGGCGAGGAAGAGCTCGGGTCGTCGCACTTCGCCGCGCTGCTCGAGAGCGACCCGGAGCGGTTCGCTTGCGACGTCGTCGTCTTCTCGGACACGCTGCAGTGGAAGAGCGGCAACCCGGCGGTCGTCACCTCGATGCGCGGCATGACCGGAGCCACCCTGACCGTTACCGGCCCGGCTCGAGACGTGCACAGTGGGGCGGTGTCCGGTCCGGCGCCCAACCCGGTGCACGCGCTCGTCTCGGTGCTCGCGGCGATGCACGACGACGAGGGTCGCATCGCCATCCCGGGGTTCCTCGACGACGTCGACGAGCTCACCGAGGAGCGGCAGCAGGAGCTGCGTGACCTGGACTTCGACACCGACGTGTGGCTCGAGCGGACCGAGACCCGGAGCGTCGTCGGCGAGCCCGGACACACGATCGAGGAGCGACTCTGGGCGCGCCCGTCGATCGAGGTCCTGACGCTGCTCGCCGGCGACCCCACCGGGTTCCCCCGGGCCGTCATCCCCAGCGAGGCCACCGCGGAGATCAGCATCCGGACGGTCCCCGGTCAGCACGTCGCCCGTGTCGCCGAGCAGTTGCGGGCCTTCGTCGCTGAGCAGATGCCGGACGGGGTGACCTACGAACTCGACATCCCGGAGGAGTCCGGCCAGGACCCCTACGTCACACCGTCCGGTCCGGCCGCCGAGGCCCTGGTCCGAGCGATGGAACGGGGGCACGGCACCGAGACCGCGGGACGGATGGGGAATGCCGGCGGCGGACCCGCGGAACTGCTCGGACGGGTGCTCGACGCTCCGGTGCTGTTCATCGGGACGGGGCTGCCGGAGGACCACTGGCACTCGAGTGACGAGAGCATCGAGGTGCAGATGCTGCTGGACGGGGCGGCCTCGATCGCGTTCCTGCTCGAGGAACTCGCCGACGCGTTGCGGTGACGGGCCGCGTGCCGCCGTGGTGACGGGCCGCGTGCCGCCGCTGTCGGTGCCGCTCCGCCTGCTCAGCGTGTCGCGCCGGTGACCACCGCATGCGCGAACGACCACTGCGCGTCCCGGACCCCGGAGCACATGTAGGCGCCGATGGACGGGTCGCAGGGCTGGTCGCGGGTGGCCTCCCAGTAGGACAGCACCTCGATGCCGTTCGCCACAGACCAGGCCGCCAGGTCCTGGGCATCCGTGCGGGTGAAGACCTCGCCGGTGTCGTTCAGACCGACCATCGGGGTGATGCCGATCATCGACAGTCGGGCCGGAGCGCTGAGCGCGGCGTAGGCGGGGATCGTGGCGAGCTGGCTCGCGGTCGCCAGGGCGGCGGACTCCGCGGCCGCACCCATCGGCTGGGCCCCCTGTCCGTAGTCCATCGCCATGAGGTTCACGGCGACCGGACGGACACCGGCGACGGCGAGCCCCCGGACGGCGGCGACGCCCTCGCCGAGGAGTCCGGTCGGCATCACCGGCAGGGTGAGCGAGACGTCGAGGTGGCGTCCCTTCGCGGCCTGCGCGGCGACGACCCCGGCGATCGCCGTCGCACGGCGCTGGTTGGCCGCCGTGTCGCCGAGCGCCGTGCCCTCGATGTCGAGGTCGATCCGGTCGACGCCGAACCGGTCGACGACCTGCTGGTAGGCGGCCTGCAGCTTCACCGGGTCGGTGCACCGCAGGGCGAGCTCGCTGTTCACCGCGCCGCCGAACGACACCACGACCTGGCCGCCGCTCGCCTGGAACGCGGCGATGTTCGCATGGAAGTCCTGCGGGCCGCCGATCCGGTAGGCGTCGAAGCCGGCCCAGGCCGGCGTGCAGGCGCTGCCGCCGTTGTCCGACACGACGAACGCCAGCGTGAAGGCACGCATGCCGGTCTGCGCCGCGAAGGCCCGCAGGTCGGCGGTCGGCCACAGCCCGAGGTCGACGTACGGGGCGATCAGGGTCCGACCGGCACGGGGCTGTGTCAGGGGTGCCGGGACCGCGATCGGCGCAGGCGCGGGGGTGCTCGTGGCCGGCGTGCCGGACGGGCCGCCGCTCACCGTGCAGGCGACGTCCGTGCCGGTGGGCAGGTCGAGCACGGTGCACCCGGTCGGGACGACACCGGCGCCGCCTGCGGTCTTCGAGGTGAGCCCGAACGACGTTGCAGCTCCGGCGTCGAGCGAGCGGGCGTAGGACGGGGCGGACGCGATGAAGCCGCCGGTCGTGGCACTCGCGGTGGCGTCCCAGATCGTGTCGACGGTGGCGGCGTAGGTGAACCGGATCCGCCACGGAGCCAGACGCAGAGCGGTCCGGTTCGTCACGCTGACCGAGGACTGGCTGCCGGTCGTCCAGGTGGCGTTGTCCAGCCAACCGACCGCGACCGTGCCGTCCCGCCCGGTGGCCGGCTTCGGCGTGGGAGCGGGCGTCGGTGCTGACGCCGGCGTGGGCGTCGGTGTCGGTGTCGGCGTTGCCGGGGGCTTGCCCGGCGTCGCCACTCCACCGTTGACCGAGCACGGCAGGGCCGCTCCGATGACCGTGCACGAGGTCGGCACCGTCGTCGCCTTCGCGACCTTCCGCGAGTCGATCCGGAAGGACGCCGTCGCACCCTTGGCGATGTCCGGTCGTGCCGTCACCCCGGCGACCGTGAGCGACCCCTTCGCGCTCGAGACCTTGCGGACGTCGCGGAACGTCCGCGCGTCGGACGCGTACGCGAACTCGATCGTCCATCCACGCCAGGTGGCACCGGACCCGTTCGTGACACCGACCGTGGAACGGAAGCCGGTGGCCGTCACGGCGCTGTTCTTCCACGACACGGACACCTTCGGACTCGCCGCTGCGAGGGCCGGCACCGCGGTGACCGTCGTCGCGCTCACCGTGGTCGCGAGCATCACCAGGAGCACCGCCGCGGGCAGGAACCGTCGCATCGGGGTCGGACGCCGCATGGTGCCACTCCTCGGGTCGGGAACCGCCCACCGCCCCTCGGGCCGGGCGTCACGTTCCGTCGGCCCCTATCGGCAGTGCACCCGGATCCGTCGGTGCCAGCCGCAGAGTTCTCCGGACGGGAGCGGCCGTGCGGGACCATCGCCGTCTCGCCTCTCGCCTCTCGCCCCTCGCCCCGCGTTCCGAGCCGACGCGGTCGCACGAGGTGTCCCGACGGCGGGAACGACGAAAGCCCCCGGCATTCCTGCCGGGGGCTTCTTCGTGGTGGGCGATACTGGGATCGAACCAGTGACCTCTTCCGTGTCAGGGAAGCGCGCTACCGCTGCGCCAATCGCCCAGATGAGTTCCGCCGGAGCGGACTGGAGGTGGGGACGGGATTCGAACCCGCGTGGACGGCTTTGCAGGCCGCTGCCTCGCCTCTCGGCCACCCCACCATCAAGGTCCACGTCTGGCGTAGTACCCGATCGGTGGGATACCTCTTCTGGAGAGTTGCTGCCTTCCGGAGAAGACAGGCACCTCGAGCGGATGACGAGATTCGAACTCGCGACCCTCACCTTGGCAAGGTGATGCGCTACCACTGCGCCACATCCGCATGGTCTGACCTGAGTCACACCGGTGTTGTCCGACCCGCTCTCGCGGCGACTCGTAAACTGTACCCAGTTCACGCTGTTTCTCCAAAACCGGTTCCGTTCACCGGGCGTGTCCCCCGAGTTCATGCGGATCGGCGGGGTCTCCACGGGCCTCCAGTGCGCCCGCCCGGCCGGCGACGCGCGCGACGAATGGCCGGTGTTCCGACCACGGTCCGACATCCGCTACTATCGATCCGCACGCAAGTGCGAGGGGCGATTGGCGCAGTTGGTAGCGCGCTTCGTTCACACCGAAGAGGTCATCAGTTCGAGTCTGGTATCGCCCACGTGCCCGTTCCGGGCAAGCAGAACACCCGAAGAGCCCGACGCCACCGCGTCGGGCTCTTCGCATCCCACGAGCCGTCCGACCACACGACCCGTACAGCCACACGACCCGTCCGACCACCAGGGGCAGCATGACCGACGTCGACCTCGAGTTCGCCCGGGTCCGCCAGGTGCTCGACCGTCCGACGCTCCGACTCATGTCCCGTCCGACGAGTGCCGCGGTCGTCTCGGTGTTCCGCACGGTGTTCGACCGCGACGTGCAGTACGTCCCGGCCGACCGGATGCACCTGCAGGTCGAGGAACACGTCGCCCGACTGCAGGCGACCGGTGCGCGGGTGCCGGCGGGCGACTCGCCCAGCGGGGACCTGCCGGCGGGCGAGGCACCGCGTCCCAACGGTCGGTCGCTCTGCCGCGAGTGGGTGGCGGCACAGTGGCTCGTCCGCTCGAACTCCCCCGACGGTGACGAGCAGTACAGCCTGACGAGTCACGCCCTCGAAGCCCTGAGCCTCATCGACGCGCTGTCGTCCGAGCGCGCGCTCATCAGCGAGAGCCGCCTGGCGATGATCGTCGACGCCGTGCACCGTTGGGCCGCCCGTGCCGAACCCGACCGGGACACCCAGGTCCGCCGGCTCGACGCCCAGATCGCGGAGCTGCAGGCCGAGCGGGACCGCCTGGCCCGCGGTGACGAGGTCGTCACGGTCGATGAGGACCGGATGCGCGACGGCTACACGAACCTGACCGACCTGATCCGCCAGCTCCCGAGCGACTTCAAGCGGGTCGAGGAAGCGGTGGCGACCATGCACCGCGAGATCGTCGAGGACTTCCGACAAGAGGTGCGTCCGATCGGCGAGATCCTGGACGACTACCTGGCCCGGACCGACAACCTCATGGAGTCCACGCCCGAGGGCCGGGCGTTCCAGGGAGCCTTCGAGCTCCTGCGCGACGACGCGTTGCTCCTCCGGCTCCGGGACGACATCACCACGATCCTGGAACACCCGTTCGCGAGCTCGCTCAGCGCGACCGAGCGCCGGACCTTCCGGGGCACGGTCGGCATCCTCCGTCAGGGCATCGAGGACGTCCTCGCCCAGCGCCGGATGCTCACCGCCACGCTGCGCGACCAGATCGTCGCGCACGACGTGGTGCGGGACCGCGAACTCGACGCCGTGCTGCGTTCGGTGAACCGCGGACTCGCGGCCTGGATGGACACCGGCTCGGCGCGCGACCGGGTCCCGCTCGGCCTGCTGCCCCCGTCCGCCGCGGTCGGGACGCTCCGCGAGAAGTTCTACGACCCGGACGCCGAGTCCGCACCACCGCCGCTCGAGGAACCCGACGACGACGTGTTCGAGGACATCGACGTCGAGTCGCTCCGCCGCCACGGCGGTCCGCTGCTCGCCGAGCTGCGCGACGTCCTGGCGCACGCCGCGACCGGCTCGAGCGTGGACGCCTTCCACACGCTGCCCGCCGAGCAGCGACGCCCCGTCGAGCTCTTCGGACTCGCCCACCTGCTCACCGGACACCAGGACTTCGAGGTGGGCACGGCCTCCGCGCCGCACCACACCGTCCGCCCCGACGGCGAGCCGGTCACCTTCCACATGCCCACCGCAGCGCTCGTCCCCGCGGGCGATGCTCCGGGCCCCGACGACGAACCCGGCCAGGAGGCACCGTGAGCGACACGACGCCAGCACCCGTCCACGACGAGGTCGCGTTCGAGGACGCCTCCGGCGTGGACGCCGACGGAGCCGTCGACTTCGCCGGCGAATTCTCCGGCGAATTCTCCGGCGACGCACTCGCGGAGCGTGACGAGAGCACGTTCGCGCTGTTCGAGGGCGACGAGGGCCGCCTCGACGAACCGCAGCGCCGCGCCCTGGTCGCCCTGCTGCGGCACCCCTACGTCAGTGCCCGCACGCACGTGGACGAGTGGCGTGCGGTCCTGGACGCCGAGCACCAGCTCCGGTCCCGACTGAACGACCTGTTCCTCGAACTCCACGTCGACCGGGACCGCGAGGTCGCCTTCAAGCGCCAGGCCCGCTCCGAGAGCACCCGCCGCGGCTTCCCGACCCTGCTCCGCGACGCCCCGTACACCCGCGAGGAGACGATCGTCCTCGTCTACCTGCGGATGCGACTGCGTGCCGACGCCCGTCCCGGCCCCGACCAGGTCGTGGTGGACCGGACCGAGATCCTCGGGCACGTGTCCGGCTTCCGACCGGCGACCGCGACCGACCGCACCCGTGACGAGGCCCGCGTGGCGAAGGCGGTCGAGCGACTGGTGACGGCCCGGGTGCTGCTGAAGACCTCCGACCCGGACCGCTTCCGGATCGCGAGCGTCGTCGAGGTCCTCCTGCCCCTCGAACGACTGGTCGAGCTCGACACGTGGTTGACGAGCACCACGCTGCGGAACGCGACCACCGACGGTGGTGCGGCGTCCGACGAGGGTGATCCGACCCTCCTGACCGATGACGACACGGACACCGACACCGACACCGACGAGACCGAGGAGGACCGCGCGTGAGCACCGTCGACATCGACACCACGGGCATCCCCGCCCTGTTCGACACCGTCGCGCAGTGGCGCGCCGAGTCCATGCAGGTCGTCAACTGGGGCGGTTTCCAGGGCCACCGCCAGGTGGAGCTCTCCGGGACGGCGACCCTGATCTCGGGTGCCTCGGGGACCGGCAAGTCGACGCTGATGGACGCGTACCTCGCGGTGATGATGCCGTCCGACGTGCCGTTCAACGGCGCCTCGAACGACGCGACGACCGGCCGGGCGCGCAGCGCGGACCAGCGCAACCTGCTCACCTACCTGCGCGGCAAGGTCGACACCCGGCGTGACCCGGAGACCGGTGCGCTCAAGGACGTCACGCTCCGCGGCGACGAGCAGACCACCTGGGGCGCCGTCGCGGTCACGTTCCGGAACGACGACGAGCGGCGGTTCACGGTCCTCCGCGCCTACATCGTGCCCCGCCGTGCCCGTGGTGTGGCGGACATCCAGATGACCATGGCGACCGTCGACGACGTGTTCGACCTGCGCCGACTCGAGGACTTCGTGCCCTCCCGGTTCGCGCACCTGGAACTCACCGGCCGGATCCCGGGGCTCGTGATCCGTGACACCTACCAGGAGCTCGCGTACACGCTGCAGACCCGGCTGGGCATCGGCGACTCCGGCGGCGGGAACCGCGCCATGCGCCTGCTCGCCCGCATCCAGGCCGGTCAGCACATGCCGACCGTCGACGCCCTGTACAAGTCGCTCGTGCTCGAGACCCCCGGCACCTACGAGGCGGCGGACCGCGCGCTCGCCCACTTCGCCGCCCTCGACGAGGCGTACGAGGCGATGGACACCGAGGAACGCAAGGTCCGCATCCTCTCCCCCATCAGCGAGCTGCACGACGAGATCGAACGGTCCCGGGCGGCAGCGGCGGCGCTCGACGGCATCGCGACCGGCGCGGACGTCTCGCCCTTCGCGCACTGGACGGCGTCCCGCAAGCGGGAGCTGCTCGACCTCGAGGTCGAGCGGAACACCCGCGAGCGGACCGCCACCCGCGCCGAGGTCGAGGCCGCCTCGGCCCGGCACGCCGCGGTGGAGGTCGAGCTCCGCGACGCGGAGGCCCGACTGCGCGACTCCGGCGGCAACGCGCTGGCGCAGCTCGAGGACCGCATCGACCGCGGCACCCGGGAGCGCGCCGCCGTCGCCCGCGCCCGCGAGGTCTTCGACGAGCGCACCGCGCCCCTCGGCGAACCGTTGTCCACCGAGGCCGAGTTCACCGAGGCCCAGCGCGCCAGCCACGAGTTCCTCGGCACCTACCCCGCTCGGCGCGACGACCTCGACAGCCGCCGCGACGCCCTGACCCGCGAGGAGTACCCGCTCCTCGACCGCGAGCGGACCCTGCGTCAGGAGCGTCGGTCGCTCGAGCACCGCCAGGGCGCCATGCCGCTGCCGATGCACGAAGCCCGCGTCGCGATGGCCCGCGCCGCCGGCATCGACCCCGCGGAGGTGCCGTTCGTCGCCGAACTCCTCGACGTCCTGCCAGCCGAGGAGCAGTGGCGCACTGCGATCGAGTCCGTGCTGGCCCCGGTCGCCCGCACCCTGCTCGTCGACGAGGACCGCCTGGACGACTTCAGCGCCGCGATCGACGCGCTGCGTCTGCCCGTCCGGGTGCAGTTCGAGGGCGTCCCGATGGGTCCGCACATCGACCTGCCCGGCGACAGCTCGATGGTCTCCGGCAAACTCGCGATCAAGCCGTCGCCGTTCAGCACCTGGGTCCGCGAGCGCATCGAGTCCGACCGGATCGACGCCCGCTGCGTCGAGGACGCCGCCGACCTCGGCGGGGGTGGCCGACGTGTCACCGTCGCCGGGCAGCTCCGCGACGGCCGCCGCGGCGCACACGGCGACCGCCGCCAGGCGAACGTCATCGGCTTCACGAACGAGTCCCGGGTCCGCTCCGTCGAGACGGAGCTCGCCGAGATCGCCGCCGACCTCACCGCCCTGGAGGCCCGCCGCACCGACATCGCGCAGGACCTGGCCGCCCTCGACACGCTCCGCACCGCGCACCGACACCGCGTGGACGTCACGTGGGACGCCGTCGACGTGGCCGGCGCCGACGCGTCGCTCACCCGACTGGAGGACGAACGCCAGGCGCTCCTGGCCGCCGACGACGGACTGCGGACTCTCCGCGCGTCCGTCGCCCGGCTCCGCGCGGCACTCGACGACGCCGCCGACCGTCGCGCCGCCGCACGGCTCAGCGTCAAGCGTCTGGAGGAACGACACGCGGTGCTCGTCGACGGCCAGGACGCCGCCAGCGAGATCCTCGAGCGGTTCACCGACGCGCCCGAGCGGCTGCCGGACGAGCAGCAGGAACGTCTGCTCGCCGAGGCCTTCGACGAGGTCGGGGCACCCGAGGGCGTCGACGGTTTCGACGACGCGACCAAACGCCTCCGGCGGCGACTCGAGGAGCGCCTGTCGCAGGCCCTCGACGGTGCCGCGACCGCCTCGGTGGCACTCACCACGACGTTCGAGCGCTACCAGGACGCCTGGCCGGACCCGAACCTCGGCACCGGGGTGGCGTCGTACCCCGACTACCGCGCGATCCTCGACCAGATCGTCGCCACGGGCCTCCATGCGCGACGCAGCGAATGGCGTCGACGGCTGTCCCAGTGGAGCGGCGAGGACCTCGTGCCGCTCTCCGGCGCGTTCGACCGCGCGGTCGTGGAGATCGAGGAGCGCCTCGAACCGGTCAACGAGATCCTGCGCGACCTGCCGTTCGGCGCGAACCGCGACCGACTGAAGATCGTCATCCGCCGCGTCACGCGCGAGGACGTCACCCAGTTCCGCAGGGAGCTCCGCGCCCTGTCCGCCTCGGTCGACACCGAGTTGACCGACGACGTCCTCGAGACACGGTTCCGACGCCTGCGCCGGTTCATGGCCGTCATCCGACCCGACCCGGAGTCCCCGCGCGGGCGCACCACGCAGCGGGACGCCGTCCTGGACGTCCGTCGGCACATGGAGATCACGGCCGTCCGCTACGACACGGCGGGTGACGACCTCGGCGTGTACTCGTCCCTCGGTGACAAGTCCGGTGGCGAGACGCAGGAGCTCGTGGCGTTCATCGTCGGTGCGGCGCTCCGCTACCAGCTCGGCGACGAGACCCGGCCCCGACCACGGTTCGCGCCGGTGTTCCTCGACGAGGCGTTCATCAAGGCAGACTCCGAGTTCGCCGGCCGTGCGGTGACCGCGTGGCTGCGACTCGGCTTCCAGCTCGTGGTCAGCGCGCCGCTCGACAAGGTCACGGCCCTGGAACCGTCGATGGAGCGGCTGCTGTCGATGCGGAAGCACCCGGACACCGGGTACTCGTCCGTCACCCAGATCCGACGGGACTGAGCACGGTCCAGGCTCGCTGCCGGTGGTCCGGCGGTAGGGTCGTGGCGTGTTCGGACGTCGCGCTCCCCGCCCTGCTGCTCCCGACGACTCCGCCGGGGCGGTGCCGCCGGACGTCCCGGTCCTCGGCATCGGTGCCGTCGTCCGGGTGGTCCCGTCGGACCGCGGCGACCAGTGGGCGGACGACCCGATCGGGTTGATCGTCGCTCCGGGAGGCGCGCAGCTCGCCGGGTACGCCGGTGCCGGGGTCCGCGTGGCCTGGGTCGTCGAGTTCGACGAGCCCGCCTACACGACGGACGGCCGCGGCCCGTTCGAGCGCGCGACCGTCCAGAGTCGTCAGTTGGTGCCGATCCCGATGGAACCGGAGACCGTGGACGCCGGAGCGTCCTGACCGGTCAGTACTCTTCGGAGCCGGACTTCATCATGGCGGCGACGGCCAGGCAGGTGCCGAACCCACCGAGGACGCCGATGCCGATGATGATGCCTGCGATGAGCTCGAGCATGGGGGTGACTCCTCGTGATCTGGTGCCGGTCTGGCGGGGCCGGTCTGCTGCGCTCCAGGCTACCGGACCGTGCCCGTCGGACGTGCGGTGCCGCGCGTCAGCTAGCGGATGCCGCGCATGAGTCGCAGCACCGGCCGGGCGATCACCAGCAGGACGACACCGACCACGACGGCGACCAAACCGAGGACCGTGAAGTACGGCGCCTCGTGCTCCGGGTCGTAGTACCGGGAGAGCACGCCGGTCAGCGCGGTGCCGAGCGACACCGACAGGAAGAACAGCGCCACCATCTGCGTCTGGAACTTCGGCGGCGCGAGCTTCGTGGCGACGGACTGCCCGGTCGGTGACAACAGCAGTTCTGCGACGGTGAACACGAACAGGATGCCGACGAGGGCGAGCAGCGGCGTGCCGTTCTCACCGGTGCCGACGAAGGGCAGGAAGAGCAGGAACGCCACGCCCATGATCCCCGTCCCCAGGCCGAACTTCGTCGGCGTGGACGGTTGGCGGTCGCCCAGGCGGGTCCAGAGTGCGGCGAAGAGTCCCGACAGCACGATGATCATGACCGGGTTGATCGACTGCGCCCACGACACGGGCATCGTGAAGCCGAACAGGTCACGGTCCAGGCGCTGGTCCGCGTAGACCGTCACGACGGTGAACTGCTGCTGGTACAGCGACCAGAACACCGCGCTGCCGATGAACAGCGGGATGAACGCGAACACCCGGGAGTGCTCGTCGGGGGTCAGGCCACTGGACAGGATCACGACGAAGTAGGCGATGGTCGCGACGACCACCACGACCACCACGACCACCGGCAGCGTCGACACGGTCAGCAGTCCGGTGAGCACGGCCACCGCGATGACGACCAGTCCGGCGACCGCCACGACGACGGCCAGCGGGTAGCGCGACCGCGGCAGCGGGTTCGTCACGTGCTGCACGGCGTCGGGCAGGTTCCGTCGGCGGATCGCGTACTGCACGAGTCCCGCGCCCATCCCGACCGCGGCGAGCCCGAAGCCGTAGTGGAAACCGAGCGTCGACTGCAGCAGTCCGGTGAGCAGTGGCCCGGCGAACGCGCCGAGGTTCACGCCGAGGTAGTACAGCGAGAAGCCGGCGTCGCGCCGCGGGTCGTCGCGTGTGTAGAGCGACCCGACGATCGTCGTCGCGGTGGCCTTGAGGCCGCCGGAGCCGAGCGCGATCGGCACGAGCCCGACCCCGATGCCCGCGACCCCGGGGACCAGGGCGAGCGCGATGTGACCGAGCATCACGACGACGGCGCTGCGGAAGAGCGTCCGGTCGGCGCCGATCAGACGGTCGGCGACCCACGCGCCGAGGATCGTGAAGAGGTACACCGAGCCGCCGTAGGCGCCCATGATGCCGTTCGCCACCCCCTGGTCGATGCCCAGGCCACCCCGCGTGAGCGAGTAGTACATGTAGAGCAGGACGATGCCCTGCATGCCGTAGAACGAGAAGCGCTCCCAGAGCTCGACGGCGAACGGAGTGGACAGCTCGAACGGCTGCCCGAAGAAGGTGCGTCCGCTGCCGCGCCGGTCCGGCTTCGTGGTGCTCGACATGCCGGCCAGTGTGCCCCCGGAACGAGGGACGCGCCGATTCCCCACCAGGGTCCCCACGGGTGTCTCGGGCGGGTCTTGGAGGGTTCCCACCAACGACGAGGTGCGGCCGGCCGAACCGGTTGTGGCCCTGGCACGGCTGTCATGCCATCCGCAACACGGGTGCCTACGCTGGCTTGGTCGGACCGCCCTGCAGTGACGCGGTCCGTCCACCGTGCAGTTCAGGAGGCACCCGATGGTCGACACCGCACCAGTCCGCAGCAACACCGAGCGCCGTCCGAGCAGCGCCGGTCCGACCGGCACGCCGGGCTCGGACACGCGAGCCTCCGGCAGCGCGCCGAAGGCCGACGCCACGGGCGACCCTGCAGCCGGCACCCCGACCGGCGGCACGGACACCGACGTCCGGATCGACGTCGACCTGCTCGCCGAGCACCTGCTCGGTCGCTGGGCCGAGGACCGCCGGATCTCCCGCCGTCTGGCCCGCGACCCCGCGTTGCACAAGATCGAGGGACAGCCGATCGCCGAGCACCGCGCCCGGGTCCTCGAGCAGCTCCGCATCCTGGTCGACGCCGGGGCGATCCAGCGTCCCTACCCGCCGGAGTTCGGCGGCCAGGACAACCACGGCGGCAACCTGGCGGCGTTCGAGGAACTCACCGTCGCCGACCCGTCGCTGCAGATCAAGGCCGGCGTGCAGTGGGGCCTCTTCGCCTCGGCCGTGCACCACCTGGGCACCGAGCGGAACCACCGCGAGTTCCTGCCCGGCATCATCGCCTTCGACGTCCCCGGCTGCTTCGCGATGACCGAGACCGGCCACGGCTCGGACGTGCAGAACATCGCGACGAGTGCGACCTACGACCCGGAGACGCAGGAGTTCGTCGTGCACACACCCTTCCGCGGTGCGTGGAAGGACTACATCGGCAACGCCGCCCTGCACGGCAAGGCCGCGGTCGTGTTCGCCAAGCTCGTCACGCAGGGCATCGACCACGGGGTGCACGCCTTCTACGTCCCGCTCCGCGACGACGACGGCTTCCTGCCCGGAGTCGGCGGCGAGGACGACGGGGTCAAGGGTGGACTGAACGGCATCGACAACGGCCGGCTCTGGTTCGACCACGTCCGGATCCCCCGCACGAACCTCCTCAACCGCTACGGCGACGTCGCCGAGGACGGCACGTACTCCTCGCCCATCGAGTCCCCCGGCCGGCGCTTCTTCACCATGCTCGGCACGCTCGTGCAGGGCCGGGTGTCGCTCGACGGCGCCGCGGTCGTCGCGCAGAAGGTCGGGCTGCAGATCGCCCTGACCTACGCCATGCAGCGTCGGCAGTTCCCCACCGGTGACGGGCAGGAGGGCGTGCTCCTCGACTACGGCCGGCACCAGCGCCGTCTCATCCCGCGTCTGGCGACCGTGTTCGCGCAGTCCTTCGCCCACGAGAAGCTGCTGCAGACCTTCGACGACGTGTTCAGCGGGCGAGCGGACACCCCGGAGCGTCGCGAGGACCTCGAGACCCAGGCAGCGGCGTTCAAGTCCATGTCCACCTGGTCGGCACTCGACACGCTGCAGGAGTGCCGCGAGGCGACCGGCGGCGCCGGGTTCCTCGCCGAGAACCGCATCACGGGCCTCCGCGCCGATCTCGACGTCTACGTGACGTTCGAGGGCGACAACACCGTCCTGCTGCAGCTCGTCGGCAAGCGCCTGCTCACCGACTTCCGCAAGGCCGCACCGCGCGACGCCGCCTCGACCGCGAAGTTCGTCGCGACCCAGGTCGGGTCGAAGCTCGCCGATGCCACGGGCCTCCGCCGGCTGGGCCAGACCGTGTCCGACCGCGGTTCGCTCGCGGCCTCGGTGGCCGACCTGCAGGACAGCGGGACGCAGCGCGCGCTGCTGGCCGGGCGCGTCGAGACGATGGTCACCGAGATCGGGATGCGCCTCCGGACCGCCGGCAAAGACCGCGCCCGCGCGGCCGTGCTGTTGAACCGGTCGCAGCACGAGCTCATCGAGGCGTCGAAGGCGCACGCCGAGCTCATGCAGTGGGACGCCTTCACGGACGCGATCGCCGACGTTCCGCCGGGAGACACCCGGACCGTGCTGGTCTGGCTGCGCGACCTGTTCGCCCTCGGGTTGATCGAGCAGCACCTCGACTGGCACCTGCTGCACGGTCGGCTCTCGGCGCAGCGTGCCCGAGCGGTCTCGGCGTACGTCGACCGGCTCGTGGCGCGGATCCGTCCGGTCGTCCCGCAGCTCATCGAGTCCTTCGGGTACGAGCCGGCGCACGTCCGCTCCCCCATCGCTGCCGGTACTGAGCAGGCACGACAGGACGAGGCCCGGGCCTGGTACGTCGCCGAGCGTGCTGCGGGTCGGCTCCCCGAGCAGGAGAAGAAGCCCCGGCCGTAGGCGCGGCGCGCGCGGCGCCGAACGCCCGGCGGCGGGGACCCGCACAACAGGAAACCTCCCGAACCGCGGGATACCGCGGTTCGGGCGGGATGCGGTTGGGCGCAGCCGAACGGCGCTGCGGCAGCAGGCAGCGGCGGCGCGGCAGCAGGCCGCAGCGCGTCAGTCGGCAGCGGGCGGCCGCGGGGCGCCGAGTGCGGCGCGCAGGCGTGCTTCGGCGTCGTCGTCGGCGCCTGCGGCAGCGGCGACGTTCGCCTCGGCCACGGCACGGACGACCTCTTCGCGCTGGATCTTCACGCCACGAGGGGCGTCGATCCCGATGCG
This sequence comes from Curtobacterium sp. MCPF17_011, assembly GCF_003234145.1. Taxonomy (NCBI): domain Bacteria; kingdom Bacillati; phylum Actinomycetota; class Actinomycetes; order Micrococcales; family Microbacteriaceae; genus Curtobacterium; species Curtobacterium sp. MCPF17_011. Next base: position 133,175 of record NZ_QKSK01000004.1, read on the forward strand.
GACGCCGTCACCGCGGGAGTCGAGCACCGTGATGACGATGTCGTCACCGATGAGGATCCGCTCGCCGACCTTCCGCGTGAGTACCAGCACCGCACCAGCCTAGCGACTCCCCCGCCGCCAGCCCGGCAGCGACGAGCACCAGGCGGCGGCGAGCATCGGTCAGAGCGTCCGGACCGGGACCCCGAGCAAGCGGACGGTCTCCGGGGTGCTCGTCTCCTCGGCGCCGATCGCCAGGATGCCGGCGATCGGGACGCCGACCTCGACCACGGCGCTGAGCATCGTGACGGCGTCCTCGTGCTTCCGCCCGACGTCGACGACGACCCACACCTGGTCCGGTGCGAGTGACGTGGTGGTCGCCACGTCGGTCCACGCCGCGACCGCGAGCAGTGCGACGCCGTCGCGCACGGCGTCGGCGCGGGCGAGGATGCCGCTCCGCCGGTCCGAGGCCGCCGTGGCACGCAGGCCGTGCCGACTCGCGAACACCCCGGCGGCGGCGTCGACGTCGGTGGCGCGGCCGACGAGCAGGACGAGGTCACCGTCCGCCGAGCGGACCGCGGGTGCGGGTGCGGGTGCCGGAGCGGAGGGGACACCGGTGGTCGAGGGGGCGCGCAGGTCGGCCCACGGGTCGGTGTCCGGGCCTCCCGGCAGGCTGGTCACGGACGGCACCGCACCGTCGGTCGCGGACGGGAGGCCCGGCTCGACCGCGGCCGGTCGGGTGGCGGCCCGGCGCGGCGGGGCCAGTCCGTCCGCGGCGAAACCGTCGAGGACCGACGCGAAGGCGTCCGCCCGGACGGTGGCGGTGCCGTCGGAGTCGGCGATGCGGGACTCGGCTGCCTCGGCGTCGGCGAGGAGCGCCGCGATGCCCGCTCGCTTGGCCGGGGAGGAGGCGATCGCGACGCGGGCGGTCGGCGGGTCGAGCGGGTCGGGGACCTCGATGACGGCCTCGACGTGGGCCTTCCGGAACAGCCCGGCCACCCCGCCGGTGGTGACGCGTTCGGCGGAGACGATGCGCGCGCCGGGGCCGAACTCGGCGAGGACGCCGGCGCGGACCTCGTCGAGCGTCGCGCCGCTACGCTGCGATCGGATCGGCGGCACGGACCACCCCCACGGTCTCGATGGTGGAGCCCGCGGCGGTCGCCTCCTGGTACGACAGCACCGGCAGCCCGTTCGCCTGCGCCGACACCATGCGGTGCACGGCCGGGCGGAGCTGAGGGGCACAGACCAGGACGGCGGACAGGCCCTGGTCCTCGACGGCGCGGACCGAGTCCCGGACGGAGCCCAGGACCTGTTCGATCCGGTGCGCGTCGAGGAGGATCTGGCTGCCCTGCTCGGACGGCCGGAGCCCCTCGAGCATCGCCTGTTCGAGCACCGGGTCGATCATGATGACACGGAGCACCGTGCCGTCGAGGTGTCGGGCGGCCAGTGCCGGACCGAGCGAGGCGCGAGCCGACTCGACCAGGCCCTCGGGGTCGGTGGAGACCTTCGCGCGGAGGGTCAGCGCCTCGCAGATCCGGCCGAGGTCGTTGATCGGCACCCGCTCGGCGAGCAGCCCCTGCAGGACCCGCTGCAGTTCGGCCATCGAGAGCATCCCGGGCACGAGCTCCTCGACGGCGGCGGGGTTGACCTGCTTGACGCCCTCGGCCAGGACCTTGACGTCCTCGCGGGTGAGCAGCCGGGCAGCGTTGTCGCCGATCACGGCCTGCAGGTGGGTCACCAGCACGGACACGCGGTCGATGACGGTCGCGCCGGTCATCTCGGCGGCGTGCCGGAGTTCCGCGGGGACCCACTTGCCGGCGAGGCCGAACACCGGCTCGACGGTGGGGTCACCGGGCAGGCCGTCGAGCTGTTCGCCGAGGGCCAGGACGCTCCGCGCGGGGGCGGTGCCGCGACCGGCCTCGACCCCGGCGATCCGGATGGCGTAGGTGGCGGGCGGGAGGTCGATGCTGTCCCGGGTCCGGACCGGCGGGACGACGATCCCCATGTCGATGGCGATCTTGCGGCGGAGTGCACGGACCCGGCCGAGCAGGTCGTCGGAGGCGCCGGAGACCATGTCGACGAGGTCGGGGGCGAGCAGGATCTCGAGGGCGTGCACGCGCATCTGCTCGAGGAGGTCCTCGGGGGTGTCGCTCGCCGGGGCGGCGGCCGCGAGCGCCTGCTGCTCGGCGGCCGTGGCGGCGGCACGCTTCGCGTTCTGGCCGATCCGCCACCCGGTGAAGAGCAGGCTCGCGCCGATGAGCAGGAACGGCAGGATCGGCATGCCGGGGATGAACCCCATCGCGATCGCGGCAGCGCCAGCGATCATCAGGGCGGTCCGGGACTGTGACAGCTGGTCGGAGGCCGACGTGCCGATGTCGGACTCGGCGCCGGAGCGGGTGACGATCATGCCGGTCGACACGGCCATCAGGAGCGCGGGGATCTGCGACACGAGGCCGTCACCGATGGTGAGGATGCCGTAGTGCGAGAGCGCGTCCGTGATCGACATGCCGTTCTGCAGCATGCCGATCGCGATGCCGCCGACGAGGTTGATGACGAGGATCAGGATGCCGGCGATCGCGTCGCCCTTGACGAACTTCGACGCGCCGTCCATCGCGCCGTAGAAGTCGGCCTCGGCGGACACCGCCGCGCGGCGCTCCTTGGCCTGTTCGTCCGTGATGAGTCCGGCGTTGAGGTCGGCGTCGATGGCCATCTGCTTGCCGGGCATCGCGTCGAGGGTGAAGCGCGCACCGACCTCGGCGACGCGCTCGGCGCCCTTCGTCACGACGACGAACTGGATCACCACGAGGATGAGGAAGATCACCGCGCCGATGATGACCGAGCCGGCCACGGCGACGTGCCCGAACGCCTGGATGACGTCGCCTGCGAAGCCCTGCGCGAGCACGAGGCGGGTCGAGGCGACGTTGAGCCCGAGCCGGAACAGCGTCGCGACGAGCAGCAGCGACGGGAACACCGAGAAGTCGAGCGGCTTCTTCACGAACAGCGTGGTGAGCAGGATCACCAGCGCCAGCAGGATGTTGCAGATGATGAGGACGTCCAGCAGGAACGGTGGCACCGGCAGGATCAACAGCAGGATGATGCCGACGATGAGCACCGGTACGGCGAACTTCGGCAGGTCGGCGCGCTTCATGCGGGGAGGGCCTCTCCGGGAGTGGGTTCGGTGACGGGACGCGGGGTCCGGAGCTTGCGGGGTCGGACGTCGCCGCTGAGCGTGGTCGGGTCGAGCACGGTGGCGACCTCCTCCGGGGTGGTGGGGCGGGGCGGGGTGTGCGTGCCGGCGGTGGCACCGCGGGCGGCGAGCGTCATCACGAACGACAGGACGCGGGCGACGGGTGTGTAGAGGTCGACGGGGATCTCCTGCCCGAGCTCGCACGCGGCGTGCAGGGCACGGGTGAGCGGGATGTCCTGGACCATCGGCACCCGTTCCGCGGTGGCCTTCAGGCGGATTGCGTCGGCGACGGGTCCGGCGCCCTTCGCCACGACCCGGGGTGCGGACTTGCCGGCCTCGTACTTGATCGCGACGGCGTAGTGCGTCGGATTGGTCATCACGACGTCGGCGGTGCCGATCGCGGCGATCATCCGGTTCCGGCTGGCGGCGAGTTGGCGGGAGCGACGTTGCGACTTCACGAGCGGGTCACCCTCGGCCTGCTTGTTCTCGTCCTTGACCTCGCGCTTGGTCATCATCGTCCGCTTGCGGTTCCGGCGGATGACGACGAACACGTCGAGCGCGGCGAGGACGAGCCCGGCCGCGATCGCGGCACGGAGCAGGGTGCCCGCGCCGGCTCCGGCAGCTTCGAGGACGCTCGTCAGCGGCAGCGAGCCGCTCGACATGAGCACGGGGACGAGTCCCTGCACGGCGAACCACAGCACGAGACCGACGACCGCCGTCTTCAGCAGTGCCTTCACCCCGTTCCAGAGCGCCTGCGTACCGAACACCCGCTTCACGCCGGCGACGGGATCGAAGTGGTCCGGCTCCGGGGTGAGCTTCTTGATGTGCACCCCACCCTGGGCGACCGCGACGGCGAGCACCGCGACGGCGACGACGGCGAGCATCGGGCCGATCGTGCTGCCGATCGAGGCGAGGGCGTCGTCGAGGACGTGCCGCATGGTGCCGATGCTCGGGTCAGCGATGACGAGGGTCACGGCGTGCAGCTGCTGCTGCCCGGCCGCCGAGGCGTGCCCGATCGTGGACGGGACCATCAGCGCGGCGACGGCGATGCCGATCCAGGCGCTGAGGTCCTGCGACCGGCCGAGCTGCCCCTTGCGGTGCACCTCGCGCATCCGCTTGTCGGATGCCTGTTCGGAGCGTTCTCCACTGTCCGACATGCCGTCACCCCCTGCCCGTGATCGCCTGGACGGCGTCACCCGTGAGGGACGACACGACGCTCGGCAGGGCCATGAAGAGCGCGCCGGCGAACAGGACGGTGAGGCCGATCTTGATCGGGAAGCCCATCTGGAACGCGTTCAGGGCGGGGGCGACGCGGGTGAGCAGGCCCAGGCCGACGTCGGCGAGGAACAGCACGACGACGAGCGGGCCGGCGATCTGCAGTGCCGCGAGGAACATCTGCCCGAACGCCGCGACGAGCATCGGCGCGATCCCGTCGATCGGGAAGCGGCCGTCCACGAGCGGCACGCCGTCGAAGGACCGGACCAGCCCGCCGATGATCAGCTGGTAGCCGCCAGAGGCGAACAGCAGCGCGAGCGAGGCCATCTGGAACAGCCGGGTGAACTGGGCGCCGTTCACCTGCGACTGCGGGTCGTACGCCTGCGCGAGCGTGAACCCGCCGAACAGGTCGACGAGCGCGCCCGCGGACTGCACGGCCGCGAACACCAGGTACACCATGAAGCCGAGCACCAGTCCGACGAGCAGCTGGGTGACGAGGGCGACGAGGAAGGCGGCCGTGTCGAGCTGCTCGTACCCGGCGGTGACCTTCGGGGCGACGCCGATCGCGAGGCCCAGGCCGAGGATCACCTTTACGACGCCGGGGAACGCCTTGTACGAGAACGGCGGGGCGACCACGAAGAACGCGACGAGCCGGACGCCGGCGAGCATCGTGCCCTCGAGCCGGGCGGCGTCGAAGACCAGGTCCATCAGCCGCTCCCGAGCAGCTTCGGGATCATGTCGAACGCCACGTGCGTGAAGGCGATCATCTCGGAGATCATCCAGTTGCCGCAGACGACCAGGGCGATCGCCACGGCCAGGGCCTTCGGCACGAACGAGAGCGTGACCTCCTGGATCTGGGTCACGGACTGGAACAGCGAGATCGCGAAGCCGACGACGAGCGAGGTGATGAGCACGGGCGCCGCGAGCTTGCCGGCGACCAGGAGCGCCTGGAGGGTGAGGTCGATGACCGCCTGCTGGTTCACGAGAGCCCCCCGGGCACGGTGTCGGGTCCGGACCACGTCGCGCTAGACAACGTGGTAGCTCTCGATGAGCGAGGTGATGATGAGTCCCCAGCCGTCGACCAGGACGAACAGCAGGATCTTGAAGGGCAGCGAGATCATCACCGGCGGGAGCATCATCATGCCCATCGACATCAGGGCTGCGGAGACGACGAGGTCGATCACCAGGAACGGGATGAAGATGACGAACCCGATGATGAACGCGCTGCGGAGCTCCGAGATGATGAACGCCGGGATGACCGTCGTCATCGGCACGGCGGACATGTCCTTCGGGTTCGCCTGACCGGCGGCGCGGGTGATGAGGGCGACGTCCTCGTCGCGGGTCTGGTGCAGCATGAACGTCCGGAGCGGCTTGGTGCCGATCTCGACGGCCTGCTGGAAGTCGAGGTGCCCGGCCAGGTACGGCTGCACGGCGTCGTCGTTGACGTGCCCGATGACGGGTGCCATCACGAACAGCGACAGGAACAGGGCGAGTCCGGCGATCACCTGGTTCGGCGGGATCGACTGCAAGCCGAGCGCGTTCCGGGTCATGGCGAGGACGACGAAGATCTTGGTGAACGAGGTCATCATCAGCAGCAGCGCCGGTGCGACGCTGAGCAGCGTGATCCCGATCAGGGTGACCACGGCGGAGGACGGCGTGCCGTCGGGGCCGTTGACGTCGACGCTGAAGCCGCCGGTGGACGGCGTCGGCGGGGCGGTCGGGGCCGCGGGGGCGGTCGGCTGGACCACACCGGCCGCGTGGGCGCCGGTCGTGGTGAGCATGAGGAAGCCGGCCACCATCGTCAGTCCGAGGAGGACGAACAGCAGCACCCTGCCCGTGCGGGCCGCGCTCACCCGGTCCGCCGGGAGCGGAGCGCCGACGCCGCCTGGCGCCAGGTGTCCGCGGAGAGGACCGAGCCCTGCAGCTGCGTGGCCGTCGGGACGAGGGCGTTGGTGCGCGGCGCGGCGCGTCGGCCGCGCGGCCGCAGCGGCAGTGGATCGGTGGGCGTCCCGGCGGACGCGGTGTCGGACTGGAGGCTGGGTGCGGCCTGGTCCTGCCGGTCCAGTTCCGCACGGAACGCGTCCGCCGTCGGCAGTGCGACCGGGCCCGTCACGATCGTGAGTTCCGGCGCGGGTGCCCGGCCGCTCGTGAGGAGGGTCACGCCGTGCTCGGCCACGCCGAGGACGAGCCGCTCCCCGTCGACGTCGACCACGACCACGCTCGCCTTGCCGCCGATGCCCTGACGGGCGACGACCTCGAGTGACGCCGAACGACGCCCCCGGGTACGTCCCGCGCCGAACTGCCCCTTCTGCATGCGGCGGTGCAGCACCCACATGAGGGCGAGCACGACACCGAGGGAGAGCGCGACGCGGAGTGCGATGACGAGCGTGTCCACCGGGTCAGACCGTCTCGGCGACGTCGAGGATCTTGGTGATGCGGACGGCGTAGTCCTGGTCGACGACGACGACCTCGCCGTGCGCGATGAGCCGTCCGTTGAGGAGCACGTCGGCGGGGGCACCGGCGGAGCGGTCGAGTTCGACGACGGCACCGGGCTCCATGCCGAGCACGTCCCGCACCGACATCCGGGTGCGGCCGATCTCGACGGTGAGGGTCATCTCGACGCTGTTGATGCGGCCGAGGTTGCCGGCGGACAGGACCGGCGCGGCCGCGATCGGCTCGGCGACGATGCCGTTCTCGCGGATCCGGATCGCGACCCAGCCCATCGGCTGCCCGGCGCCGGTCAGGGCGAACACCACGGCCTCCGGGTCGGCGACCAGGGCGACGGCGGAGTCGCGGCGGCCCTCACCGAGCACGCCGGCACCGAACGGGGCGACCGCTGCCTCGAGGGACGGGCGGAGGACGTCGGCGACGGACACGAGGCCGGCGTCGACGCCGCCCGCTGCCGTGATGGCGGCGAGGTCGAGCAGCACCACGGCGAGGTCCGCGGAGACGCCACCGACGAAGGAGGCGACCACGGCGTCGGCGGCACGTGCCTGCAGGTCGGCGGACGGGCCTCCCGGCTGGGCGACCGCAACGAGCGGGACGGCGGTGGGCAATGCGCTGGCGAGCGCCTCGGCGGCGGTCGTGTGCAGGGTGGAGGTGACGGCGGTCATGCGGACGGCTCCGATGGGGTGGTGGTGACGACGACGCCCGCGAGCCGCGAGCCGTTCGCGCCGACGGCGGCGGTGCCGACGGGTTCACCGTCGACGGAGATGGTGAGTGGGCGGTGCTGCGGGTGCGGCAGCGGCAGGACGTCGCCGACGGCGAGGCCGAGGACCTGTGCCGGCAGGACGGTGGCCGGGGCGAAGCGGAGCGAGACGCCGACCGGCACCGACGCGAGCTGCGCGTCGAGCAGTGCCTTCGCGTCGGCGGTCGAGACGTCGGCCGGGCGGTCGACGAGCTGGGGCAGGACGGCCTCGGCGGGCAGGGCTAGCGTGCCGGCGGCGATGCGCTCCCCCACCCGGATCTCGAACGACACGACGATCATCAGGTCGGACTTCTGGGCGGCCTGGGCGAACTGGCTGTTGAACTGGAAGGCCCCGGCGGTGACGGGCTGGTCGAGCAGCCCGCCGAGGGAGTAGCGGAGGTCGTCGAGGGCGTCCTCGACCAGGCGGCGCACGAGGGCCTGCTCGATCGGGGTGAACGTCCGCTCGGGTGTCGGCAGCGGCTTCGAGGCGCCGAGCGAGTGTGACACCCAGGCCAGGGCGGCGTCGAGCGGGACCTGCAGGACCCCCTTGGCGGTGACTCCCTCGATGGGCAGCAAGACCATCCCGGTGAGTGCGGGCAACGACGCCGCGTACTCGTCGTAGGTCATCATCGCGACCTGCTCGCAGGTGACCTGGCTGAGGACACGGACCTTCGCGGTCAGCTGCGTGCCCCACTGCCGCGCGAAGGTCTCGAAGGCGAGCTCGAGGACCCGGGCGTGCTCGCGAGCGAGCGTCGACGGGCGCGCGAAGTCGTACACCTCGGGCGCGGTCAGGGTCTCGGTCACGAGTCGTACTCTCGGCTGCCCGGGGGCGGCCGTCAGCTCTGGCCCCTCTTCTGGGGCGACGGTCGCGCCTACCCGGAGCGCGCTCCGTCCTGCGCCTTCGCGAGGCTCGGCATGAGGGCGCTGACGTCCTGGTCGGCGTTCGACAGGACCACGATGTCGACGCGGCGGTTCAACGCGAGGTCCCCGTCCGTGCTGCCCTTCGCGAGCGGCCGGCTGGACCCGAAGCCGACGGACTGGATCCGGGCGGCCGGCATCCCGCCCCGTTCGACGAGGTCACGGAGCACCCCGGTCGCGCGGGCGGCGCTGAGCTCCCAGTTCGTCGCGTACGGAGCGGTGGAGTTCCGGCTGTCGGCGTGTCCCTCGACGCTGACGTCGTGGTCGGCGCCGCGGAGGACCGGGGCGATGGCGTCCATGATCCGCTTCGCCTGGTCCGACAGGTCGGCGCTGTTCGTCCCGAAGTACGTCTCGCTGCCGATCAGCCGGACGGTGAGTCCGCGGGCGTCGACCGTGAACTGCACGTTGGAACTCTGGCCGGCCTCGTCGAGGTTGCCCTTGATCGCGGCCTCGATGGCTCTGAGGTCGTCGAGCTCCTCCTGCGCGGCCTTCACGTCCGCCTTGGCCGCGGTCTGCGGCACGACGGTGGACGCCGGGTCGACGTTGGTGTCCTTCGCCCCCGAGGCCGCGGTGGAGTGGTCCGCGTGCGCCTTGTCGGTCGAGTAGCCGGAGCCGTCCTCGACCTGGTCCTTCGTCACGACGGTGCCGGAGGCGGTGTCGACCTTCTGCGACTTCACTTCGCCGAACCCGGTGGCGAGCGAGTTCTTCAGCGCCATGTACTTCTCCTGGTCGACGGTCGACATGGCGAACAGCACGAGGAACATGCACATCAGGACCGTGATCATGTCCATGTACGAGGCCATCCAGCGCTCGTCGGGGTGTTCGGCCTCGTCGTGGCCGCGCTTCTTCCGACCGCGCCCCCGGGGGTTGGCGCTCATGCTCAGGCCGCCAGCTGCTGGTCGTCGGCGCCGGCCTTGACCTTGGCGCTCTTGCCCGATGCACCACGGGCGCTCGGCGGCACCATCGCGGTGAGGCGCTCACCGAGGAGCCGTGGCTGGCTGCCGGCCTGCACGGCCAGGAGGCCCTCCATCAGCAGTGTCTGCCGGTCCGACTCGAGCTGGGCGAGCTTCCGGAGCTTCCCGCCGATCGGCAGCCAGAGGAAGTTGGCGGTGAGCAGACCCCACAGCGTCGCGACGAAGGCACTGGCGATGAGCGGGCCGAGTTCGTCCGGCTTGCCGAGGTTCGCCAGGACGTGGGTCAGGGAGACGACGGTGCCGATGATGCCGACTGTCGGGGCGAAGCCGCCGAGCCCCATGAAGAACGCACTCGCGCTCCGCATCGGCGCGGCGTTCGACTCGATCTCGTCCTCGAGCAGGATCCGCAGCTCGTCGCCGTCGGTGCCGTCGGCGATGTTCTGCAGCGCCTTCTTCATGAACGGGTCGTCGTGCTTGTCGGCCTCCTGCTCGAGCGCGAGCAGGCCGTTCGAACGGGCGGTCTCGGCCAGTCCGACGACGTCGTCGATGACGGCCTGCGGCGGGGTGACCTTGCCGGTGAACGCCTTCGGCGCGGACCTGAACGCCGAGAGGGCGTCCTTCAGCGTGGTGCTCGCGATGCCGCAGCCGATGGTGGCGCCGAAGACCAGGAGCATCGGCGCGGGGAGGAACAGACCGCCGAGTTCGACGTGCTCCATCTCGACCATGCCGAAGAGTGCGCCGAAGGCCAGGAGGATGCCGATGATGGTCGCGATGTCCACGTCAGCGACCTCCGTCCTGGGCGCGGAGCGGAGCGACCGGGGCGAGGGTCGGCTGCGGGCCGGTGCCGTCGCGGCCGACGGGCCGGTCGGTGCCGTACGCCATGCTGACGATGCGTGCTCGGTACCCGGCGATGCGGTCGATGACCTCGGCCAGCGACTCGCGGACGATGTACTTCGCCCCGTCGACCATGATGAGCGTCGTGTCCGGCGTCTCCTGGATGCGCTCCACGAGATCGGGGTTCACAGCGAAACCGCTGCCGTTCAGTCGCGTGACGACGATCATGGCCCGTCCTGGTTCTCGATCGACCCGCCGCCGTCCGTGGGGCAGGTGTTCGACCGCCCGTCCGTGGGTGGTCAGTGCGCACTATCGGCGGACTCGGTCGGTCCGTAAGGAGGGGGACGGATCGTCAGCCGCGCTGGTCGAGCCGGAGCAGTCGGGTCTCCTCGGCGTCGTACTCGGCGCGGACCTGCCGCAGGACCAGGTCGTCGATCTCACCCTGGTCGCGCAACCGCAGGACCGTCGCCGCCTTCAACCGGACGAGTGCGAGCTCGAGTTCGACCGCAGCGCCGCGCTGGACCAGCAGCGGGTGCTCCTCGTCGTCGCTCTCCTCGGCCTTGACGAGCGCCAGGTGACCCTCGTAGTCCTCGCGGATGCGGTCGACGATCTCCGCTTCGGCACCGGTCTTCCGGGCCAGCCGCGGCAGCGCGTCGAGAGCTTCCTCCAACGCCGTGCGCTCAGCGGATCGGCGCTCCTCGAGGACCTCGCCGCTGCCGTCGAAGGACGCCCAGCGCACGACGGCCGGCAGCACGAGCGACTGCCCGACGATGGTGACCACCACGACACCGGCGGTGACGAACACGATGAGGTCGCGGTCCGGGAACGCGCCACCGCTCTCGACCAGCCGCGGGACGGCCACGGCGGCGGCGAGCGAGACGGCACCGCGGAACCCGGTCAACCCACTGACCAGCCGGTCGCGGTGTCCTTCGCGGGGCGAACCTCCCGTCCGCAGCGTGACGAGCCGCACCGTCCCCCAGGTGAGGTTGAGGAACGCGAAGCGCAGGACGACCACGGTGACCGAGACGATCCCGATCAGGCCGAGGCCCCGGGCGATCTCCTGCCCGGCGAGCTCCCGGACCGCGATCGTCGCCTCGATCCCGACCAGCACGAACAGGGCGCCGTTGAGCAGGAACGTGCTGAAGGACCAAAACGACCGCACCTGCTGGCGCGTCTCGGCCCGGTCGAGCTTCGGCGCGACCTGGCTGACGACGAGCCCTGCCACCACGACCGCGAGGACGCCGGAGGCACCCACCGCCTCGGCAGCGAGGAAGGCGGCGAACGGCACCAGCAGCGTCAGCAGGTTCTCGAGCACGACCGCGTGGATCCGACGGAGGACGAGCATCCCGAGCCACGACGTCACGAGTCCGGCCGCGATCCCACCGAGGTAGGACAGGAGGAGCATGCCGGACACGTTCCAGACGGTGAGCTCCTGCTCCCCCGCCGTGACCGCGACCGCGATGCCGTAGATGACGAGCGTCGTCCCGTCGTTCACCAGGGACTCCGCGCGCAGGACGGTCGTGTTCCGACGTGGCAGCGACCGGGTCAGCGCACCGACCGCGGTGGCGTCCGTCGGTGCGACCGCGGCACCGAGCACCCACGCGGGGCCCCAGGGCATCCCGAGCAGGTGCAGGATCGTCGCCACACCGCCGGCGGTGAGCACGACCAGGAGCGTGCCCATCAGGACGATGCCGCGCAGGTTGTTCCGGATCTCGCGGAGCGAGATCGTCAGGCTCTCCCAGTAGAGCAGTGCCGGCAGGAACAGGAAGAGCACCACGTCGGCGGGTAGCTCCAGCTTCCCGAACGCGGGGATGAAGGCGATCGCGGCCCCGAAGGCGAGCAGGAGGACCGGGGGCGCGACGCGCAGCCGGTCCGAGACGGCGGTCGCGACGGCGATCGCCACCACGAGCACGACGACGAGTTCGGGCGCGATGAGTTCCATGGGGAGTCCAGCCTGACAGGGTGCGGGTGGACGTGTACGCGGTCGTCCGCTCAGCGTCCCCGCTCGGCCCGGGCCGTGAGCACCAGGAAGGTGACGTGCCCGAGCAGGGCGATGCCGAAGAACACGAGCGCGACCGCGTAGACGCGGTCGAGCGTGCCGTCCCCGGTCAGCAGGAGCACGATGCACCCGACCACGGCCGCGGACAACACCCCGACCTGCACCGTCGACCACGTCTTCCGCCATCGCGGCTGCTGTCCCTGACCGTCCACTCCCCCATCATCGGCCACGACGTACGCTGCGCTGATGGAACACACCGTCCTCGTCACCGGATCCACCGACGGACTCGGGCGGCTCTCCGCCGAGTCCCTGCTCGCTGACGGCCACCACGTGGTCGTGCACGCACGGAACGGCAGCCGCGCCGAGACCCTGTCCGACCTCGTCGACCGTGGCGCGACCCTGGTCACGGCGGACCTCGCCGACGCGCGTGCGGTCTGGCGCCTTGCCGGCGAGCTCGGCGGCTCCGGACTCACCGCGGTCATCCACAACGCCGGGGTCCTCTCGGGGCCGGACGTCCTGCCCGTCAACGTCGTCGCGCCGTACCTGCTCACCGCGCTGCTGCCGGACGTCCGACGGCATGTCGTCCTCTCGAGTGGCATGCACCGCGGCGGCTCGGCGTCGCTCGACCGGATCGACTGGCACACGTCGACCGGCTCGTCGTACTCGGACAGCAAGCTCTTCGTGACCGCGATCGCCGCTGCGCTCCCCCGCCTGCGGCCGGGCGTCGTCGCACACGCCGTCGACCCGGGTTGGGTGCCGACGAAGATGGGCGGCGCGGGGGCACCCGACGACCTGGAGGCCGGCCACCGCACACAGGACTGGCTCGCCGTCACCGACGACCCCGACGCGGAGACCCCCGGCTACTGGTACCACGGGGAGCGGGCGACACCGCAGGCCGCCGTGCGCGACCCCGCGTTCCAGGACGCGCTGCTCGCCGCACTGGCGGACGTGACGGGCGAACGGATCCGACGGTCCGGTGCACCTGACTGACGGGAGGCCCGTGGCGGCGTCGCCACGGGCCTCCCGTCAGTCAGGCCCCCGGCGGCTGCCGGCCGATCCCGAGCGGGCGGTTCAGCCGATCTCGGCGGAGAAGTCCACCGGGTCGCCCGCGAGGGAGGCCTTGACCATGCGGGTCCAGTCGTCGACCAGCACCTCGGTGGCGTCCCGCTCGACCCCGTCGAGGGCCGCACGGACGACGTCCGCGGGGTCGGTCATCGGGCCGTCGTAGCCGGCCATCATGTCGGTGTCGGCGGCGCCGAGGTGGAGGCCCTGCACGGTGACTCCTCGGCCGGCGAGCTCGAGCCGGACGGCGTTGGTCATGTTCCACTCGGCCGCCTTCGCGATGGCGTACCCACCCGCGCCCGGCGCCGAGAACCAGGAGAGCGCGGAGAGGACGTTGACGATCGCACCCCCGCCGTTCCGCTCGATGACGGGCGCGAACGCCCGGACCATGTCGAGCGTTCCCCAGAGGTGGGTGTCGACGGCTCGGCGGGCGTCCGCCAGGTCGTCGGTGAGCAGCGAGCCGGACGACGAGACGCCGGCGTTGTCGATCAGCAGCGTGACGTCGCCGGCTGCTGCGGCGGCGGCCGCGACCGAGGCCGGGTCGGTGATGTCGAGGGCGAGCACCTCGACCCCGGGGACGTCGACGAGGTCGGGACGCCGGGCGGTGGCGTAGACCTTCGACGCGCCACGTTCGAGGAGCTGTTCGACGAAGTGTCGTCCGATGCCGCGGTTCGAACCGGTGACGAGGGCGACGGATCCGGTGATGTCCATGGTGGTTTCCTTCCGCCGAACGGGTCCGTCCCGCTGCGGCTCGGTTACGGTAAGACCTCACATCAGTGTCAGGGGCAAGCCCCGAACGGAGACGACATGCGCATCGGCGACCTCGCTGCCCGGACCGGGGTGAGCGTCCGCTCGCTCCGCTACTACGAGGAGCAGGGGATGCTCACCGCCACCCGGACCGGCACCGGGCAACGGACCTACGGGACGGAGGCCGTGGACCGGGTCCGCCTGGTGCAGCAGCTCTTCGCCGCCGGACTCCCGAGCCGCACCATCGTCCGGCTCCTGCCCTGCGTCGACGCCGGTGAAGCCACGGCCGAGTCCTTCGCCCTGCTCGTGCAGGAACGCGACCGGATCACCGCACAGCTGGCCGAGCTGACGGCGACCCGGGACCGGCTCGACGAGGTCATCCACATCTCCGAGCACCCGAGTCCCGAGCACTGCCCGGCACTCCGGACCGACGTGTTCGCGGTCGACGAGGGCGCCGCCGCCTGACAGTCTCTCAGGTGTCTCGACGGTGGGGAGCCCTGCGGTCCGGCATGATGACGGAACCGGGACCTCTCCCGGACTGACCCCGAGGGATGCATGTCGGACGACGGACGAGCGCACGCGGACCAATCGACGAGCCCGCCACCGCTCATCCGGCACGGCAGGCTGCGTCGTCGCGGTCCGTTCGGGTTCGTGCTGCGCGGCATCGCCGTCGTCGCCGCGGTCGCCGTGGTGGGGTCCGGATCGATCGCCGCCATCGCCACCTGGCAGGTCCTGCAGAGCGCCCAGCCCTCGGTCTCCCTCGTGATGCCCGGCACCACTGCGAAGAAGGCGCCCGCGCTGACGGCCCAGTCGGGCGAGGTCAACATGCTGCTCGTCGCGACCGACACCCGCGACGGACAGGGTGCCGGGTTCGACGACCCGGCGAACCAGCAGGCCAGCAACGGCGTCGGCAACAACGACACCAACATCCTCGTGCACATCTCGGCCGACCACTCGAACATGTCGGTCATCAGCTTCCCGCGCGACCTCGTCGTCCCGATCCCCGCGTGCACGAACGACGACGGTGCCGTCACCCCGGCCTCGTCCGCCGCGATGCTCAACACGGCGCTCTCCCGCGGCGGCGAGCAGCACGGCCTGGCCTGCGTCGCGAGCACCATCGGCAAGCTCACCGGCCTGCAGATCGCCTACGCGGGCAAGATCACCTTCGACGGGGTCGTCCGGATGGCCGACGCGGTCGGCGGTGTCACGGTCTGCCTCGCCACGCCGATCAAGGACGACGACGTCACCCCGGCGCTCGACCTGCAGCCCGGCAACCGCGAGCTCCGAGGGGCCGAGGCCGCTGCGTTCCTCCGGTCGCGACACGGCGTCGGCGACGCGAGCGACCTCGGCCGGATCAGCAACCAGCAGACGTTCATGTCCGCCCTGGCCCGCCAGACCGTCTCCGCCGGCACGCTCACCAACCCGGCGAAGGTCCTGCGGCTCGCGGACACCGCCTTCAAGAACATGGTCCTGTCGGATTCGCTCGACGACGCGGCGACCCTGGCGCGCCTCGCCCTCGCGGTCAACACCGTCGGACTCTCGAACATGGTGTTCGTCCAGTTCCCGGTCGTCGACGACCCCCAGGACCCGGCTCGGGTCCTGGTGTCCGAGGGGCCCGCGGCGACCCTGACGGCTGCGCTGCAGGCCGACGAACCGGTGCGGCTCGCCCCGAACAGCCTCGGCCGTTCCGCCGTGCGCGATCCCGACGCGCCCACCGCGAAGCCGTCGGCTCCCACCAGCCCATCAGCCACCACCACCCCGCCCGCCTCCGGGAACACGACGACGCCTCCGGCGACGCCCCGGGCGAGCGCGTCCGCGGCCGAGCTGCCGGACTCGGTGTCCGGCCAGACCGCCGACACGGTGACCTGCGCGGCGAAGTCGGAGTACTAGGCCTGGCTCCGTTCAGGCACGACCGGCGAAGGTCTGCCGGCCGACCACCGTCACGACCAGCGCCAGGGCCCCGAGGACGGCCATGGACACCGCGAGGACCAGCCCGCCCGAGACCGCGATGAGCAGCGCGCCGACCAGACCGGCGGCGGAGATCGCGAGGTTGAAGGCCACCGGCAGGAACGCGTTCGCCAGGTCCGACTCCGTGCCGCCCGCGATCGTCAGTGCGCTCTGCAACTGTGGCGCCGCTCCGCCGAAGGTCAGCCCCCACAGCACGGCCGCACCGAGGACGACCGGGGCTGATCCGTGCCCGACGACGAGCAGCACCGCAGCGACGACGAAGCCGCCGAGGCTGGCCCACGGCAGCGGGAGTCCGACCAACTCGGGCGCGATGCGCGCGCGTCGCGACATCAGGAAGTCCCGTACCTCGTTCTCGTTCGGCATGGGCCCACGGTACGGCGGACGGTGCCGGAGAGCGCAGTACCCCGGCGGTCGTGACCTCGTGGCGTCCGGAACCTGCCGAACCCGGCGGGCCTCCCGGAGGGCCCCGGTGCGTCGACTGTCCGGAGCAGTCGGTATCGTCGGAGGGTGCAGAAGTCGGAACACCCAGGTCACGCCGTCGGTCGATGCCACGAGCGGGGCGACGCGTGACCGGTCCGTCCCCGGCGGACACCGCCGCCGCCGGCACGATCGAGCGGGAAGCCGAACGCCGTCGGACCGTCGCCGTGATCGCCCACCCGGACGCCGGCAAGTCCACGCTCACCGAGTCGCTGACCCTGGCGGCCTCCGCGATCGACGAGGCCGGTGCGGTCAAGGGCAAGGCCACCCGGCGCGCGACCGTGTCCGACTGGATGGAGATCGAGCGGAGCCGCGGGATCTCGATCAGCTCTGCCGTCGTCCAACTCGACGCCGGCGGCACGCTCATCAACGTCGTCGACACCCCCGGCCACGCCGACTTCTCCGAGGACACCTACCGCGCGCTCGCGGCCGTCGACTGCGCGGTCATGCTGATCGACGCCGCGAAGGGCATGGAGGCGCAGACGATCCGTCTGTTCGAGGTCTGCCGCACCCGCGACATCCCCGTCATCGCCGTCGTCAACAAGTGGGACCGCCCCGGCCGTGAAGCCCTCGACCTGCTCGACGAGCTCGAGGAGCGCACCGGACGTGCCCCGACGCCGGTCACCTGGCCGGTCGGCGAGGCCGGTGACCTGCAGGGACTGGTCGACACCACGACCGGGACCCTGACCACGTACGAGTCCACCGGCGGTGGGCACCTACCGGTCGCGACCGAGCGCTCGGCGGACGAGGCCGCCGAACTGTTCGGCAGCGCGTGGGCGACCGCGCTGGAAGAGGTCGAGCTCACCCGCGAGGTCCGTGGCCTGCCCGACCAGGACGACTTCCACGCGCGCGTGAGCATGCCGGTGTTCTTCGGCGTCGCCACCAAGCACCTCGGCACGGTCGACCTGCTGCGCTTCCTGCGCGACACCGCCCCTGCCGCGCTCCCCCGTCGCACCGAGGACGGCGCGCCCCGTCCGGTCACCGAGCCCTTCGCAGCCCAGGTGTTCAAGGTGCAGGCGAACATGGACCCTGCCCACCACGACCAGGTCGCCTTCGTCCGCATCTGCTCGGGCCGGTTCGACCGCGGCATGATGCTGACCCACGCGCAGTCCGGCCGACGGTTCAACACCAAGCACGCGCTCAGCGTGTTCGGTCGGGAGCGCGACACCGTCGACGTCGCCTGGCCCGGCGACGTGGTCGGTCTGGTGAACGCGACGATGCTGCACCCCGGGGACACCCTGTACAGCGACGAGGCCGTCGAGTTCGAGCCGCTCCCCCGGTTCGCGCCGGAGATGTTCGCCACCGTCGCGCCCACCGACCCGAGCACCGCGAAGAAGTTCCGCAAGGGCATGCAACAGCTCGCCGGGGAGGGCGTCGTGCAGCTGCTCGAGTCCGAGCGTCGGACCGCGCAGGCGCCGATGGTCGGCGTCATCGGGTCGCTGCAGCTCGAGGTCCTGACGTCGCGCCTGTCGGCGGAGTTCGGCACCGCCGTCCGCGTCGAACCGCTGCCGTGGACGATGGTGCGCACCGTCACGGACTCCGACCTCGCGTTGCTCGAGCGGCGGCGCGACCTGGAGATCGTCACCACCGACCGCGACCGCTACGGGCTGTTCCGCGACCAGTGGCACCTCAACTCCGTGATGCGCGAGCTCAAGGGCCTGGAGCTGCCGGCACCGGTGTGAACCTCCCGCTGAGTCGCGACGGTGAACATCCGCCGACCTCGCCGTCGGGTCGCCAGCGCGCTGGCGCCACTGCACTCAGGGGCGGACGAACAGACCGGCTTCCGCGTCGTCGGTGGTGCGGCGCTGCATCACGAAGTGCTGCTTCTTCCCGGTGGCCGTGTAGGGCAACTCGTCGACGAAGGCGTAGAGGCGCGGCCGCTTGAAGTCGGCGAGGTCGGTGCTCGTCCTGCAGTGCGCGTCGAGAGCCGAAGCCGCGGAAGTGGGATCGGTCAGCTGTCCGCTGCGACGGACGACGTACGCGACGACGACCTGGCCCCACTCGGGGTCCGCCTTCCCGACCACGATCGAGTCCGCGACCCCGGCGTGACCGGCGAGGACCTCTTCGACCTGCACGGGGTGCACGTTCTCGCCGCCGGAGATGAGCATGTCGTCCTTCCGGCCGACGATCGTGACGACTTCGTCCTCGTTCCAGGTGGCGAGGTCACCCGGGTAGAACCACCCGTCCTGGAACTTCGCCTGCTCTGCGTCCGGGTTGTGCACGTAGGCGTACCCGGACTTGATCGACCGGATCGCGATCTCGCCGATCTCCTTGCCGTCCTTGGCCACCTGGTCCCGCGGGTCGGCGAGCCGTCCGGCGAGGGCCTGCACGACGGCGACGTCGTCGTCGATGTTCGCGCGTCCGGCGGCACCCGCGTTGGCGGTCAACTCGTAGCCACGGAGGAACGTGTTCCAGAAGGTCTCGGTCGTGCCGTACCCGTTCGAGATGTTCGGGGTGAGCACCCGCTGGTACCGCAGCGCCGCCTGCCGTTCGAAGGGTGCCCCCATCGTCACGATGCCGGTGAGGCTCGACAGGTCACGGGGTCGCGCCTCCTGCTCGTCCGCGAGGCGCTCCAGGTTCGTCGGAGCTCCGACGACGAACGTCAGGCTCGACTCCTCGATCAGGTCGAGGACGCGCACCGGGTCGAACTGCCGCAGGGTGACGGCTTCCGCCCCGACGTAGAACACCGGGTTCGGTCCCGCGCAGTACACGCCGCCCCGGTGGAACCAGGGCGACATGTTCAGCGTCCGGTCCCGGGGTGACAGCGGCAGGTGCATGATCACGTCGTGCGCACTCAGGGTCTCGTTGAGGCTCGACAGGGGCACGGCCTTCGGGCGGCCCGTGGTGCCCGAGGTGTAGAGGCGGGTGGTCTCGTCCCAGACGGTGCCGGCTTCGGGAGCTCGGAACGACGGTGCCGACGTGTCGAGCAACTCCGCGAAGGTGATCGAGCCCGGCAACGGCTCGACGTCAGGGGCCGGCTCTCCGACCGAGACCAGCACGGCCGGTCGATGGGAGGCCAGTGCGAGCGCGGTCGCGACGTCGGCGGAAGCAGCGGCTTCGTAGACGAAGACCACGGGCTCGGCGTCGTCGAGGATGTGTGCGGTCTCCCCGGGTGCAAGACGGAAGTTCATCGGCGAGCCCACGGCACGCAAGCCCTGGGTCGCGACGTAGAGGAACGCGAACTCCGGCCGGTTCATCAGCTGGTAGCAGACGACGTCGCCGGCTTGCACACCGTGGCGTGCGAGGCCACCGACCAGGTGTCCGGTGACCGCGCCGAGCTGGGCGTACGTCCACGACCGCCCGGTCTCCGGGTCGCTCAGAGCGGGCTTGCCGCCGAACCGGTGCACGTTGCGCTCCACGGCGGAGGCATAGGTGAAGTTCCGCTCGAAGACCGCCCGCAGCCGGGTCGGGTCGTACGCACGTCGGACGTCGGAACCATCTGCACTCATGTGACGATCAAAGCCGCATGAACTTCCGCACCGGAACCATTCCGCCAGGAGCGAACCCGGACCCCGCAGTGCGGACAGACGTCCACCGCCGGATCACTCCCGGACTGGGCAGGGCTCGTCGAGCTCGGCCGACGCCGACGGGTCCCAGATCGTGGTCTCCGCGCCGACTCCCGAGTCGCATGATGGTGGAGTGAACCGCACCGACCGCCTCTACGCCCTCGTCGAGGAGTTGCGCGCTGTCGCTCCCCGGCCCCGCAGCGCGCGTTGGCTCGCCGAGCGGTTCGGGGTGTCGGTGCGGACCGTCGAGCGCGACCTCTCGGCGTTGCAGCAGTCGGGCCTCCCGATCTGGGCCGAGCCCGGCCGGACCGGGGGCTACGTCATCGACGCGACCGCGACGCTCGGGCCGACCGGGTTCACACCGGACGAAGCGCTCGCGGTGCTGGTCGGGCTCGGGACGCTGCAGCGTGGGCCCTTCCGACAGGCCGCCGCGACCGCCGTCCGGAAGGTCCTCGCGGTGATGCCGGAAGACGACGCTCGACGGGCCAGGGCCCTGGCGTCACGGGTGCACCTGCTCGAACCCGCCGACGACGCACCGGTGCTGCCGGCCTTCGCCGCCGCACTCCGGGCAGACCGGGTGGTCCGGCTGCGGTACCGGGACCGCTCGGGGTCGGAGTCCGTCCGGGAGGTCGAACCGCTGGGGTCGATCGGCAAAGCCGGCGACTGGTACCTGATCGCCTGGTGCCGCCTGCGGGACGGTGTCCGCGCCTTCCGCGGCGACCGGGTGCTGTCGATCGAACTGACCGACGAGCGTCCGCAGGCGCGGACGCTCCGCCGCGAGGACCTGGACATCCCGTACGGTCGCCTCCGATCCGTCACCGAGCACGTCGACTGACCGGAGGCGACCGGATCCGGGAAACACCGACAGGACGGTGTCGCGGGTGTCGGCGAGGCTGGCCGGACCAGATCACCACTGCTCCAGGAGGCCCCCGTGTCGTTCACATCCATCCGCATCGTCACCGAGGACGTCGACCGTCTCGCCGCGTTCTACGAGCGTGTCACCGGCCGCCCGGCGAAACGACCCACGCCGGTCTTCGCGCAGTTCAGCGGCTCCGGCGCGGTCCTGGCCATCGCGAGCACGGCGACGGTCGCGATGCTCGGGGACGCCGTGTCCGCGCAGACGAACCGGTCGGTGTTCATCGAGTTCGAGGTCGCGGACGTCGACGGCGAGTTCGAGCGCCTGCAGCCTGAGCCCGACGACGTCGTCCTGGCACCGACGACGATGCCGTGGGGCAACCGGTCGGCGCTCGTCCGCGACCCCGACGGCAACGTCGTGAACCTGTTCAGCAGGCCGGCGTCCTGAGCGACTGCCGCTCGACAGCGGCAGGGACGTCGCGGCTCGTCCGGCGGCCGTCCGGTCCCTCCCCAGCCCGGCACCCGACGGGAGGCGCGGTGCGGGCCGGCGCCGCGCCTCCCGTCCGGCGGGTGCGCAGCGGTCAACCGTGCGACGCGGGAAGGCGGACGGTGACGCGACCGGAGGACGGACCGCCACACGGCTCCGCGTCGTGCGGACTGTCCCAGCGCAGCGCCACCGACTGCTCGGTGAGCACGTGGCCGGCACGGTCGTACACGGCGACCGCACCGCGCTCCGGCGTGTCCATGCCCAGGTACAGCGTCCGGCTGTCGCCGCCGGCGACGGGTGTCGGTGTGTGCCCCGGGTCCGCCTCCGGGGGAAAGGGCGGCGGATCGTCGGCTGCGGGTGGCTCGCATCCGGCACCGCCGCACGCGGTCACGGTGGCGACGTCGGTGGTGTCGCCGAGGAGCGTCACCTCGACGCCGTTCGCCCAGCCGATCGCCGTGCAGGCGGTCGGACCGACGCTGCACCCGGCGACGCCGAGGGCGGCGACGAGCGCCACCGCCCCGCCGATGGCCGCCGCTCGCCCCGTCCCCATGCGTCGATCCTGCACCGGGCGGTCCCGACCGCGGGACACGGTTCGGTCACGTCGTCCTGGGCGTCGGCTTCGGGATGCGGAGGAGCGCGACCTGCCGAGGGGTCGGACCGATCGGACACCGGCTGTTCACACGGGAGTCGGGCGGCGCCGCATCCACTCGGCGATGAGGGCGGTTCCCGTGGCGAAGGCCGGGAGGCCCGGGCGGTTCAGGAAGGCGTGCGCACTGCCCGGCAGCACATGGCGTTCCACGTCGGCGCCCGCGGCCGCGAGCTCGGCCGCGAAGCGATCGCCCGAGGTCCGCATCGTGTCACGCTCGGCGTTCACGACGAGCGTCGGCGGGAAACCGGTCAGGTCGTGCCCGCCGGGGAACGCGTACCGGTGTGCCAGCGCGTGCCGAGTGCCGACGTGGTTGCGGTTCGCGACGTCGAGCGCCCACGGCGCGTGCGTGATCCGACGATGGCCGCGCGAGCGGTGCGCTGAGTCGCTCTCCCGGGGGTGCGCGGCGTGGAAGAACCCGTACGCGAAGACAGCTCCGACCGGAGGGGCGCTGTCGTCCACCGCGTGCAGGGCGGCGGCGGCAGCCAGACATGCCCCGGCGCTCGCGCCGCCGAGGACGATGCCCTCCGGGGACTCGGCCGACACGGCCCGTGCCGCGGTGAGGACGTCCTCGAGTGGCAGTCGGAAGCGCTCCGGTTGCCGCGCCGGGCCCCCCGGTCGCCGCCGCAGCGGTCCTGTGCCGGGGAACGGCGCCAGGCGGTACGCCGCGGTCACCACCCTGACGCCCTGGTCGGCGAGGACGCGGGCCACGTCGTGGGCCTCGGGTTGCGCAGGACTCCCCCGGAAGAACCCGCCGCCGTGCAGCCAGAGCAGCGTGGGACCCGCGCTGCTCTCCTCCGCCTCCGGTCGGTACCAGCGGAGCGATTCCGCACCGACGGCGTCCAACTTGCGCACGGGGATCAGGCCCCCGCACCGAGGCGAACGAGGACCGCCCCGTGCGGCCGCGGTGTCCCGCTCGCCGCGCAGCGGGTGTGCGTCTCGACGACGTCGAAGCCCGCGGCCCGCAACTCCTGCTCGAGCGCTTCGGCGGGCCACCGGTGTGCCGTCACGACCGCGTGGTCGAACGGCTCGACCGCGGGACCGACGAAGAAGCCGACGAGGAGCATGCCGCCCGGGCGGAGGACCCGGGCGAACTCCTCGAGAGGACGGCGGATGCGCTCCGGGTCGTGGTGGACGAGCGAGTACCAGGCGAGCACACCACCGTACGAGTCGGACGGGTCGTCCAGGGCGTCGATGCTGCCGGTCGTGAACCGGACGCCCGGGTAGGTACCCCGGGCGTGGTCGATGAAGGCCGGCACAGCGTCGATCCCGCGGACGTCGTGACCCGCCTCGGCGAGGAACGCGGTCCAGTGCCCTGGACCACACCCGGCGTCGAGTACCGGCCCCTCGACCGATGCCGCCCAGGCGCTGACGAGCTGCACGTCCGACGGGTGGACCGAGTCCATGGTCCCGAGGAGTTCGACGTACTCGGCTGCTCGGTCGGTGTACGCGTCCTCGACACTCGTCCCCATCGGGGCAGGCTACCGACGAAAGCCGAGGGAGCGGACCGACCCGGCGGACCTGACGCTCTTGTCGCGACCTACTTGTCGGTGCGGAGGTTCGCGCCCAGGCGTGCGATTGACACACGCCACTCGGCGAGCTCGGTCGCACCGGCGTCGTCCCACAGTTCCGCGAGTTCGCCCTCGCCAGCCGAGGCAGCGGTGACGGCCTGCGCGGCCAGTCGGACGAGCCCCGCATCGGGCTGGCCGGCACGGGCGACGAACTGCCCGATGGTCGCGGTGTAGGCGTCGTCCTGCGTCGGCCGTCCGAGACCGTGCGCGACGACCTCGGCGGCGGCGATCGCGAGTTCCGCGACGTCGCTGTCCATCCCGGGTCCGGCCTCCGTCGCCGCGGTGAGTGCCGACTCCACGACGGCCCACCCCCGCTCGTCGTCCAGATCGCCGACGAAGTCCGCCGCTGCGTCGTTGCCGACCGGTTCTGCGCTCCAGGTCCCCATGCGGCAACCCTGGACGGCGTGGACGGTGGAGGGGCCGGACCGCCGACTCAGACGATGACGACCTTCGCGTGGACGAGGATGTCGTGCAGGTCGGGACGCAGCGCCTCCTGTGAGGAGGTCTTCACCTTCACGATGAGCGCCGCTCCCGGCTTCGCGAACGCGCGTGCCACCGTGGCTGACCACGATCCGTCTGTGTTGTGGCCCGCGATCGACAGGAACTGCGCCGTCCCGTCGGTCATGGTCGGTAGGAGCTGCTCCTCGAGCTGCTCGGCCGGCAGCCCGGCAGCCGTGAACAGCTGCTCCGTGGCCGCGCGGTCCCCGATCGACGGGTCGAGGTCGGTGATCCGCTGCTGCGTGATGGTCGCGACCGCCCCGTCCGACTTCGTGTACTCCCGCGTCCCCGTGGCGGAGTCCTCGCCGGTCTGCTTCCAGTCGCCGAGCGCGGAGATCTCGAGGCTGAACGCCGGCAGCTCGGTCGTCGAGAGCGCAGTGCCGTCCTCGAACGTCAGGTCGGTCGGTCCTGCGGCGTCGGCGGTCGGTGTCGGCGATGCGTCCGGTGTCGACGACGCGCTCGGCGATGATGCCTGCGACGTCGGACGCTGGCTGGCCGGCGCAGTGCTGCCGGGTCCTGCGCACCCGGACAACGCGATGACTGCGATGACCGTTGCCGCGCCCACGCTGCTGATCCTGGACGTGATGGACATGCGTTCCCCCTTGCCTCCGCCGTGCGCCCCGTGCACCGGCGAGTCCGCGTCCGAGCCTAGGGGTCAGCGCCGTGGTGCGCGCATCGGGCACTCGTCGCCGCCCGGCGGTTCACCGGGCGTCGAACCGGGCCTGGTTCGGTGACACGTCGTCCCGGTGCGCTTCGGACCAGCGCTCGAGTTGCCGCACGGTCTGGTGCGGGGACGGTCCGAGGTCCGTGAACCCGATCATGACTGACGGCGTGGATCCCGCCCGGAGCGCAGCACGTCCCCGGTGAGGGCGCGGAACCACCGGTGCCCTACGTCGGCGGTGAACTGACGGTGCCACGCGAGGACGATCGGTACCGGCGGGAGAGCGACCGGCAGCCGGAACGACCCCACTCCGTCGTCCAGCCGTGCTGCCACGGAGGCCGGCACGACGGCGACGGCGTCGGTCGACCGGACGACCTCGATCGCCGCGCCGGTCGCCGCCAGGGACGACACGACCGTCCGCGACCGGCCGACCGACTCCAGGTGATCGTCGACGCGGTCCCGCAACCGGCCTCGCCGCGACACCACCACGTGCGGCACCGCGACCCACTGCTCGAGGTCGATCGGTGCCGAGAGCATCGGATGACCGGCACGGGCCACTCCGACGAGCTCGTCCATGCCGACGGCCTCGTGGTCGATCGACGGTGACACCGGCGCCGCTGATCCGATCTCCAGGTCGACCACCCCACGTCCGAGTTCAGTGTTCCCGCCGGACGCCTCACCGAGGAACCGCACCCGGACACCGGGCGCGACCGTCGCCACCCGCTGCACGAGCACGGGCGCCAGTGCCGTCGTCAGGGCGTCGTGCGCCTGGATCGTGAACACACGCTGCAGCACGTCGAGGTGCAACTCCCGTTCCGGTGTCAACACGGCGGCACTCCGCAGGACCAGGGCCCGCACCTCGTCCCGCAGCGCGATCGCACGCGGGGTCGGCCGCATGACGCGACCCGCACGGACGAGGATCTGGTCCCCGGTCGCCTGGCGGATGCGACCGAGGGTGCGGCTCATCGCGGGGGCGGACAGGTGCAGTCGGTCTGCGGCACCGGTGACGCTCTCCTCGTCGAGCAACGCATCCAACGCAGTCAGGAGGTTCAGGTCGAGTTGCACGAAACGCAATCTACTCGTGCACGGATTGTATTTGTGCGCATCACCGCCCGCTCCTACCGTTGCCACCACAGCGACGAGGATCGCCGCGGCGAAGGAGAAGAACCCCATGGACGACACGATCAGCTCTGCGCAGACGGTCGACGACCTCGCGCTGCTCGCCGGCCTCACGGCCGCGGTCACCGAAGCAGGGGCCGTGTTGCTCGACCGCTTCTCGACCGAGGACCGCGTCGACGACCTCGACACGCTCCTCGCGGCGATCGGCGACAACGACGTTGCTTCGGTCGCGGTGCTCCGCCCGGCACTCGAGCGGCTCCGCCCGGAGGCCCGGTGGGACGACGACGAAGAAGGTCGCGGCTCCCTGGGCGCCGGAGAGTGGTGGGTCACGGACGCCGCCGAGGGCAACGTGAACCACATCCACGGCCGGGTCGACTGGGGAGTCACCGCGACACTCGTCCGCGACGACGTCCCCGTCGTCACCGCGGTGTTCCTGCCCGCCCTCGGCCAGACCTTCACCGCGGTCCGAGGCGCAGGGGCGTCCCTGAACGGTTCACCCCTCACGGTGTCCGCGAAGTCCGACCTGGCCGCCGCACTCGTCGGCACCGGGCAGGCCGCGCCCGGGGAGGCAGCCGACGTCCGCCGCCGCATGAGCGCGTCGATCGACCGGATGCTCGGCGCCGCACTGCTCGTGTCCGCCACCGTCCCCGCGACCCTGCAGCTCGTGCAGGTCGCCGCCGGGCACACCGACGCGTTCTGGCAGTACGGCCAGGTCCGGTCCGGTCTCGTCGCCGGCGCACTGCTCGTGCAGGAGGCCCACGGCGCCGTCAACGACACCACCGGCGCGCCGTGGACCCTCGCCAGCGACGACTTCATCGCCACCACCCCCGGCCTGGCATCGGGCATCGCCGCGGTTCTCCGCTGACGCCGGTCGCCCCGCAGCTTCCCCAGGACAAGGAGTCCGCATGACCATGAACACCACCACGACCACGACCACGATCACGACGAGCACCATCGCCGTCCTCGGCGCCGGGCGCGTCGGCACGACCCTCGCAGCCGGGCTGGCCGCCGCTGGCCACCGGGTCACGCTCGGGGTCCGCGACCCGGGCACCGCCGCGGCCCGGAGCGACGCCAGCGTCTCGGCCGTCGCGACCGCGATCGCGAACAGCGATCTCGTCATCAACGCGACCCCGGGCGACGGTTCGCTCGAACGTCTCACCGGCCACCGTGAGGCACTCGCCGGCAAGGTGCTCCTGGACGTCTCGAACGCCACCGTCCGGAGCGCCGACGGCCTCCCCGGTGGGCTCCTCCACCGGGACACGAGTCTCGGTGAGCTCCTGCAGGCAGCACTCCCGGCGACGAAGGTCGTCAAGGGCCTGAACACGATGCTGTTCTCCGTCATGACGAGCCCCGGTGCGCTCCGGAACCCACCCACTGCGTTCCTCTCCGGCGACGACCCCGACGCGAAGGACCTGGTGCGGGCCGTCCTGAGCAGCCTCGGATGGCAGGACGACTGGGTGGTCGACCTCGGAGACATCAGCACAGCTCGGGGCACCGAGGCGGTGGCGCTCCTGGTGCCGAGTCTGCTCGGGTCGGTCGGCTTCGTGCCCTTCGCGATCGCCGTCGCCCGCTGACCGTCCGGTCAGCACGCCGACACCGAGGACCCCCGGTCTCCCCTCACATGGGAGACCGGGGGTCCTCGTCGATCATCAGCGCTTCAGGTTCGTCAGCTCCTGCAGCACCTCGTCCGAGGTGGTGATGATGCGGGCGTTCGCCTGGAAGCCGCGCTGCGCGACGATCAGGTTGGTGAACTCCTGCGACAGGTCCACGTTCGACATCTCGAGCGTGCCGGCAGCCAGCGAGCCGACGCCCGCGGATCCCGGGACGCCGACGGTGGCGGCCCCGGAGTTCGCGGTCGCGCGGTAGCCCGACGCACCGGTCTTCTCGAGGCCGGCCGGGTTGGCGAAGGTCGCGAGGGCGATGCGGCCGACGGCGAGCGAGGCACCGTTCGAGAACGTGCCCATCACGGTGCCGTCCTTCGAGATCGAGTAGCTCTTCAGCGACCCGGCCTCATGCCCGTTCTGCGACGAGATCGACGCGGTGTTGAGCGCGGCGAAGCCCGTCAGCTGCGTCATGTCGACCGCGACGCCGCCGACCTGCAGGGTCGCGCCGCGTGTGATCTTGCCGTCGGCGCCGAACGTGACGGTGCCGGTGGCCGAGGCGCCCTGCCCGTTCGAGGCGGCGACGGTCCAACCGGTGTCGGTCTTCGTGTACGCGAGCGACAGGGTGTGCTTCGTGCCGTACTGGTCGTAAACGGTGGCGTCCCGGTTGAGGACCTCGCCGGTCTTGGTGTCGGACGGCAGGTTGCCGGTGACGCCAGCGGTGCTGGTCGCGGTGGCGGGGGCGGCGGCCTGCAGCGGCAGCGTGATGTCGCTCATCCGGCCGCCGTCGTCGACGACGCCGTTGGTGGCCGAGTAGCCCTGGACGATCTTGCCGTCCGCGCTGACCAGGCGCCCGTCGGCGTCGAAGTCGAACGCGCCGGCGCGGCTGTACACGGTGTCGTTGCCCAGGCGGGTGACGAAGAAGCCGTCGCCGGAGATCATCAGGTCGGTGGCCTTGCCGGTCGCCTGTGCGGAGCCCTGGGCGAAGTTGGTGGAGACGCCGGCGACCTGCACGCCGAGGCCGATCTGTGCGGGGTTCGTGCCGCCGATGCCGGTCTGGGGGCCGCCGGCACCCTGGGTCATCTGCGACAGGGTGTCCTGGAACACGGTGGTCGACGATTTGAAGCCGACCGTGTTCACGTTGGCGATGTTGTTGCCCGTGACGTCGAGCATTTCCTGGTGGGAGCGGAGGCCGGAGATCCCGGAGTAGAGCGAGCGGAGCATGGTGCGTCCCTTCGTGGACGAGGAGTGTGGGAAGTGGATGGGGTCAGGAACCGGAGGCGGTGGTGATACCGGAGATCACGTCGAGATCGACCTCCTTCCCGTTCACGGTCACGGTCGGCACGCTCTTCGCGTAGGAGACCGCGGTGGCGGTCCCGGTGACGGCCGCGCCGGAGGCGGCGTCGGTGTAGCTGACCTGCTTCCCGACGAGGTTCGCGGCGGCCATGCGCATCTGCAGCGAGAAGTCCTCGTTGGCCGTCGTGGTCTGGTTGGTGACCTGCTCCATCATCGCGAGCTGCGTCTGCTGGCTGATCATCTGGTTCGTGTCCATCGGCGACGACGGGTCCTGGTTGCGGAGCTGCGTCACGAGGAGCTTCATGAAGACCTCGGAGTCCATCGTCTGCGACCGCGACGAGGTGGGGTTGGCGGCGACTGCTGCGGCGGCCGTGGCGGTGTCCACGGAGCCGGTGATCCCGTCGAGTGGCATGGTTCTCGTTCCTTGTCGTGGTGGCCGGTCAGGCGAGGACGTCGAGTCCCGCGGTGCGGACGGTGGTCGGGGCGGACGGGAGGGCCGTGGCGGGGCCGGTGCGGGCCTCCCGTCCGGTGAGACGAGCAGTGTCACGGCCGGCGCCGTCGCGTCCGTCGCCGTCGCGCCCGGCGGTGTCGGCGGCTGAGCGGTCGCGACCGTCGGCAGCGGCGTCCGCCGGGTGGTTCTGCGCCGACAGGTCGAGCGTGGTGCCACCACCGGAGTCACGACGGAGGTCCGGCAGGATCTGCCGCACCGCGTCGCGCCCCGCGTCCGAGGCCGCGAACAACTCGACGTGCATGCCGTGGCCGGTGACGTGGGCTCGGACGGTGACGGGGCCGAGGGCCTCCGGCGTGAGCTGCACGGTCAGGACGTGCTCACCGGGTCCGGCCTGCGCGAGCGTGAACAGCGGACGCGCCAGCTGCTGCGCCAGCGGTTGCGGCGCGGCAGCGGCGGTGGTCGGGGCGACCGACGCTGCGGTGGTCCCGACGGTCGCGGGAGCCGCGGTCGAGGGGACGGCCAGCACGGCGGGTACGTCGACCGTGCCGGTGCCGGCCGGGAGGCTCGCCCCGCCCTGGTCCGCGGCGGCCGCGGTGGCCGGATTGCCAACTGCGGTGGCCGGGTTGCCGGCAGCAGCGGCGGTCGCGGTCGCGGTGACGGTCGCGGTCGGAGTAGCCGCGCCCGAGGTCGGGGCGACCGGGTACGGAGCGGCCGTGGGTGAAGCCATCGCGGCGGCGGGCACCGGGATGGAGACGGAGGACAGGGCGCCGGTGGGCGACGCCGCGGTGGTGCTCGGCGCGACGGTGTCCGCCGACGCTGCGACTGCCGGCGCCCCGACCGCGGCGGTGGCCGAGGTGTCGTTCGCCGACGAGGACGCGGACGCGGACGCGGACGACGACGGCACCGCTGTCGGGACCTGAGGAGCCGTGTCCACCGGTGCGGCGACGAGCGGCGCAGACGGCAGGACGGGTCCGGGGACCGGCACCGCGACGGTCGGCGCGTTGCCAGTGGCGTCGGCGGGGTCCGCCGTCGCCACTCCGCCGTCGCCGTCGCCGTCGCCGGGAGTGTCGAGCATCGCGGAGGTGTCGGCGACGGCACCGGCGACGTCGGTCCCGACGACCCCGGCGCCGGCCACACCGGCGCTGGCCGCACTGGCGCGGACGAGCACGGCGGCGGCGACGACCGGAACGGCCATGGCGAGGCTGCCCGCTGCGGGCTGCCCGGTCGAGTCGGAGCCGGTCCGCGCGGCCTCGATCGGCAGGGCAGCGGTGCTGGTCGTCGGCGTCACGGGCCCGGTCGCGGGCGTCGCGGTGACCGGCGTGGCGACGGTCGCGGGCGTGGCCGACGACGTCGTTGACGACGACGTCGGGACGCTCGTGCTCGGCTCCCCCGCCGGGTCCTGCCGTCCGCGATCGCGCTCCCCCGCACCGGAGACAGCGGACAGAGCCGCCCCGAAGTCAGTGCTCGAACGGGCCTCCGCCGCACGCGGCCGGACGACGGCCGGCACCGGCGTCAGCGGTGCACCCGTCACGAGCGCGCTCACGCGGCGCTCCCGGCGAAGAGCGACTGCAGCGCGGCCATCTGCATGTCGGTGGCGTTCGTGGCGCTGCTCGCACCGGCGGTCCGGGCGACCTGCGCGGCGGAGGTGGCCGCAGCCTCCTGGCCGGACGGCACGATGCGGCGGATGGTGGCGATGTCGGAGTCCTTGTACCAGTTGTCGACGATCCGGACGTCCTTGCCCGGGCGGGGGGCGTGCAGCACCTTGCCGTCGCCGACGTAGATGACGATGTGCTGCTCGCCCTTGGGGATGATGAGGTCGCCGGGCTGCGCCTGCGCCAGGGACGGCACCGCGACGCCCATGTCCGCCTGGTCCGGGACGACCCGGGGCATGGTGACGCCGAGGTCCTTGAAGACGGTCTGCACCAGACCGGAGCAGTCCATCCCGGCGCGCGTCTCGCCACCGAACACGTACGGGACGCCGAGGTACTTCTCCGCCGCGGCGACGACGGCGTCGCCGGTGGCACCGCTGCCGGTCGCCAGGGTGCCGTGGCCGGCATCGACGGAGGTGGCGGGTGCGGCGGTGGCTACGGAGGGGGCGGTCGTGGCGGCTGCGCCGGTGGTCGTGGCGGACCGCGCGCCGGCGCCGGTCTCGGTGGCCAGCGCGTCGGCGAAGGTGGACCCGGCGGCGGAGGACGCAGCGGCCGACCCGGCGGTGGACGGCGCAGCGGCGCCTCCCTGCAGCGTCTCGATCTGGCTGCGGATCTCGCTGATCCGTGAGAGCACGGCGTCGATGCTCATCGGTGTCCCCCCTCGGTGCGGCGACGAGCCGCGATCTCGTCGAGCACGTTCTGTTCGGTGCGCAGGTCCTCGGCGGCGACCCGCGTGGTGTGCTGCCCCTCGAGCTTCTCGAGCCCGAGTGCCGAGCGGCGTGCGGCGTTGTAGGTCTGCTGTGCACGGTCGACGTCGGCACGCCGGGACCGGACGACGGCGTCGAGCTCCTCGAGCATCCCGCGCGTCGCGGCACGGGCCGAGGCGACGGCGCTGAGCGTCGCCGCGTCGGTGATCGTCGACGGTTCGTCGTCGAGGGTGCGGCGGGCGGCCATCCGGGCGTCGGCAGCCTCGCGGACCCGGCCGTTCGCGTCCGCGAGGGTCGCGGCGGCACGGTCCTGTTCGGCGTGCCGCAGACGCAGGAGCCCGGCGAGCGGGAAGCGGCGGGCCATCAGACGAGCCCCCCGCCGTTGCCGAGGGTGCGGACGAGACCGGCGAGGCGCTCCCACGACCCGGCGGCGGTGACCTGCTCGGCCATGCCCTGCCGGAGGAACGCGTCGATGGCGTCCTGGTGGTCCACGGCGGCGTCGACCAGTGGGTTCGTGCCGCGCTGGTAAGCGCCGACGTCGAGCAGGTCCTGCGCGGCACGCCGTGCGGCCATGACCTTCCGGAGCGCGGTCGCGGTGGCGCGCTGCTCGGGCGTCGTCACCTTCGAGGCGACGCGGGAGATCGACCCGAGCGCGTCGACGGAGGGGAAGTGCCCGGTGACGGCGAGCTTCCGGTCGAGGACCACGTGGCCGTCGAGGATGCTGCGTGCGGCGTCGGCGATCGGCTCGTTGTGGTCGTCGCCGTCGACCAGGACGGTGTAGATCCCGGTGACGCTGCCGACCCGGTCGGTGCCGGCGCGCTCGAGCAGGCCGGCGAGCACGGAGAACGTCGACGGCGGGTAGCCCCGGGTGGCCGGCGGTTCGCCGACGGACAGGCCGATCTCCCGCTGCGCCATCGCGACGCGGGTCAACGAGTCCATCATCAGCACGACGTCCTGGCCCGCATCGCGGAAGGACTCCGCGATGCGGGTCGCGACGAACGCGGCACGCAGGCGCATCAGGGCGGGTTCGTCGGACGTCGACACGACGACGATCGAGCGGGCGAGTCCCGCAGGGCCCAGGTCGTCCTCCAGGAACTCCCGGACCTCGCGGCCCCGTTCGCCGACCAGGGCGATCACGTTCACGGCAGCGTCGCTCCCCCGGGCGATCATCGACAGCAGCGAGGACTTGCCGACACCGGAGCCCGCGAACAGGCCCATGCGCTGGCCCCGTCCGACGGTGGTCAGCGTGTCGAGCACGCGGACGCCGAGCTGCATCGGGGTGTCGATGCGGGTGCGCGCCATGGCGTTCGGGGTGTCGTGGTCGAGCGGGACCCAGACGTCGGCCGCGAGCGGCCCGCGGTCGTCGATCGGACGGCCGAGACCGTCGATGACCCGGCCGAACAGACCGACGCCGGTCGGCACGAGCACGGGCCGACCGGTCGAGCGTGCCGGGGTGCCCGCGGTGATCCCGTTCAGGCGGCCGAGGGGCATGCAGCGCACCCCGGACGAGTCCGTGGCGACGACCTCGACCGCGGTCTGTGCCGCGCCCTCGCCGCCGACCGTGATGACCTCACCGACGTGGGCGTCGAGTCCGGCGATCGTCAGGCCGAGGCCGACGGCGCTCGTCACGGTGCCGACCCGCTGGGGCTGCGCAGCACGGATCGCGTCGTCGAGGCCCCGCGGGCGGAGCAGCGTGTGCTCGAGGACACCGGCAGCGCTCACCGGACGCCCCCGAGGGCAGCGCGAGCACGGTCGAGGGCAGCGTCGATGCGGGCGTCGAGCAGTCCGTCGGGCAGGTCGACCACGGCGTCGCCGTCCCGGAGGGACGCATCCGCCACCACGGGGACCGGCATCGTCAGGTCCGCGACGGCCGCCGCGTCCGCCGGGCTGAGCCGCACCGCCGTCACCACGGGCGCGCTCGCAGCGGCCAGGGCGCGTCGGAGCGTCTCCTCGGCGGCGGCCGGACGTCCGGACACCCCGTCCACGTCGTCTGCCCGGGAGGCCCGCACCGCGTACCCGACGACGGCCTCGGCCAGGTCGACGGCCGCGCTGGCGACCGACTGCTCGGCGTCGGCGAGGACCGGCACGACCCGGGCCTGGAGCGCCGCGGCGGCACGGTCGAGCACCGCGAGCCGGTCGACGACGAACGCCTCGAGGTCGGACAGCCGCGCGGCGTGCTCGGCGTCCATCCGGGCACGGGCTGCGTCGGTCTCGACCTGGGCGGCACGGAGCCCGGCGGCGTACCCGGCAGCGTGGCCGCGGACGTCCGCGCTCGCGGCACGACGGGCCAGGGCGGCGTCGGTGATCACCGGGAACGCGACCGGGGCGAAGGCGTCAGTCAACGAGCTCGTCCTCCTCGGCGCGGTGGACCGTGATGACGCCCTGGGCCTCGAGCTCGCGGACGGAGCGGACGACCTCGGCGCGGGCCTCCTCGACCTGCGACACCCGGACCGGGCCCATCGACTGCAGTTCGTCGTCGAGCAGTTCGCGGTTGCGCTCGGAGACGTTCGCGCGGATGGTCTCGACGACCGGCGTGGACGCACCCTTCATGGCGGTCGCCAGGATCTTCGAGTCGATGCCGCGGAGCACCTGCTGGATGTCGCGCGACTCGAGCTTCACGATGTCCTCGAAGGTGAGCATCCGGGAACGGATGTCCTCGGCGAGTTCCGGGTCACGGGCCTCCAGACCGTCGAGCACGGCCTTCTCGGTGGCGACGTCCGACCGGTTGATGATCTCGACCAGCGGCGCGATGCCGCCGACGACCTCGACGCTCTCGCGCGGCGAGACGACGGCTCCGGCGCGCGAGCGCAGGACCCCGGCGACGATGCCGACGGATTCGGGCGTGGCGGTGCCCATCGTGGCGAACGCCTGCGCGACGTCGGTGCGGACCCGCTCGTCGAACCCGGCGAGGACGGCGCTCGCCTGGGCGGGCTTCAGGTGCGCGAGCACGAGGGCGATGGTCTGGGGCAGCTCGCCCTCGAGCAGGGCGATGACCTGGCCGGGCTCGGCGTCGTCGAGGAACTCGAACGACTGACCGGCCAGGTTCGACGCCAACCGGTCCATCACACCGGCGGCGCGCTCGGCGCCGAAGGACGCCTCGAGCAGGCCCAGCGCGGTCTCCTTCCCGCCGCGACGGCTCGTGCGGCCGGTGCGGGTGAGCCGGTGGAACTCGCCCAGGGTGCGGTCGACGACCTCGTCGTCGACGCGGCGCATCCGGACGATCTCCTGTGAGATCTCCTCGGCCTCCAGCTCGGTGAACTGCTTCATGACCTCGGCGGCCCGCTCGGTGTCCATCTGCATGAGGATGAGCGCGACCTTCTGCGCCCCGGTCAGCGGCCGGTCGGTGCCGGGTGCGGGGACGACGGCGCTCACACCGACGCCCGGTCGTCGAGCAGGCCGCGGAGGAGCTCTGCCGTGCGCTTCGGGTCGCGCTCGGCGAGGGCCGCGATGTCCTGGCGGCGGCGTTCGGCGGTGATCTCGTCCGTGGTGAGGACCTCGGTCGGGGCGTCGTCGTGCGGCAGGGCCTGCAGCGCCACGGTCGGGGCGTCCCCGGCCTCGAGACCGGTGCGGACGTCGGCCGGTTCGACGGCGAGCGGCAGCGGGAACGCCTCACCAAACGCGTCGAGCTCACCGATGTCGACCTGTTCGCGCTGCTGGCGGCGGCTGCGACGGGCCAGGACCACCATCAGGGCGACGAGGGCCAGGACGATCCCGACGACGATCCCGGCGGTGCGGATCGCCGACCAGAGCGCCTCCTGCTGGTCCGCCTGCTGCTGCGCCTCGAGCGCCTTCGCGGCGTCGTCGGCGGCACTGGTGTCGAAGTCCATCATCGCGACCTTGACCTGGTCGCCGCGGGTCGCGTCGACGCCGGCGGCGTTCGCCACCAGGTCGTTGATGCTCTGCAGGTTGACGCCCTGCACGGACTTCGCCTTGGAGTTGAGCGCGACGGAGATCGTCTGGCGGTCCATCGCACCGGCCGGGATCTGCGTCGTCTCGGTGGTCTTGTCGACGGCGTTGTTCTTCGTCGCGGACTGGTTCTCGTACCCGCCGTCGCCGTTCCCGGTGCCCGAGTTGGCGGTGCCGTTCGGGACGGCGATGTTGTCCGGTCCGAGGACGCCCGTCGCGCCGGCGCCGGCACCGGTGGCCCCGGCGCCGTACTGCTCCTTCGTGGACGACTCGTTGAGCGCCACCGGGCCGGTCGTCGGCGTCGTGTAGGACTCGGTCGTGCGGGTGCCGGAGTTGTCGCTCATCGTCGCGGCGACGACGACGCTGGCGTTGCCGGCACCGAGCGTGGTGTCGAGCAGGTCCTGCACCTTCTTGCTCGTGGCGGCGTCGTAGTCGGCGGCCTGGTCGGTACCGGAGCCGGTCGCGCCGGTGCCGACCGCCGACAGGGTCTGGCCCTTCTGGTCGACCACGGACACGTCGGTCGGCTGCATGCCCTCGACGGCGGCGCTGGTCAGGTGCACGATGGCCTGGACCTGGTCGGTGCCGAGTTGGGCGCCGTTCTTGGTGGCGATGAAGACCGACGCGGTGGGGTCCTTCTCCTCGGACACGAACACGGACTTCTTCGGGATCGCCAGCTGCACGCTCGCGGTCTGCACGCCGTCCATCGCGGAGATCGTCTTGGCGAGTTCGCCCTCGATCGCGCGCTTGTAGGTGACGTCCTGCTGGAACTCGGAGCTCGTCACGCCCATGGTGTCGAGCAGCGAGTAGCCGCCCTCGTTCGACGACGGCAGCCCGTTCGAGGCGGCCTTGAGTCGCTCCGTGTAGACCTTCGCCTGCGGGACCAGGATCGTCGCGCCGCCGTCGGTGAGTTGGAAGGGCACGCCGTCGGTGGTGAGCTGGTCGGTGACCGAGCTCGCGTCGGCAGCGGCCAGACCGGTGAACAGCGGCGCGTACGACGGCTTGCCGAGCCAGGACGCGAGCGCGATGCCGCCGAGCACGAGTGCCGCGACGCCGATGACCGCGATGGTCCGCTGCGCGGCGGTGAACCCCTTGACGTACGCGCCGAGGCGGCCGAGCACGTTCTGCATGCCGGCGGGCATCAGGCCTGCATCCGCATGATCTCGTTGAACGCGTCGACGCCCTTGTTGCGGACGGCGGCGACGAGTTCGAGGGTGACCTGCGCACGGGTGGACGCGATGGTGGCGTCGTGGATGTCGTCGAGGTTGCCCGTGACGGCCTTCAGGGCCAGCGTCTTCGAGTCGCTCTGCAGCTGCTGCAGCCCGTCGACGGCGTTGCCGAGGCTGGCGGCGAACCCGTCGCCCCCGGTCCCGGTCACCGGGGACGAACCGAGGTCGCTGCTGGTGCCGGTGACGTTCGTCACGGCGTTCGTCATCGCGTTGGTGGTCACACCGTTCACGGCGTCGATGGGCATCAGTTCTTCCCGATCTGCAGTGCCGCCTCGTAGGCGGTCTTGGCACGGTCGACCACGGCGGCGTTCGCCTGGTAGCCGCGCTGGGCCATGATGAGGTCCGCCATCTGCGTGCCGAGGTCGATGTCCGGCATGCGGACGTAGCCTTCGGCGTTCGCGAGCGGGTTGTCCGGGTCGTAGGTGACCCGGCCGGCGGCACTGCCGAACGCGGCGCCCTTGACGTAGGCGCCGGAGACGCCGTTGCCCTCCTGGACCTCGACGTAGCGGGCCTGGAACGCGGAGTCGTCCATGGACCGGACGGTGTTGACGTTGGCGATGTTGTCGGAGATCGCGTCGAGCCACTTGCGGTGCACGGTCATGCCGGTGCTCGCGATCCCGATCGCGTCGAAGGTCGTCACGAGTTGGTCCGCATCGCCGCACGGACGCTGGTGAGCTCGGAGTTCATCGCCTGCGTCGCGAACTGGTACCGCAGCACCGTGTCGACGTTCGACAGCGTCTCCTCGTCGAGGTTGACGTTGTTGCCGTTCGTGTTCGTCGGCTCCAGGCTCCGCGCGACGGTCGGCGTGGCGCGGCCGTTGCCGTCGACGATCGACTTCGCGAGCGCGTCCTCGAACTGGACCTTGCCGGCCCGGAAGTCCGTGGTGTTGATGTTCGCGATGTTGTCGGCGATCACGCGCTGACGCATCGACAGGCCGTCGAGTGCACTCTGCAGCGCGGCAGACGTCACGGAGTCGAACACGGATGGGTCCCCTCGTCGGGCGTCGTCGGGGTGACGTCGCCGTGGCGGTGGTGGCCGATCCGTGGCCGGTGGTCGAGCGATCCGTGCTCAGAGAGGCCTATCGGCGGCTCCGC
The DNA here is from genome assembly GCF_003234145.1 of Curtobacterium sp. MCPF17_011. NCBI lineage: Bacteria > Bacillati > Actinomycetota > Actinomycetes > Micrococcales > Microbacteriaceae > Curtobacterium > Curtobacterium sp. MCPF17_011. Next base: position 170,932 of record NZ_QKSK01000004.1, read on the forward strand.
TGAGCCGTGTAAGCCGTCGCCCCGAACGGGGGCCGGTATGGCGTCAGGCGCTCGCGTCGAGGTAGACGGAGGCCTGCGGCGTGCGCGTGGCGTCGACCGCGCGGAGCGCGCCGAGGTGCTCGAGCGTCACGCGTCGGGCGTCCTCGACCGCCGTCATCCGGTCCCGCTGCGCGGCGAGCAGACGGGAGGCACGACCCACCAGGTCGCGTGGGATCGGTCCCAGCCCGGTCGGCTCGGGCCACGGGGTGCTGTCACCGGCCGCGGCGGTCACGTCGGCGGTGTCGCGCTCGAGGGTTGCCTCGAGGTCAGCGAGGGCCGCTTCCCAGCGGTCGTGGGTGTCCTGGTCAGGCGACACCGAGCGCCCCGCCCGCGGTGTGCTGCGGTGCGACCGGGGCCGCCGGCAACGAGGCAGCGGCGTCGTGCCACGCCTGACGGAGCGGGTCGAGGATCCGGATGCAGTCCCGGGTGGCCTGGACGTCACGGTGGACGTTCGCGGTGATGAGCGACGTCGACGCGTAGTTGTACACGGCGAGCAGTCCCTCGCCGCCGTCCCACACGTCGATCTTCAGCGTCGAGGACAGCTCCCCGACGATGGCCTGCGCGTGCAGGAGCTGCTCGCGGGCGGCGTCCCAGTCCGCGGCGACCTGGGCGGTCTCGGCGCGGTGCAGGTCGAGCAGCAGGCGGTCGTACAGCATCGTGACGAGCTGCGCGGGCGTCGCCGACAGCACGGCCTCGTTCGTGTACTGGGCGCGGCGCTGGTCGGTGACGGACCGGGGCTGCGCGGCCTGCCGGAAGGCGGCGGCGGCGCTGAGGTCGAAGGCGTTCATGACGGTTCTCCTGCGGCTCAGCTGGACAGTGCCGACAGCTGACCGGCCAGCCAGCTCGACTGCGACTGCAGTTTGCTGAGGCTGGTCTCGAGCGCGGCGTACTGCGTCTGCAGGGTCGCGCGGCGCAGGGTCAGTCGGTCGGTCCAGGAGTCGATCTGCGTGTTGAGGTCCTTGACCACGGACTGCTTGCCCGTGATCGCGGTCGTGATGGAACCGGTGTACTTGTCACTGGCGGCCGTGGCGGCGTCCGAGACGGCTTTCGCCACGCCGGACAGCATCGCCTGCGTGCCGGCCGGGTCGGCGGCGAGGGCCTTCTGGAACGCGGCGGCGTCGAAGTCGAAGTCGCCGTCCTTCGAGATCACGATGCCGATCGACGACGGCGACTTCCCGTTGACCGGGGTCGACATCGCGCTCGTCAGCCGCTGGACGGCGGAGCGCGTCGTGCCGTCGCCGAGCAGGACCCCCGCCGTGGTGCTCGTCGTCCCGCTCGTCGGACTCGTGGTGCTCGTGACGCCGGTGTTGGACGCGTAGTACGACGTGACGGCGTTGATCGCGTCGACGAGCCCGGAGGCCACGGCCTGCGCCTTCGTGCTGTCCCGTCCGACCGTGATCGTGACCGGGTCCGTCGACGCCTTCGAGACGGTGACGTCGACGCCGGGCAACAGGTCGTTGAACGCGTTCGTCGCACTGGTGACGGTCTGCGCGGCCGCGGTCCCGGCCCACAGGGTCACCGACGCGTCAGCGGCCCGGGTCACCACGGCCGCACCGGTCTCCGACAGCACGTCGGTCGCGGTCCCCGCGGTGACGTCCGCCGCGGTCCCCCGGTGCAGGGTGAACCCGTTCGCGGCACCCGTCGCGGTGCTCGTCACCTGCAGCCGGTAGAGTTTCGTGCCGCTGGCGTCGGTCCCCGCGGCGACCTTCGTCGCGGTGACCCCGGCGGCGGAGCCGTTGATCGCCGTCACGGTGTCGTCGAGCGAGCCCGACGCCGGGGTGATCGTCGTGCTGGTGCCGTCCGGCTTCGTGAAGGTCAGCGGCGCCGCGGTGTCCCCCCAGGACGACATCGCGGCGGTGACGCCGACCTGCGCGGCGGCGGTCTGACCGACCGTGAAGGACACCGAGCCCGCGGTGGCGCTCGCGCTCGTCGACACGCTGGCGTTCGTGGCGCTCGACGTGGCCGTGAAGGTGTCGAGCGAACCGGCCTTCGCGGCGGCTGAGGCCTTCGTCGCGAGGGACTGCACGAGTCCGTTGATCGTCTGCAGCGACGAGATGAAGGAGTTGGTCGTGGTGACCTTGGACTTGAGCAGGGTCTGCGGGACCTGCTCGACGCTCATCAGCGAGTTGATGAGGTCGGTGGTCTTGAGCCCGGAGACCAGGCCGTCGATCGCGAGCGAGGTGCTCGTCGCGGACGTGGTGGACATCGCTGGCTCCCCGGTGGGCGGCGGCTCGGAGTGTGGGCGGACCGACCGAGGTCAGTCCGCAGGGGTGGGCGCCACCACCGAGGAGCACCCGAACGGCTCCTCGGTGGTGACGACCGATGCGACTAGCGGAGCAGCGACAGGACGCCCTGCGTGCTCTGGTTCGCCTGCGCGAGCATCGACGTGCCGGCCTGGCTGAGGATGTTGTCGCGCGTGTACTTGACCATCTCCTCCGCCATGTCGACGTCGGTGATGCGGGACTTCGCCGCGGTGAGGTTCTCCTTGGCCACGTTCGTCACGTTGATGGCGTGGTCGAAGCGGTTCTGGATCGCACCGAGGTTGGAGCGGGCCGACGAGACCTGGGCGATCTGCTGGTCGATCAGCTTGATCGAGGCCTGGGCGTTCGCCGCGGTGTCGAACTTGACCCCGCCGGTCACGGCCGTGCCAGCAGCGCCGGCGCCGAGGCCGTCGCCAGCGGTGGCGTTGTCAGCGGTGGCGAGGGTGCCACCGTCGAGTGCCGTGACCACGATGCCGACACCGGCACCGTTGTCGTCCTTCTTGACCGCCACGGAGAAGTGCGACGAGAAGTCGGCGTCCGAACGGAGTGCCGACGCGTACTCGTCAACGCTCTGGAACTTGGCGGCTGAGCCGTCAGCGGTGTCCTTGAGCGTGCCGGTCTTGACCGTGGTGCTGACGCCGTCCTTCGTCGAGGTGAACGACACGGAACCGGTGGTCAGGTCCGCGACGTCGTCGATGGCGAAGGTGGTGCCGGTCAGGTCGAGGTCGCCTCCGGAGAGTGCGTTCGAGATCGACTTGACGTTGGCGCCCGACAGGTCGACCGTGATCTGGCTGTTCGCGTCACCGTTCGCGCCGACCTGGAACTTCATGTTGGTCTGGGACCCGTCGAGCAGGTTGATCCCGTTGAAGTTCGTGGACGTCGCGATGCGACCGAGTTCCTTCTGCAGCTGGTCCGACTCGGTCTTGATCGCCGCGCGCGACGTGTCGTTGTTCGAGTCGTTGCCGGCCTGGACGGCCAGGTCGCGCATGCGCTGGAGGATCGAGTGGGTCTCGGTGAGGCCACCTTCAGCGGTCTGCACGACGGAGATGCCGTCCTGCGCGTTGCGGGCGGCGACCGTGAGGCCACCGACCTGGGACTTCAGTCCCTCGGAGATCGACAGCCCGGCAGCGTCGTCGGCAGCACGGTTGATGCGGAGGCCGCTCGAGAGCTTCTCGAGCGACTTCGACAGGTCGTTCTGCGTCGCGTTGAGGTTCCGGTACGTGTTGAGTGCCGAGAGGTTGGTGTTGATGGACATACCCATGATGTGTTCCTCCGTGAAACTGGGCCGATCGTCAGCCCGTCCGTGGGCTGACATGTGTTCCTCTCGGCCGTTCCGCCGGAGGCGTTAGACGATCCGTCGGACGAGTTCGCGTCCGCTGGACCGCCGGACGGTCAACTGGCCGCGACGACGCCGACCGAGGTCGCGTCCTGCACCGCACGGGTGACCCCGGCGGCGGCGTTCGTGGCGACGCGGGCCAGGTAGGCGCTCCGGCGGGCGGCGGTGGTGCGGGACGCCGGCTCGGGGGCGGCACCACCGTCGCCGTAGTGCTCGGCGAGGCCGTCGCGGAGCAGGCGCATCGCCTCCGACCGCTGCTGCGAGACGGCGGAGTGGGTGATGCCCAGCTCGGCCGCGACCTCGGTGACCGTGCGGTCGGCGAAGTACACGGCCTCGACGATCAGGCGCATCCGGTCGGGCAGCGCCTGCACGGCGGCGACCAGGTAGCGGCGCTTCTCGGCTTCGAGCAGGTCCTCGCCGGGCAGTGGCAGGTCGGCGGCGACGGTGTCGTGCACGGTCTCGTCGATCGGGCTGACGGTGCGCGCGGCGTCGGTGAGGGCGTCCACGGCCGTCTGCCGGTCGACGCCCATCGCGTCGGCGATCTCCTGCGGGGTGACACGGCGTCCGAGCCCGGCGGAGAGGGCCTCCTGCGTGGCGAGGGTCTCCCGGATGCGCTTCCGGGTCCCGCGGCTGGCCCAGTCGCCGGCGCGCAGGTCGTCGGCGATCGCACCGGTGATGCGCGTGCGGGCGTACGCACCGAACGGCACACCGAGGGTCGGGTCGAAGGCTTCGGCGGCCTGCACCAGTGCGACGGAGCCCACCTGTCCGAGGTCGTCGCGGCTGAGGTGTGTGGCGCGAGCGCAGGTCTCGGCGACGATGTGCCCGACGAGCGGCAGGTGCTCGACGATCATCGCGTTGCGTTCGTTCCGGTCCATGGTGTTCCCCTGGTCGTCCTGTGTCGACTGACCCGTCCCTGGGCATGACGAGCACCGGCGTCGGGACCGCCGGATACGTCGAAGAACCGCCGGGATCCGTCCCTGCGGTGCGCTCGCGCCCGTGGACGCGAGTGTGGGGTTGTCCCCCGGTGCTGATCTCGAACCTATCGGCTGCCTGAGCGCCGGACGAGACCACTTCCGTACCCAATGCGGGGGGAGGTGCCCCCACGCCGGTCCGCCTTTCGGGGGACTGCGTGGTGTTTGTCCCCCGGTCGGAGGACGCGGTACCCGGTGCTTACGCCGGAGCGGTCAGCGTCGATAACTCCTGGTGACCGCAGCTGGCGGTCGCCTGATCCCGGAGGGAGCTGATGAGCGTGAACGACCTGTCCGCCGTCCTGTGGCGCGAACGCGAATTGCTCGAACTGCTCACGTTCAAGCTCGAGGAGGAGCAGCTCCTGCTCGCCGCCGGGCGCTCCCGCTGGATCTCGCACGCCAGCCGTGAGGTCGAGCAGGTCCTCGACCGGCTCCGCACCACCGGCCTCGAGCGCAGCGCCCAGAGCGCCGCCGTCGCCGAGGAGTGGGGCATGCCCTCCGACGCTCCCCTGCGTGAGGTCGTCGCCGCCGCACCGTCCGGCCCCTGGGGCGAGATCCTCGCGTCGCACCTCACCGCGATGCTCGAGCTCACCACGCACATCGGGTCCCTGCGCGACGAGAACGACCGCTTCCTCCGCGTCGCCGTGCAGGCGACGCAGGAGACCCTCGCCGGCACCGTGACCGATGCCGACACCTACGACGCCAGTGGGTCGTCCGGCAACGCCACCGACGGCGCACGACTCTTCGACGGGAACCTGTAGCGATGGTGAGCACCTTCGGCTCCCTCCAGACCGCCTACTCGGGTCTCGCCGCCGCCCGCGCGGGCCTCGACGTCACCGGCCAGAACATGGCGAACGTCGGCACCACCGGCTACACCCGGCAGCGGATCGTGCAGACCGAGGTCGGCGCTCCCGCCCAGACCGGGTTCGTCCGCGGCACCGCGGCGCTCGCGGGTCAGGGTGTGTCCGTCGACGCGATCGCCCGGCTGGCGTCCTCGACCCTGGACACCCGTGTCCGGTTCTCGGCCGGCGCCGCCGCGTACGCCGACACCCGGAGCGCCGCGCTCGACCAGCTCGAGACCGGTCTGCACGAGCCCGGCGCCGACGGCCTCTCCGCGAAGCTCGACGGGCTCTGGTCCGCCTGGAGCGACCTCGCGACGCACATCGACGACCCGGGCTCGGCCAGCGCGCTGATCGGCGCGGCGAAGACCGTCGCCACCGCCCTGTCCGCCGGCTCGTCCGCGATCGACGCGCAGTGGTCCGCCACCCGCTCGGCCCTCGCGACGCAGGTCGGCCAGCTCAACGACGCCGCGAAGCAGGTCGCTGACCTCAACGGAGCGATCCGCACCGCGGTGGCATCCGGCGGTACGGCGAACGAGCTCCTCGACCAGCGCGACCAGCTGACCGAGAAGATCGCGACCCTGACCGGCGCGGCCGTCCGCGACAACGGCGACGGCACGGTCGACGTCGTGATCGGCGGCAACCCGCTCGTGCAGGGCACCACCGCGCGCGGCGTCACGCTCGACGGACCACCCACCCTCGACGCCATGAACACGACGACGAGCACCGGGCAGCCGTCGGCGCTGTCCCTCGAGTGGGTCGGCGGCTCGGTCGGCCCGGTCGCCCTCGACGGTGGCTCGATCGCCGGCGGCCTGTCGCTGCTCGCACCGGCGGACGACGCCCACACCGGCGGCACCCTCGCCGAAGCCTCTGCCGCGTACGACCGCGTCGCCACCGACCTCGCCACGAAGGTCAACGCCCTGCACGCCACCGGCACGACCCCCTCGGGTGCGACCGGCACCGCGTTCTTCGCCCTCGCGACCGGCGTCCCCGCCGCCCAGGGTCTGTCCGTCGTCCCCACCGACCCCGGCGGCCTGCCGACCCGGAGCGCGACCGGACAGTTCGATGCGTCGGTACTCACCGCGATCGCGGGCATCGGCTCCGGCGCCGGAGCGCCGGACACGACCTGGGCGACGTTCGTGACGGGGGTGGGCAGCGCCTCCCGGACGGCCTCGTCGGAATCGACGCTCACCGGACTCGCCCTGACCAACGCGCGGACGCAACAGCAGTCCAGCGCCGGCGTCGACATGGACGAGGAGAACGTCTCGCTGCTCGCCTACCAGCACGCCTACCAGGGTGCGGCGCGGGTCCTCACCGCCGTCGACGAGATGCTCGACACCATCATCAACCGCCTCGGCCTCGTCGGGAGGAGCTGACCGTGATCGCCCGTGTGACCACCCAGATGACCATGGCGGCGGCGCAGGCGCGGCTGCAGGCCGGTGCCGCGAAGGTCGCCGACCTGACCGACCAGGCGACCACGCTCAAGGCGATCCGGAAGCCCTCCGACGACCCGGCCGGCACGGCCACCGCGATGCAGGTGCGCAAGGAGCAGGCGCAGGCCGCCCAGCACGCCCGGAACGCGGACGACGCCGCCGGTTGGCTGGCCACGACCGACTCCGCCCTCGCCGACGTCGGCGACGTCCTCGGCAAGGTCCGCGACCTCACCGTGCAGGCGGCGAGCGACGGCACCATGAACCCCACCGCCCGCGACGCGTTCGTGAAGGAGTTGCAGGGGCTGAAGGCCGACCTGCTCAGCACCGCGAACACGAAGTACGGCATCCGCTCGGTCTTCGCCGGGTCCTCGCCCGCCGGCACCGCCTACGCCGACGACACCACGTGGGCCGGCAGCTCGAGCTCGAGCGTCACCCGCACCATCGGCACCGGCGAGCAGGTCCGCGTCGACACCGACGGCAGCGCCGTCTTCGGGACCGGCAACTCGTCGGTCTTCGCACTCCTCGACGGCATCGTCGCCGACCTGCAGGCAGGCACGAACGTGAACCCACGACTCAACCAGATCGATGCCGCCCAGCTCGCCGTCCGCGGGGCTCAGGCCGACGTCGGCGTCCGGCACTCGGCCGCGCTGTCCGCGCAGGACTCGCTGAAGACCCTGTCCACCACGCTGGAGGGACGCCGGTCCGGTGTCGAGGACAAGGCCCTCGCCCAGGCCGTCCTGGACCTGCAGGTCCAGAGCACCAACTACCAGGCAGCCCTCGCCGTCACCGCGAAGGTCCTGCAGCCGACCCTGATGGACTACCTCCGATGAGCATCGACCTGACCTTCCTCGTCGCACCGTTCGGCCTCGAGCCGCTGCGCGCGTTCACGCTCGACCTGGTGGAGGGTGCCGAGGGCCTGTTCGCCCTGGTCGGTTCCGGCACCACGGCCTCCGGGGTGGACGCCCCGCGGCTGTACCTGCTCGACGCCGCGGTGCACCTGCCCGACTACGCGCCGCGTCTGTCCGACGAGCAGGCCGACGTCATCGGGCTGACCCGCGCCGAGGAGGCGATGCTGCTCGTCGTCGCGAACCCCGACGCGTCGGGCACGACGGTGAACCTCCTGGCACCCGTCGTCGTGAACGCCCGCACCGGTGTCGGCGCGCAGTTCATCCTCGAGGACCAGGACCTGCCGCTCCGCGCGGAGCTCGCGCGCCACTGACGCCCAGCGTCCCCGGGCACCCCCGGCGTAGCGTCGTCGGCATGTCCAGCACCCCTCGTGACCACGACGCACTCGTGCCGACGCCCGCAGCACCCGTCCAGTCCGCTCCCTCCCCCGATGGCGGGCACCTGCAGCCCGACGCCCCCGCCTGGAACGGCTGGCTCGACCGGGCCATCTCGGTCCAGCGTCCGGCCGTCGTCGCGCACGTCGCCCGTGTCCGTCGCCGGCACCCGGACGCGACCCCCGCGCAGGTCATCGAGATCCTGGAGCGCCAGTACCTGACCGCGGTCACGTCCGGCGGGGCCGCGGTCGGTGCCAGCGCGGTCATCCCGGGCGTCGGCATGATCGCGAGCCTCGGGCTGAGCGGCGCCGAGACCGTCGGGTTCCTCGAGGCCAGCGCGCTCTTCGCCCAGTCCGTCACCGAGGTGCACGGCATCACCGTCGAGGACCCCGAGCGGGCCCGCGCCCTGGTCATGGCGATGATGCTCGGCGCGCCCGGCTCGCAGCTCGTCAAGCAGCTCGCCGGGCAGGCCGGCGGCGGGCAGGGTCGGACCGCCTTCTGGGGTGAACTCGTCACGTCGTCCCTGCCGAAGCAGGCCGTCAGCGGCATCGGCGGCCGACTCCGCGCGTCCTTCGTGAAGCGGTTCCTGACCCGTCAGGGCACGTCGATCCTCGGCCGCGCGATCCCGTTCGGCATCGGTGCGGTCGTGGGCGGGCTCGGCAACCACGCGCTCGGCCGCAAGGTCGTGCAGACCTCCCGCAGCGCCTTCGGTCCGCCGCCCGCACACTTCACCGTCGTGCTGCCGCCGCAGGCCGGCGGCGTACCGAAGGACACGAAGCCGCTGAGCAAGCGGCAGCAGCGCGCCCTGGACCGCGGACGCGGCCGCTGACGCAGACGAGGCGGGAGGCCCGCCACCAACTGGTGGCGGGCCTCCCGTCCGTCGTGCGGTCGCGACCGGCGGCGCGTCAGCGCCGGACCGGCGTCATGACGACCTGACCGGCGTGCGCGAACCCGCCGCCGAAGCCGAACAGCAGTGCCGGGACGCCCTCGGGGAGCTCCCCGCGGTGCCAGGCCTTCGACAGCCCGAGCGGGACGCTCGCGGCCGAGGTGTTGCCGGACTCGACGACGTCGCGGACGACGTACTTGCCCTCGCCGCCGAGCGCGGTGACGAGCGGCTCGATGATCCGGAGGTTCGCCTGGTGGAACGCGAACACCCCGATGTCGTCGAGCGTCAGGCCGGCGCGCTCGACGACGGCGCGGGCGTGCCCCTCGGCCTCGGTGATCGCCCACCGGTAGATCGAGCGGCCCTCCTGCTGGAAGATCTCGGGGTCGTGCGTGACGCGGACGGCGTCCTGCAGGTGCGGCACGCTGCCCCACGACACGGAGCTGATCTGCGGCTCGTCGGACACGCCGAGGACCGCTGCGCCCGCGCCGTCACCGACCAGGACACAGGTCGAACGGTCGGTCCAGTCGGCGATCCGGGAGAGCGTCTCGGAGCCGATCACGAGTGCGGTGTCGGCGGCACCGGTGCGGATCGCCTGGTCGGCCGTCGCCATGGCGTACTCGAAGCCGCTGCACGCGGTGTTGATGTCGATCGGCGCGGGACCGTTCGACATGCCGAGTGCCGCCGCGACCCGGCCGGCCGTGTACGGCGAGCGGTCCCGGTGGGTGGTCGATGCGACCACCACCAGGTCCACGTCGGTCGGCGCGACGCCGGCGTCCGCCAGGGCGTTACGCGCTGCCTCGGTCGCCATCGACGTGACGCTGTCGTCGGGCCCGGCGATGTGCCGCGTCTTGATGCCGGTGCGGGTGGTGATCCACTCGTCGTTCGTGTCGACCATGGTCGACAGTTCGTCGTTGGTGAGGATCCGGTCGGGCTGGTGGTGGCCGAACCCGATGATCCGGCTGCCTCGGAGTGCTGGGATGTTCACACCCGGCACGCTACGCCTGTCGTCCAGCGCCGCATGCCCGGCACGGCATGCTCACTCCCGGGCCTTCGCCGTCGCACGACGGTTCGCCTTCTTGATCGCGTCCACGAGCTCGTCCTTCGTCATGCCGGAACGGCCGCTGACGTCCAGACGCTTCGCGACGTCGAGCAGGTGCGCCTTCGAGGCGTTCGCGTCCACGCCCTCCTCGGTCGTGCCGGAGCCGCGGGACCCTGCGGCGCCGGAGTCCGACGGGCCGGAGGAGCCCTTCTCCTCCCAGTGGTCGCCGACCTTCTCGTACTCGTGCTTCACCGCGGCCCAGGCCGTGCGGCCGGCGCGCTGCCCGTCGCCGTACTCGGCCTCGGCGGACTCCCGGGCGGCGCGGTAGATCTCCTGCGCGTGCTCCGGGGACCGCTGCAGGGTGCTGGGGAGGTCGTCGTCGGCGGGCATGGTCGCTCCTTCGTTGCGCGCTGGTCCGGCTCCTCACGGGTACTCCCAGTGCCTGGCAGGGCATCGAGGCAGGGGCGTAGACCTGGACCATGGACTACACACACCTCGGGCGGACAGGGCTGTCGGTGTCACGGGCAGTGCTCGGCACGATGAACTTCGGACCGGAGACCGGCGAGGACGACTCGCACGCGATCATGGACCGGGCCCACGAACTCGGCGTCAACTTCTTCGACACCGCCAACGCGTACGGCGGCTCGGTGGGCAAGGGCGCCACCGAGGAGATCATCGGACGGTGGTTCGCCCGGGGCGGCGGACGCCGCGAGAAGACGATCCTCGCCACGAAGGTCTACGGCGACATGACCGGCTGGCCGAACGGCGAGAAGCTCAGCGCGTACAACATCCGCCAGTCGATCGACGCCTCGCTCCGACGCCTGCAGACCGACCACATCGACCTGTACCAGATGCACCACGTCGACCGGGACACGCCCTGGGACGAGATCTGGCAGGCGATGGAGATCGCGGTCGGCCAGGGGAAGATCCTCTACGTCGGCTCGTCGAACTTCGCCGGGTGGCACATCGCCCAGGCGCAGGAGGCCGCGAAGCACCGGAACTTCCTCGGGCTCGTCAGCGAGCAGTCGATCTACAACCTGGTCGTCCGGGACATCGAGCGCGAGGTCCTGCCGGCCGCACAGCACTACGGCCTCGGGGTCATCCCGTGGTCGCCGTTGCAGGGCGGTCTGCTCGGTGGTGTCATCGAGAAGACCGAGAACGGGTCCCGCCGCCTGTCCGGCCGCAGCGCCGAGTACGTCGACGCGCACCGTGACCAGCTGACCGCGTACGAGTCGTTCGCGAAGGAGCTCGGACACACGCCGGGTGAGGTCGCGCTCGCGTGGCTGCTGCACCAGCCGGGCGTCACCGCGCCGATCACCGGCCCCCGCACGATGGAGCAGTGGGAGTCCGCGGTCCGTGCCGTCGACGTGCGCCTCGACCAGTCGGCGCTCGACCGCCTCGACGAGCTCTTCCCCGGCCACAAGACGTCCCCCGAGGACTACGCCTGGTGACCTGACCTCCCGCAAGACGCAACGTGGGCGGTGTCACGCAACGGTGTTCCGTTGCGCGGTGCCGCCCACGTTGCGTTTCCCGGACGGCTCGGGTGCGGGTCCAGCCGGCCGGGGCTACGGATGGCTCGACGGAACCACCGACGAAGGGACACGCACGATGACCACCTCGATGCCCAACGACCACGGCGGCGACGGCGGCAACACCGAGCTCGGTGAGGCGATGCAGCACGAGGCTGCGACCACCGGGGACACCGCAGGCGGCAGCACCCACGTCGAGGAGCGCGCTGACGACGACCGCTCCGGCCTCGATCTGGAGGACCGTGGGGACCAGGAGCAGTCCGCTCTGGCCGCCCTGGGGAACGACGCTCGTGGTGGCGATGCCCTCGTCGGCGGTGGCGACGACCTCGGCGACACCTCCGCCGGCACCCAGACCGACGACCAGGCAGCACCGGGCGGCTCGCGCGAGCGTGGCGCCGACACGGACTGACCTCGTCCCGTCCAGCCCCGCGAAACGCAACCGCGGCGGCACCGCGCAGCGGTACTCCGTTGCGCGGCGTCGCCGCCGTTGCGTTTCGCGGGCGCACGCACGACGACGGCCCCCGCTCGGGTGAGCGGGGGCCGTCGTCGTGCGGGAACGCGTGTCAGCGGACGCCGACCGGGCTCTTGTCCTCCTCGTCGTAGAGGACGTAGCCCTCTTCGCCGTGGACCGCGGTGTCGATGCCGGCGACCTCGTCCTCGGTCTTGACACGGAAGCCGATCGTCTTCTCGATGATGAAACCGATGACGAAGGCCAGGACGAAGGAGTAGACACCGACGGCTGCGGCGGCCGCGGCCTGCTTGCCGAGCTGCTCGAACGAGCCGGAGTAGATCAGGCCGGTGTCGTTGGCGAAGAAGCCGAGGAACAGCGTGCCGAAGATGCCGCCCACCAGGTGCACGCCGACCACGTCGAGCGAGTCGTCGAAGCCCAGGCGGTACTTCCAGTCGATCGCGAAGCAGCAGACGATGCCGGCGAGGAAGCCGAGCACCAAGCCCCATCCGGGCGTCAGGTTGGCGCAGGCCGGGGTGATCGCGACGAGACCGGTGACGGCACCCGAGGCGGCTCCGACGGAGGTGGCCTTGCCGTCCTTGAGCTTCTCGACGAGCAGCCAGCCGAGGATCGCGGCAGCCGGGGCGGCGAGCGTGTTCACCCAGGCGATCGAGGCGATGCCGTCAGCGGCACCCTCGGAGCCGGCGTTGAAGCCGAACCAGCCGAACCAGAGGATGGCGGCACCGAGCAGGACGAAGGGCGGGTTGTGCGGCTTGTGCGCACCCTTGGCGAACCCGACACGCTTGCCGAGCACCAGCGCCAGGGCGAGGCCCGCGGCACCCGCGTTGATGTGCACCGCGGTGCCACCGGCGAAGTCGATGACGCCCCAGGTGGCGGCCCAGCCGGAGGTCAGGTTGAACACCCAGGAGGCGACCGGGAAGTACACGACCGTGACCCAGACGCCGGCGAAGACCATCCACGCGCCGAACTTGGCGCGGTCGGCGATCGCGCCGGAGATGAGGGCGACGGTGATGATCGCGAACGTCGCCTGGAAGCCGACGAAGGCCATCGACGGGTAGGACGCGTCGATCTTCGAGGCCGTGGCCTCCTCGAACGCCTGGCCGAGGCCGAGCTGGTTCCAGTCGATGCTGAAGAAGCCGACGACGCCGGAGATCGCCGTGTGGTCGCCGGGGTTCGCGAAGGCGATCGCGTAGCCGTAGAGCACCCAGAGGACGCTCACCAGGGCGATCGCTCCGAACGACATCATCATCATGCTGATGACGGACTTCGCCTTCACCAGTCCGCCGTAGAAGAAGGCCAGGCCGGGTGTCATGAACAACACCAGGGCCGCCATGACCAACACGAACGTCGTGTTGCCCTGATCAAGCATGTGTGCACCTCTCGTCGCTGTGCGGCTCTCGTCCGCCTCGGGTGCGACCGAGTCTGGCGACGACGTGTTTCACCGGAGCGCTCGGTCTGTTTCGCGGAGGTAACGTCACGGCGCGTTCTGTGAACGCTGTGTTTCGTGGACCGGTCAGCGCGGTGTGCAGGCGCCCCGAGCGACGTGCGAGGACGGTCAGGAGGCCCGGGGCTCGGTCTCCGCGCTGGCTTCGGTCTCCGCGCGCGTCAGCGCCACGACACGACTGGCCGCGCGCAGGTACTTCTTGCGGTACCCGCCCTCGAGCATCACCTCGGGGTAGACAGTGTCGAGCGGGATGCCGGAGGCGACGATCCGCACCTGCGCGTCGTAGAGCCGGTCGACGAGCGCCACCCAGCGGAGGGCATCGGTCTGGTCGGTGAACGCCTGCACGTCGGTCAGTCCGACGGCGTCGAGGCCGTCGACCAGCGCGACGTACTTCGACGGGTGCACCGACGCCAGGTGGGCCACGACGGAGCGGAAGTCGTCCTGCGTGACGCGGGCCGGGCCTCCCGACCGGGACGTCGTCACCGAGGACAGGGTCGCCAGGACGGACGGGACGTCGTCGACCACCGAGGCGGACTCGTCGACGGCACGGCGACGGAAGTCGAGGCCGTCGATCCGCATCGTGTCGAACCGGTCCGACATCGCCTGGATCTCCCGCAGGAAGTCCTGCGCCGCGAACCGGCCCTCGCCGAGCGCTCCCGGCGGGGTGTTCGACGTCGCGGCGAAGCGGGTGCCGGTCTCGGACAGCTCCTTGATGAGCCGCGTCATCACCATCGTGTCGCCCGGGTCGTCGAGCTCGAACTCGTCGATGCAGACCAGCGAGGTGCCGCGGAGCAGGTCGACGGTCCCCTGGAAGCCGAGTGCGCCGACGAGGGCGGTGTACTCGATGAAGGTGCCGAACGTCTTCCGGCCGGACGCGGCGTGGTAGGCGGCGGCGAGCAGGTGGGTCTTGCCGACGCCGAACCCGCCGTCCAGGTACACGCCCGATCGCGCCGGGGTCTCGGGCTCCTTGCGCTTCCGGCCGAACAGGCCGCGCTTGGCGGGCTCCGGCTGTGTGGCGACGAACGCTTCGACCGCGTCGCGGACCTCGGCCTGCGACGCGTACTCCGGGTCGGGGCGGTACGAGGCGAACGACGCGGTGGTGAACTGCGACGGCGGCACCAGGGAGTCGGCCATCTGCTGCGGGGTCACCTGCGGGTCGCGGTCCACGAGGTGGGCGACGGGAGCGAGTTCGGGCAAGACGGCCTTCCGGTGCGGAGCGTGCGTGTCGTGTACGTCGTGCGTGTCGTCTACGTCGTGGAGTGTCACGGTGCGGCGGGGACTCGGCCCGTCCGCGTACCGTTGCCGTTGACGCGCAAGGACCGATCGTAGTCCGCGCGCCACCGATCCCCAGGAGGTACCCCCGATGACCGCACCGGTCGACCCGTCCGAGAAGTTCCGCTCCTACGCGCACCCCGAGCGCCTGGTGTCCACCGAGTGGCTGCAGGAGCAACTCGACGACGGAGCCGGATCGCCGGAGCTCGTCGTGGTGGAGTCCGACGAGGACGTCCTGCTCTACGAGACCGGGCACATCCCGGGCTCGGTGAAGATCGACTGGCACACCGACCTCAACGACCCGGTGCAGCGCGACTACATCGACGGCGAGGCCTTCGCCCGACTCGTCGGCGGCAAGGGCATCGGCCGCGACACCACCGTCGTCATCCACGGCGACAAGAACAACTGGTGGGCGGCCTACGCCCTCTGGGTCTTCACGCTCTTCGGGCACGAGGACGTCCGCCTGCTCGACGGCGGCCGGGCGAAGTGGATCGCCGAGGGCCGCGCGATGACCACCGACCGGACGTCCGTCGAGCCGGTCGAGTACCCCGTCGTGGAGCGCCACGACGAGCCGGTCCGCGCCTTCAAGGACGACGTCCTCGCCCACCTCGGCAAGCCCCTCATCGACGTCCGCAGTGCCCCGGAGTACTCCGGTGACCGGACCACCGCGCCGGACTACCCGGAAGAGGGCGCCCTCCGCGGCGGCCACATCCCCACCGCCGTGAACATCCCGTGGGCGACCGCCGCCGCCGCGGACGGCACGTTCAAGTCGCGGGACGAGCTCGACGCCGTCTACCGCGACGGCGCCGGCATCGGCGACGCGGACGAGGTCATCGCCTACTGCCGCATCGGTGAGCGCTCGAGCCACACCTGGTTCGTGCTGCAGCACCTGCTCGGCTACGAGAACGTCCGCAACTACGACGGATCCTGGACCGAGTGGGGCAGCGCGGTCCGCGTCCCGATCGCGGTGGGATCCGAGCCGGGTACGCTGCCTGCTCGATGACGGACGCAGCACTCCCCCAGCCCCTCGCCGAGATCCGCGACGACTTCCTCGCGCTCTCGTTGAACGACCGCCTGCAGCTCCTGCTCGAGTTCTCCGACGAGCTGCCTGCCCTCCCGCCGCGCCTGCAGGGACACGAGGACGAACTCGAACGTGTCGAGGAGTGCCAGTCCCCGGTCTTCATCTCCGTCACGGTCGGTGCGGACGGCGACGCACCCGACGTCGTCCGGATGCACGCCACGGCGCCGCGCGAGTCCCCCACCACCCGGGGGTTCGCCTCGATCCTGGCGCAGGGGCTCTCCGGCCTCACCGCCGAGCAGGTGCTCGCCGTGCCGTCCGACTACCCGCTCACGATCGGGCTGTCCGAGGCGGTCAGTCCGCTGCGGATCCGCGGCATGGTCGGCATGCTCGGCCGGGTGCAGCGGCAGGTCACGGCGGCGGTCGCGTAGCCGCCTCGTTCCGGACGGGCGCGGCCCGCTCAGCGGTCACGCGCCAGCGTCACGCGGGCCGCGCCGACCGAGCCTGCGAGGGAGGACGGTGCCAGCTGGTACCGCGCCTCCCGTCCGTCGTTCCCGCCGTCTGCTGAGCGTTCCGGTGGAGCGCACGGTGCACGTGGCAGGATGGGCCCGTCAACCGACGAGGGGAACGGGACGACATGGGGAAGATCCACGGCAACGACCCGACGGGGTACTCATACGGAGACGCCGACGCGCTGAAGTCCGCTACGACAGGGCTCGCGAGCGCGATCAGCGGCCAGAAGGGGTCACGGGCGTCGTACGTCACGACCGCGAGCCGGGAGTTCCGGGGGTACTTCTCCCAGGTCTTCGCGGACAACGCCGATGTCGCCTCACGCGGGGCGTCCGAGCTCGTCGACGCGCTGCAGAGTCTGTCGGGCTTCGTCGAGCAGCTGCGTGAGGCCGCGAAGCAGGAGGACGACCGGCGGGCGAAGGCGAAGGCCTGGGCGGCGCGCAAGAAGGAGCGCGAGGACAACTTGTTCGTCGCCGCGACCCACGAGGTCGGGACGTGGTTCGGCGCCGACGACGACCCGAAGCCACCGGAGCCGGAGCCAGAGCCGCACCGCCAGGCCGACGCCGTGACGGTGAGCGGCCGGACCATCCCGGCCGGTGGGGGCGGCGGAGGCGGCGGCACGTCGTCGGCGGTGCCCGCAGACCTCCGGTCGTTCCAGTCCGGCATCCGGTCGTGCGACGAGTCACTCGCTGGTGCGGTCTCGACCTTCCGCAACGCGCTGACCGACTACGAGTCCGGCTGCAACCCGTGCTGGGGCACGCTCAACGCGCAGTCGCTCGTGACCGCCGTGAACGACTGGCTGACCGCGAACGGGCAGGACGCCGCCTGGGCGGGCACCGTCGCGGCGCAGTTCGAGGCCGCAGGCGGTGGCACCGGACCCGCCACGCTGTCGGACGCCTCGATCTCGGCGGCCCTGGCGGCGGCCGGCATCGACGCCACCCGCGACGACCTGACCATCGGCCCGTTCTCGGCGATGGGCACCCCGCCGACGAACGGCTTCGCCGACGACCCGGTGAACACCGCGACGGGGAACTTCCTCGAGCCGGAGACCGATCTGCGCTTCGGCGGGGCCGCGGCAGCGCTGCACTTCTCACGGATGTACAACTCGCTCGACACTCGGGTGGGCTGGTTCGGCATCGGGTGGTCGTCGGTGCTCGACGTCCGGTTGGAGCTCGGGGACGAGGTCGCGTCGATCGTGCTCGAGGACGGGCGCCAGGTCGACTTCCCCCGGGACGACGACGGCTGGGCACGCGGGGTCGGCGAGGACCTCTGGCTCCGCCGCGAGGACGCCGTGCTCGTCGTCGCCGACAACGCCGGCGGCCGATGGACGTTCACGCCCGCCGGGCTCTGGCTCGGCACCGACCGGGGGCCGGGCACCGGCGTCTCGGTCGTCCGGGACGGCGACGACCGGATCACCCGGCTCGAGCACGAGCTCGGCCGCGCGCTCCACGTCGAGTACCAGGACGACCGCGTCGCCTCCGTCTCGGCGTCGGACGGCCGCCGCGTCGAGTACCGGTACGACCACGCCCGACGCCTCGTCGCCGCGCAGGACGCGGTCGGCACGCGACGCTACCGGTGGGACGACGCGGGCCTGGTCGACCAGGTGACCGCGGCCTCCGGCGTCGTCGAGTGCGTCAACGTGTACGACGCGCAGGGCCGCGTGGTCGAGCAGCGCACCCCGTTCGGACGCACCGTCCGGTTCGCGTACCTGCAGGGCCGGGTGACCTCGGTGTCGGACACTGACGGAACCGCCACGAACACCTGGATCTCGGACCGGAAGGGCCGCGTCGTCGGGATCGTCGACGCCGACGGCCGCCGTCAGTCGATGTCGTACGACCCGCACGGCAACCTGGTCTCGGTCACGGAGCGCGACGGCCAGACGACCGTCCACGGGTACGACGACCGTGGCCGACGCGTCCGCACCGTGACGCCGGAGGGCGCCGACCTGACGTACGGCCACGACGAGCAGGACCGCGTCACGACGATCGTCACGGCGGCCGGTGGCGTCGTCGAGTACGAGTACGCCGACGCAGCGGACCGCAACCCGTCGGTCGTCGTCGACCCCGTCGGCGGTCGGACCGAGCTCGAGTGGCGCGGCGGTGTGCTCGTCCGGTGCACCGACCCGACCGGGGTGACCGTCACCTTCCACCACGACCGGTTCGGCGACGTCGTCGGCATCGAGAACGCCGACGGCGCGGTCGCACGACTCGAGCGCGACGACGCCGGTCGTGTTGTCGAAGCCCGGACGCCCCTCGGCCACCGCACGCGCTACCGGTACGACGCCTCCGGACTGTTGACCTCGCGTGAGGAGCCCGACGGCGGCGTGTGGCGGTACGAACACGGTCCGGGCGGCCGGGTCACCGCGACGATCGACCCCACCGGTGCACGGACCGAGCTGAGCTACGGACCGCACGGCCAGGTCGTCGCGACGACGGACCCGCTCGGTCGGGTCGTCACGAAGGACTTCGACGCGCTCGGCAACGTGACGACGGCGACCCTGCCGGACGGGGCCGAGTGGCGCTTCGTCCACGACGCGCTCTCGCGTCTCGGCACCGTGGTCGACCCGGCCGGCGGCAGCTGGGCCCGCGAGTACGACGCAACCGGGCAGGTCAGCGCGACCGTCGACCCGACCGGCGTCCGGACCGAGACCGAGCGCGCACGTGTCGACGGCATCGCGGTCGTGCGGAACGCGTTCGAGGACGTCACCGTCCGCACGGACGAACTCGGTCGGCCGCTGTCGGTCGAACACGCGGACTCCTCCGCGGAGCTGACCACCCACGACGCCGCAGGACGCCCGGTGGAGCTCGTCGACGCCGACGGTGGTCTCACGGTCATCGAGCGCGACCGGGCCGGTCGGGTCGTCACGGTGACCACGCCCGCCGGGCGGACGAGCCGCTACGAGTACGACCGCTGTGGTCGTCCCGTCGCCGCCGTCGACCCGGCCGGCGCCCGCACCACGCTGACGTACGACGCCGATTCGCGGATCACGGCGCGGACGATGCCCGACGGGACGGTCGCACGGACCGAGTACGACGCCGTCGGCCGTGTCGTGCGCTCCCAGGTGCCGGGCGTCGGCACCGCGGAGTACCGGTACGACCGGGTCGGTCGGGTCGTCTCGGCACGTGACTCCCGGTTCGGGCAGCGGTCGTTCCGGTACGACGCCGCCGGCCAGTTGACCGCCGCGGTGAACGGGCTCGGTGGGGTGACCCGCTACGAGTACGACGAGCGCGGCCGACTCGTCCGCACCACCGACCCACTCGGCGGTGTGACGGTCCGGACGTACACGCAGCTCGACAAGGTGTCGTCGTCCTCTGATCCCCTGGGACGAACGACCACCGCGACCTACGACGCGGCCGGCCGCCAGCTGACCCAGACCGACCCCGACGGCAGGACCCTGCGATGGGAGCACGACGCCGCCGGGCTCGAGGTCGCCCAGTACGCCGACGACGCACTGCTCGCCCGCATCGACCGCGACCCGCGCTCCCGGACCGTCACGATCACCGACCACACCCGTGGCGGGGATCCGGTGGACCACACGCTGGATTACAGCCGGCTCGGACAGCTCGTCCGTCGCAGCACCGGCTCCCGTGAGACCCGGTGGAGCCACGACGCCGACGGCCTCCGCACCGCCGTGTACTCCCCCGACGGCACGGTCACCCGGTACGACCGCGATGCCGTGGGTCGTGTCAGCCGTGTCGAGCACACCGCCTTCGGCGAGGTCCGGTACGACCACGACCCTGCCGGACGCCTGACGGGCCTCCGGGCCGGTGACCAGCTGCAGTCCTGGCGCTACGCGGACGGCCAGCTCGTCGAGCACACGACGACCGACGCCGACGGGTCCGACGTGACCCGCATCGAGCGGGACCCCGACGGGCGGATCCTGTCGGTGGACGGCCCCGCCGGACGGACCAGGTACGGCCACGACGACGGGGCACAGCTGGTCTCCGCCGAACTCGTGTCAGCTATGGGTTCTGACCACCGGTCCGACTGGGTCTACGACGCAGCCGGACGGCTCGTCGAGGAACGCACCGATGATCGAGTCCGCCGGTTCCACCACGACGCGGCAGGTCAACTCCTCCGGGTCGAGGACGGTGACGCGTCCGTCACCTACGAGTACGACGGGCGCGGCCAGCGCACGCGCGAACTCCGGAGCGACGGCAGCACCACCGACTCACTCTGGGACGCCCGCGGGTGGCTCACGGGCACCCGGACACAGGGTCCGGATGGCTCAGCGTCGACCAACCTGACGGTCGATGCCCTCGGCGAACTCGCCGATGTCGACGGTGTCCCGATCGCCTGGGACACCGCGGCGGCCACGCCGACGCTCCTCGCTGTCGGCGACGCTCCGGTCCTCCGTGCTCCCGGTGGCATCACCGGAGTCGGTGACGCCTGGACGACCGCCGGTTGGCGCAGCGCTCGTGCCGCATCGGAAGCGGACCCGTGGCAGGTCCTCGCCGACGTCGGAGGCGCGTCCCTGCCCGCAGCCCTCGGTCTGGGTGCCGACGGCACGCTGCAGGTCGCCGGCCTGGAGTGGATGGGCGCCCGCGCCTACGACCCGACCACGCGCGGGTTCCTCTCCGTCGACCCGCTCGCTCCGCCCGCCGGAGCCGCGTGGGGTGGCAACCCGTACTCGTTCGCCGGGAACGACCCGCTGCACGCGCTCGACCCGCTCGGGCTCGCGCCGATCACCGACGCCGAGCTCGAGGCCTACGCCGCCAGTGAGCAGGGTCCCCTGGCCCGGGCTGCAGCGGCCACGGGCGAATGGTTCAAGGACAACTGGGAGTACGTCGCCGGTGGCGCGATGGTCGTCGGCGGTGGGCTCCTCATGGCCACCGGGGTCGGCGGCCCGGTCGGCATGATGCTCATCAGCGCCGGCGCGGACACCATCATCCAGAAGGCCACCACCGGCGAGGTCAACTGGGGGCAGGTCGCGGTCAGCGGGGCGTTCGGCGCCGTCGGCGGCGGCTTCGGTGCGGCGATCGGGAAGCACTTCGTCGGGAACGCGGTCGAGGGTGCTGTCGAGAACGTCGCGAACACCGTCGTCAGTGGGCAGCCGGTCACACCGGGCAGCCTGCTGCGGAACGCTACCGAGGGCGCCGCGACGTCGGCAGCCACCGGCGGGGTGCTCAACAAGGTGCATCTGCCGACAGCGGTGAACAAGCTCGGCGACGAGCTCCCGACGCCCTTCGAAGGTCAGAAGATCTACCGTGTCTACGGCGGAGATGCTCAGCCGACCGGTGCCTCATGGTCGCCGTCCCACCCTGGGTCTGTTGCCAACTACCGCGACGTCGCAGGACTACCGTCAGGGAAGACCGGGCCCGATTACAGCGTGAACTCGGGGCGGTTCCTGCTCGAAGGGACGTTGCGCGACCCCAGCGCGGTGGTGAAGACGAGGGCAGCGCTTCCCCTGGACGGCAACCGAGGCGGACTAGACGAGTACATCATCCCGAACGGCATCGACAAGGGCGCGATCCAGCTCGATCGCGTCAGCGGCATCAATCCGGAGTTCTGACATGCAAGAAGTCTTCTTCCTCTCGTCCATGGACAGCAAGCGGTTCTCGTCCGTCTTCCGGTGCGAAGTGGAACGACCGATCGAGCTCCCGAACGGTCACCATGCACTGATGGTCAGCTGCGATCCGCCGCTGAACGGTCAGGAGCTCGGCCATCCACTCGGCATCGGGGAGTTGTTGCTCTGGAGTCGGTTCGAGGACGAAGACCTCTGGACCTTCCCCGCCTTCCCGCACTTCGTGCAGATCTGTCTCCCTGACGTCGATCTGCCTGCCCATGCCATGCCTCCGAGCATCGCATGGGGCGAG
Source organism: Curtobacterium sp. MCPF17_011 (assembly GCF_003234145.1). Taxonomy (NCBI): domain Bacteria; kingdom Bacillati; phylum Actinomycetota; class Actinomycetes; order Micrococcales; family Microbacteriaceae; genus Curtobacterium; species Curtobacterium sp. MCPF17_011. The sequence goes on from NZ_QKSK01000004.1 coordinate 193,071, forward strand.
ATCTACAAGACCGAGGCCGACGCGCATGCCCACGAGATGAGCGCTCGCACGCGTTCCTCCCCGACGTGATCGAGTTGGTCGGCAAGCTCCCGCAGACTCGCGAACCGCTCTACGAGGCAGCAAGAAGCGATCCGTGCGAGCGAGCGAGCGAGCGAGTGAAGGTCATGTCGTTCCGAAGGAGATCAGGCAGTCCGACCACCAGGCGGCCGGAGCCGGGATTCGTCACCTACCACCGCTTCATCGGTTCGCAACCGACGGGCGCCCTGGAGTTCCGCAACGTCGTCATCAGAAACGATGAGATCATTTCCGGATTCCCTACCAACACACCGAAATACTCACGATGTGCGACCTTGGCAATTACCGAAATCAGGCACTCCGCATCATTAGCGGGCTCGAAGAGCGGCTCGGAATTCAAGCGCTGGAGGATGCGCGCGATCTCGTTGAATGCAACGAAGCCCCTCTCGGTCTGAGTATCGCAGCAGGGCTCATCGCGGAGCGCAACCTCAAGGTTCCCATGTGGATCGTCGAGGACATCAAACGTCTCTTGCAAGAGTGGCCAGAGGAACTCGCTGAGCTTCCCGAACACTTCGAGACGCACGGCTCTGATCTCCTCCGCGGCGATGTGCCACCCGAAGGGCCGAGCACCTGATCGAGGGTTCCGTTCAAATTTGTCGCGACCAGCGGGGCCGCGAAGGTAGGGGAATTTGCTGCTGGGTTGACTCACGTCTGTGGTCGCCGCCCCTCCTGGACACCGGGGCCTTGAACTGATGCCTGCTGAGAACCTTGCTCGGCAATGAGTCGAGCTCGGACGGCGTGAGCCGGCTCATCCTGGACAGCTTTGTCGTGAACGCCCGCGATCCCGGGAAGGAGGTCGACCTCGTCGACGCGTCGACCCGCGAGTTCGACGTCACCTGGCGGGTTGAGCAGGAGCGGATCGTCGCGTTCCGGGGTGCGCACCAGGATCGAGGCTGAACGTGGGTGTCCGGCGCGGATGGAACGAGAACGAATCTGAAGCCCTCACCCGCGGAGTGATCCGCGATACGAAAGTGGAGAGGTACGGCGACTGATGGGTGTCCTGACCGTCCGGGATCTCGACCGGATCCTCGCGCACTCGACGGTTCCCGTACCACCGGAGGTCGGGTCGGTGCTGGCTCGCGCTGAGAAGGGCGACGAGGTCTTCGCCAACCGCTTCAGCGCAGCGGAGTTCGTGACCATGGTGCGCACCCGGTACCTGGCCCGCGAACCGAACCTCCAGGAGCTGATCGAGCCGCTCGGAGGCCTGGGCAGCGCTCCGGTCCTCTTCTGCCAGGTGGAGTCCGGCGAGGAGGTGGTGTCGCTCGTGCTCGACGAGCACGAGCACGAGGTGCTCGCTGTGACCTACCTCGATCGATCTCGGACGGCGAGGACAATCTCGGTCGGGGACTTCCGCGGGCTCCTTCGGGCGTCGACACTCCCGGCCGCAGCCCGCGCCCGGTCCGCGATCGAAGCGCTGCCCGACGACCGGCTCCTCCGCCTCGGCGAGACCGAGGCCGCCAGCATCGCGAGGACGCTGTGGACGAAGTACAACCTGGCGCGCGAGAAGGGGGTCGCGGTGGTCGGACTCGAACAGTTCACGAAGGACCTCTCTGATGCTGGATCCATGGACGTTCTGCTGGGCTCGATCTGGCTACAGGAATCATTGGTGACCGCAGCCCTGGACGCGACTACTCGTCAGATCGTCGGCGTGCTCTACATCACTGATTTCCTGCCCTCGGCCGGACGCACTTCCCCCGCCCGATGATTGCCGAAGTGGCCCGGAGGAGGCGACGCAGCTTGAGCAGCAGGAAACAGCCGTACGAAGCACGGCCGGGAGACGTGTTCGGCATACCGTTCCAAGGCCGGCATCACCATGCAGAACTGTTCGACTGACGACCGGAAAGCCCTATCGTGGTGTCACTCGACAGCAGCGGAGGACCCCTATTGAGTACGAGCAAGGCGCTGAATGTCACAGCAGGCGATGTCTTCATGATCCCGATCAGCGACTCATCGGCGCATCTGGGACAGGTGATCGCGGAACGCGGCGTCAGCCTCTACATGATCGTGTTCGACCAGGTCGTGCAGATCAATGCACTTAGTGACAGTCGCTCATGGCCGCTCGATACGGAACCGTTGTTCGCCATCCAGACCTTCGATGGGAGATTCGACGAAGGAGCATGGCAAGTGATCGGCCACGCTGAGCCGGACCGTGTACGCTTCCTTCCGGCCTTCACGCACGGCCTCGTGGAGACCGGAGGGGTGCGCGTCACCGATTTCAGCGGCACTCGAGAACGCCTCGCGACGCCGGAAGAGTCAGCAACTGTCCCACACATGATCACTCGCTCTTCGCTACTGCTCGAGATGGCCGTTCGTGCGCAGGCTGGCTTGGAACCGTGGCTTCCAGCTTTCGACGGCATCCGATACAAGAAAACGCCTACTTCTGCAGAGCTCTTCGGCGCATGACACAAATGGCTGGTTGGCGAGCAGAGGACACCACATGCGCGAGCAACGTCACCGATTTGCAGGAGGAGGCCCGCATTGGACATGACGGAACCGGGGAATCTCGCGAATGCCGGCGACGTGTTCCTCATCCCCGTGGACAGCAGCCGGGGCTACCCAGGCGTGGTGGTTGCAGAACGAAACGCCAGCCTCTACGTCCTCGTGTACGACCAAACCCTTCCATTGCACAGCAGTGGGAACGCGTCCTCCTGGAACTTCACGGTCGATCCGCTCTTCGCTGTGCTCACGTTCGATGCCCGCTTCTACCACGGCGACTGGAAGATCATCGGGCAGAGAACTCCGGAGCCGGACCGCTTCCTACCAGCGTTCTGCTACGGATCCCCAGAAACCGGAGGAGCACGAGTCTCCAACTTCACCGGGACGACCAGCCGATCAGCATCCCCGGCGGAGATGCAGACCATCTCACCCGAGATTTATCGGAGTCCGATGCTTCTCGAGAGGGCCGTGCGGGCTCACGCAGGCCTCGACCCCTGGTACCCGGTGTTCGACGAGATCCGTTACACGAAGACGCCGACATCAGCCGAGCTGTTCGGCTCCTGATTCCGATCGCGCATCGCCGCCTGCACGCACGGGGCCCATGCAACGAACAGACACCAGCTGTCACAGCAGGATCGCCCTGTCTCCCCTTGAGCAGATAGGTTACCGATGCTGCGCCTCTTCACTCTCGACTTGATCCAGAACGAAGACGTGGATGTCGAACTCGACGACATCTTGGGATCTCTGTGTCTCCCCGAACTCTCTTGGACAGCCGAGGACATCTTCGTCAACGTCTCCCCTGGTTCCGGATTGGAGATTGGTGAACTCGAACGAGTGTCCAGCACGCCAGGTCTTCCGAATCCAGTGCTCGACCACGCCACGTTCACTCGTCTCGTTGCAGCCACGGTGCAGTTCATCGAGGGCGAGTTCATCGGCTTCGAGGAAGCCGATGTCGGTCAGCTCGACAAAGCCGTCATCGTCATCGATGTGGTGGACGGAGCGTGGTGGACGGGGATCCTCGACCTGGATCGAGTCGGAGTGCAAGACGGGTTCACTTCGATCTTCGGGGAAGGGACACCGGCGGCGGCCATGTCCCGCCGGCCACACGACGCCTGAAGGAAGGCCCGTGGTCGTCTTCGACTGGGTCGAGAACACCCCAGCGCGGCGGTGAGACGAAGGCACCGGTTCCCCTGGACGGCAACCGAGGCGGACTTGACGAGTACATCGTCCCGAACGGCATCGAGAAGGGCGCGATCCAGTTCGATCGCGTCAGCGGAATCAATCCGGAGTTCTGACATGCAAGAGGTCTTTTTTCTCTCCTCCATCGACAGCAAGCGATTCTCGTCCGTCTTCCGGTGCGAAGTGGAACGACCGATCGAGCTCCCGAACGGTCACCATGCACTGATGGTCAGCTGCGATCCGCCGCTGAACGGTCAGGAGCTCGGCCACCCGCTGGGCATCGGGGAGCTGTTGCTCTGGAGTCGCTTCGAAGACGAAGACCTCTGGACCTTCCCCGCCTTCCCGCACTTCGTGCAGATCTGTCTCCCCGACGTCGATCCGCCTGTCCATGCCATGCCTTCGAGCATCGCATGGGGCGAGATCTACAAGACCGAGGCAGACGCGCACGCCCACGAGATAAGCGCTCGCCCGCGCTCCTCGACGAAGTGATCGAGTTGGTCGGCAAGCTCCGGCAGACTCGCGAACCGCTTCACGAGGCAGCAGGAAGCGATCCGTGAGAGTGAGCGAGTGAAGACCATGTCGTTCCGCAGGAGATCAGGCCACCCGGCAACCAGGAGACCCCAGCCCGACTTCGTGACGTACCACCGCTTGATCGGCTCGCAACCGATGGGCGTCCTGACGTTCCGAAACATCGTCAACGGGATGACCATCCCCCCGCTGCGCTGGCTCGTCACCGACCTGGACATGGTCGCGCTGCCGGACTCGGACATCAACGTCCTCGAGTGGGAGCAGAAGCTGCGCGACAGCAGCGGCGCCGGACTGTGGATCACCGACGACGACATGCGGCGCTTCGTCCGGGACAACCACCAGATGATCGACGGCGAGTTCTTCGGCTCACCGGTCGGCAGCACCACGACGGACGCTTCGCAGGCCGTGACCCGCATCGACTTCTTCGACAGCACGACGGTCACGGTCACCCTGGATCGTTCGGTGATCGGGACCTCCTGGGAGTTCGAACTGTTCCTCGGACCCGGCGTTCCCGCGTCTGGCATCGGGAGCCGCGACGAGGAGATCGCGGACGAGCAGCGCCACGCACAGGAGGCACGCGACGGTCAGCAGATCCGCGCACTCGTCCGCGCGTGCCTCCAGAACGCTCGGATCGACGAGGCGCCGGCGCTCCTCACCCAGCTCGGCGCAGTGGTCGACGTCACGCCGTCCGGGCCGCGCGCGTGGGCGCTCGCGCTCGAACTCGCCGAGGCACCCCGCGTCGACCTCCCCGACGGACCACTGCCGGAAGCCGCCAGTTACCGAACCGACGCCGAGGCAGTCGGGGGCGAGTTGCTCATCTGGGCGCACGACGGCAGGATCCAGATGGTCGAGCTCCCGTGGTTCACCGACGAGATGCCGACCGAACTGCCGCGTCTCGATCAGCTCGTCTTCCCCGCAGAGCGAGACGCCGGAGACGGCGAGAGGACACCGTGACCAACACCACGTCGGCCCCCATCCAACTGCACGTCGCCGGCGACACGCTCGACGCCATCGTGATCGACACCGCTGTCACCGTCCGCTTCTCGAGCGGGGCGACCCTCCGGTTCGAGACTGCCTTCTCGCTCACCGAGACCGACGGCACGCACACCTTCATGGAACCCGGTGATCCGCCCTCGCTCCTGCCGCTCCTCGCTCTGCACACGAAGGAGGTGGAACGCGGCACCGTCACCGGCGCCCGCATCGCCGTCCGCTTCGCATCGGGCGAGTTGCTGGAGGGGTGGTCCCACCGCGACCGGCCCTCGTGGCACTGGTCCGAACCAGGACGAGCACGCCTGGACATCGACGTCCTGACCGGCGGCGAGGTCGTCGCCCGCACGCTGCCGGGAGGGATGCCGTTATGACGGACGTCGTGTCGGTCGACGTCCTGCGCCGACTCATCCCGTCGTCCGATCCGGTCGTCCCGGGCCGGGTGCAAGAGGTCTTGTCCGCCGTCGCCGACGATGCCGAGGTCCTCACCTACGACGTGCCGGCACGCTCCTTCGCCGAGGTCGTCCGGCGGAGCTACGCACAGGACGAACCCAACCTGCTGCCACTGGTCGAACCACTCGGGCCGCTCGGGGACGCACTCGTGCTCGTGTGCCAGGTCGAGTCCGGGCCGGAGATCATCACCGTCCTCCTCCGTGCTGCCGACCGTGGTTTCCTCTCCGCGACGGCGTACGACCGTTCGGCGATCACCAGATCGCCCATCCGACCGACGGAGGAGGCTCCGTGACCGACGATCTCCCACTCGAGTTCACCGCTGCGCAGGTGGACTTCCTCAGCTTCACCTTCCAGACGACCATCGGGTTCTCGAACGGCACGACGGTGCAGTTCGAGGCCGAGTTCGCGATCACCGGTCCGGACGGGGAACGCCGGCTCGTGGACCCGACGGACCCGACGTCGCTCGCACCCGTCCTGGCCCTGCCCGGCGACACGGTCACGAACGCGACACTCGACGGCGCCGACCTCCGGCTCCACTTCGCATCCGGGACGGTCCTCGAGGCCTGGCCCGACGAGTCGTACGAGTCCTCGAACTACCACGGTGCCGGGCCGGAGCGGCGGATGATGATCGCCATGCCCGGCGGTGGCCTGGCAGTCTCCGGACCACCAGCAACGTCCGACTGACCAGTCGTGCCACGATGAGGGTGTCATCGGACGAGGGGAACGGACGACGTGTTCGGCAAGCGCAAGAAGGACCAGCCATCGGGCTCCGAGTTCCACCAGACCAACAGTGAGCAGCAGCTCTTCGCGCAGTTGTTGGCCGAGACCCGGGCCGACCCGGAGAAGCTGTTCACGATCGAGATGATCGATCGTGGCAACCCTGGCCGCGACCTCGACGATCGTCTGAAGCGACTCCGCCACGCGGGCGTGACGATGACGCGGCCGTCCCCCGCCGAGGGTGTCCCGCCACGGTCGTCGTCGCACTCCGAGTCCGGGACCGCCGAGACGCCCGCCGACGAGCTGCTCCCGCTCAGCCGCGAGCCCTTCACCGCCGAGACCGGTGACGTCTTCTTCATCCCGGACGGCGGCGGCCGCGTGCTGCTCGGGCACGTCCTCGCGACGCTGCACGACGCCGTCTACGTCGCGGTCTTCCAGCGCCCCGAGGACCTGCCGCGCCCCGCCGACCCGCTCGTCGTGCTCGCCACGCAGCCGGTGGTGGCCGGGCTGACCCTGCCGGCACGGTTCCAGCCGGGCATGTGGGAGGTCGTCGGCAACGTCACTCCCGACACCGCCCGCCTGCTGCCCGCGTACACCTGGGGCACGGACCTCGACGGCGTGCACGTCACCGACTTCGACGGGTCGCGTTCCCGACCCGCGACCGAGATCGAGGCGACGACGATCCCCCGCCGCGTCGTCGTGTCGCCGTACTTCATCGACATCGCCGTCCGCGCCGTGGTCGGCCTCGTCGACTGGCACCCGGACTTCGAGCACCTCCGCTACCGCTCCACCCCGCGCTCCGTCGACCTCTTCCCCGCGCGCTGATCCGGGCACGCGCTGAAGCCGGACAGGCCGCCACCGACGGCGGGTGATGACCACCCGTCGGACGGGAGGCCCGTCACCGCTGGTCCCGCGCCTCCCGTCCGACGTCGGTCACCGCACGCGCGTCACCGCGCGTCGGCCGCCGGCCGCGACGCCACCACCTCGGTGAGCCACGCCAGGATCCGCGCGTCGAACCAGTCCGCGTCGTGGTTCCAGAGCTTGGTGTGCCGGGCGACGTGCGCGACCTCGAGCCGCACCAGGTCCGGTCGGGCAGCGGCGAGGGCGTAGGACGCCGATGCAGGCACGAACCCGTCGTCGTCGCTGTGCAGCAGCAGGATCGGCACCCGCAGTTCGTCGGCGCGGGCGACCATGTCGAGTTCCCGCAGGTCGATCGGCTGGTCGAGTCCGGCGACCCGGTGCAGCACGGGCGTGCGGAGCACCCACTGCGCCACCTTCCGGACCGGCCGGGGCAGCCGGAGCGCACGGCTCTGCGACTTGAGGACGGCGTTCCAGTCGACGACGGCCGAGTCCAGTACGACGCCGGTGACCAGACCCGCGAGCCCCGAGCGCACCAGGGTCTGCAGGACCACGGCACCGCCCATCGACCAACCCATCAGGACGATGCTCGTGGCACCCTGCTGGGCGACCCAGTCCAGGGCGGCGTCGACGTCCTCCCACTCGGTCGACCCGAGGCCGTACCGGCCGTCGGCGCTCGGGGGCGCGACGCCGTCGTTCCGCCACGACACCAGCAGCACCGAGTAGCCGGCAGCGCGGAACACCGGGACGGCGCGGATCGTCTCGGCGCGGGTCACGCCCCGTCCGTGCACCAGAACGGCCCAGGGCGCGGCCGGGTCGTCGGCGCGGACCACCCAGGCGGGCGCCGGGCCGTTCGGGGTCTGCACGTCGACGTCCTCGACCGGCACCCCGAGCTCCCCCGGGGTCAGGTAGAACCAGCCACCCCACCGGCCGCGTCGGGCCACGGTGGGGTCGCCGGCGTCCACGGCGATGACCCGCCGGGTGACGGTCGTGTCCGTCATGTCGAGCACCTCGCCGACGCGCATGTGCCCGGTCGCGCCGCCGAACCACAGGCTGTACCGACCCGGGGACTCGGTGTCGGGACTGCGTCCCAGGGAGACGGTGCGTGCCTCCAGGTCGACGGCGGTGATCGGCACCCGCTCGGCGCGCTTGCGGTCCGGGGTGACCACGGCCCGTGCGACGGCGGCGACCGACCCGGCGACGACGGCGACGCCGACCGCGGCGGTGGTGATGCCGGCACCCAGCGCGAGGAGGCCGACGGACCGGACGGCATCGGGACGGCGGGCCATGCGGGCCTTCCAGGACGAGGACGACTGCGGGCAGCACGACTGCGCGCGGAACGGCGTGCCGCCCGCGCCGGTGCTCGGTCCGGAGCCTAGTCTGCATCCGTGCCCGAATCCCGAGACCCCGACGCCGAACCGGAGGCGTTCGCGCGTCTCCGCGCGTTCGTGTCGAGTGGCAGGACCCGCACCGAGACCACGGTCACCGAGATCCCGTCGCCGAGCCGCATCGCACCCTTCTCACTCGCCCTGGCGGCGGACGTGTCGGGCGTCGTGCACGGTGTGGACTCGGACCTCGGCACCGGACGCTTCATCGCCCTGCACGACCCCGCGGAGCCGGAGGGGTGGGGCGGCGCGTACCGCATCGTCACCTTCGCGCAGGCCCCGCTCGAGCCGGAGATCGGCGTCGACGAGTTCGTCGCCGACGTCACCTGGAGCTGGCTCGTCGACGCCCTCGAGGCGCACGGTGCCCGGTACGGCAACGCGTCCGGCACCGCGACGAAGATCATCTCCCGCGGCTACGGCGAACTCGCGGCTCAGGGCGACGGCGCCCAGCTGGAACTGCGGGCGTCGTGGACGCCCCTCGACGACGACCTGACGCCGCACGTGCAGGCCTGGGAGGAGATCGTGGCGATGCTCGCCGGACTCCCCCCGGCCTCGGACGGTGTCTCGCTCCTGGCCCCCCGGAGGCTCGCCCGTGACTGACGCCGATCCCGCATACGAGGACGCGCACGCCGCCGTCCACGTCATCGAGGAACGCGACGAGTACCTCGACGCCGTCGCACGGCTCGCCGCCGGTACCGGCCCGGTCGCGGTCGACGCCGAGCGTGCCAGCGGCTACCGCTACTCGCAGCGCGCCTACCTGATCCAGATGTTCCGCCGCGGGTCCGGCTCGTTCCTGTTCGACCCGATCGCGATCGGTGACTTCAGCGACCTGCAGGCCGCACTCGTCGACGAGGAATGGGTGTTCCACGCCGCGTCCCAGGACCTGCCCTGCCTCCGCGAGGTCGGCCTCGTCCCGACCCGCATCTTCGACACCGAACTCGGGGCCCGGATCGCCGGGTTCCCCCGTGTCGGCCTCGGCGCGGTCGTCGAGCAACTGCTCGGCATCACGCTCGCGAAGGCGCACTCCGCCGCCGACTGGTCGACCCGCCCGCTCCCGCAGGCGTGGCTCGTCTACGCCGCACTGGACGTCGAACTGCTGCCCGACCTCCGCGACTCGCTCGCCGAGGTCCTGGACGCCGCCGGCAAGACGCGGATCGCGGAAGAGGAGTTCGCGGCCGTCCTCGCTCGCGGCCCGAAGCCCCCGCGTGCCGAACCGTGGCGTCGACTGTCCGGCATGAACGTGCTCCGCGGCGCCCGGGCCCTCGCGATCGCCCGGTCGCTCTGGGAGGCGCGGGACGCCTACGCGCAGGAGACCGACATCGCCCCGGGACGCACCATCCCGGACTCGGCGATCGTCGCCGCCGCCGCTGCTGCCCCGGCTTCACGTGCCGAACTCGGTGCGCTGAAGGCCTTCACCGGCCGCGCCAGCCGCTCCGAGCTCGACCGCTGGTGGGCCGCCGTGGAAGCGGGCCAGACCACCGAGGACCTGCCACGCCTGCGAGGCGGGAGCGAGCCGAGCCTCCCACCACCCCGCGCCTGGGCCGAACGCAACCCGGCCGCCGACCGTCGGTACCGTGCGGCCCGCGCGGCCGTCACGGCGCGTGCGGCGGAGCTCGACCTCCCCGTGGAGAACCTGCTGACGCCGGAGACGCTCCGTCTGGTGTCGTGGAACCCGCCGAAGACCGTCGCGACCGAGACCGTCGGTGCGACGCTCGCATCGCACGACGCCCGGCCGTGGCAGGTCGAGGAGACCGCGTCGGTCATCGCGCACGCGTTCGAGGTCGCCGCGGACCGGTCCGTCGAGGACCCGGCGGCCGCGGTCACGGCGACCACGGCCTCCCGTCCGGACGAGACGACGGCGGACGCCGACCACGCGACGCCCGACGCCGGCGCGCCCGGTGCGGTCGGTCTTGTCGCAGACGGACAGACCGACGCCACGACCGGGACGACCGGCTCGTAGGAACCGCCCAACCGACGTGCCCCCGCCCAGCCGGGGGTACTAGCGTCGGAGCGTCGCCGGGCGAGGCCCGGCCGGTCGGGGTGACACGTCGCTCCGGCCCGATCGTTGTGGATCTGGAGGCTCGCATTGCCGAAGACATCAGACGTCGTGTTCGTGGACGGTGTCCGTACCCCGTTCGGCCGCGCCGGTGAGAAGGGGGTGTTCTGGCGGACCCGCGCCGACGACCTCGCCGTGCACGCGATGCGTGGCCTGCTCGACCGGAACAGCTCGCTCGACGGTGCCGCCGTGGACGACGTCGCCGTCGCCGCGACCACCCAGCAGGGCGACCAGGGCCTGACCCTCGGCCGCACGGTGGGCATGCTCGCCGGCCTGCCGAAGACCGTCCCCGGGTACGCCATCGACCGCATGTGCGCGGGTGCGATGACGAGCGTCACGACGCTCGCCGGTGCCATCGCCTTCGGTGCCGCCGACGTCGCCATCGCCGGCGGCGTCGAGCACATGGGACGCCACCCGATGGGCTTCAACGCCGACCCGAACCCCCGCTTCGTCGCGGAGCGCATGGTCTCCAGCGACGCCCTCGTCATGGGCGCCACCGCCGAGCGTCTGCACGACCGCTTCCCCGCCATCACGAAGGACCGCACCGACGCCTTCGCCGTGCAGTCCCAGCAGCGCTACGCCGCCGCCTGGGGTGCCGGCAAGCTGCAGCCGGACGTCATCCCGGTCGAGGTCAACACCGGAGCGGGCTGGGACATCGTCTCGGCCGACGAGCCGCCGCGACCCGGCACCACCCTGGAGGCCCTGGCCGCGTTGAAGACGCCGTTCCGGCCCCACGGACGGGTCACCGCCGGCAACGCCGCCGGGCTCAACGACGGCGCGACGATGAGCCTCCTCGCGTCCGAGGACGGCGCGAAGCAGCACGGTCTGCCGACGAAGATGCGCATGGTCTCCTTCGCCTTCATGGGCGTGGACCCCGAGGTCATGGGCGTCGGCCCGATCCCCGCTACCGACAAGGCGCTGCGGAAGGCCGGGCTGTCGATCGACGACATCGGTCTGTTCGAGATCAACGAGGCCTTCGCCGTGCAGGTCCTGGCCTACCTGGACAACTACGGCATCGCGCAGGACTCCCCGAACGTGAACGCCTGGGGTGGCGCGATCGCCGTCGGGCACCCGCTCGCGTCGAGCGGCGTCCGCCTGATGAACCAGCTCGCAGCCCAGTTCGCCGAGCGCCCCGACGTCAAGTACGGCATCACCACGATGTGCATCGGGCTCGGCCAGGGCGGCACCGTCATCTGGGAGAACCCGAACTTCAGCAAGTCCGCGGCACGGAAGGCGGCCTGACCATGACCACCACCCCGATCGACCAGCTGACCGCCCTGAGCGAGGACGAGGTCGTCACGCATTCGTACGTCAAGCACGTCGCGCTGCCCTCGGGTGGCACGCTCGCGCTGATCACGCTCGACAACGGCAAGGACTACAAGCGGCCCTCGACGCTCGGCCCGCGCACGATGCGCGAGCTGTCGGACGTGCTCGACGCGCTGCGTGACGCCGCGTCGACGGGCACGATCCAGGCCGTCGCGATCACCGGCAAGGAGTACTGCTTCGCGGCCGGTGCCGATCTCTCCCAGGCGGCGGCGCTCCCCTCCCGCGAGGTCGCACACGAGCTCGGCGTGCTCGGCCACGCGACGCTCCGGAAGTTCAGCGAGCTCGGTGTGCCGTCGTTCGCGTTCGTCAACGGCATCGCGCTCGGCGGCGGGCTCGAGGTCGCGCTGCACTGCACCTACCGGGTGTTCTCGTCCGCTGCGCAGGGCATCGGGCTGCCCGAGGTCTTCCTCGGCATCATCCCCGGCTGGGGCGGTGCGACCCTGCTCCCCCGGCTCATCGGCCCGGAGAAGGCCCTGCGGGTCATCGTCGAGAACCCGCTGAAGAACAACCGCCTGATGGACGGCCCGGCCGCGGTCGACCTCGGCATCGGCGATGTGCTGATCCCCTCGGTGACGTTCCTGCCGTCCGCGGTCGCCTGGGCTGACGGCGTCGTGTCCGGCCGCACCAAGGTCGTGCGGAAGAACGAGCCCGGACTGATCGAGAAGGCCGCCTGGGGCACCGTCGTCAAGGTCGCCCGTGGGCAGGTCGCGTCGAAGATCGGCACGGTCCCGAAGTCGCCGTTCCGCGCGCTCGACCTCGTCGCCGCCGCTCGCAGCGGTTCACTGGAGGAGCGCTTCGCCGGTGAGGACGACGCCCTGGCCGACCTGCTCGCCGGGGACCAGTTCGCCGCGTCGATGTACGCGTTCGACCTCGTGCAGAAGCGGGCGAAGCGTCCGGTCGGCGCTCCCGAGGGCGTCGACGCGAAGAAGATCACCAAGGTGGGCGTCCTCGGCGCCGGGCTCATGGCGTCCCAGTTCGCGCTGCTCTTCGCCCGTCGTCTCGGCGTGCCGGTCGTCATCACCGACGTCTCGCAGGAGCGCGTCGACGCCGGTGTCGCCCGGATCCGCCAGTCCGTCGACGAGATGCTCGCCAAGGGCCGGGTCTCGCAGGACGACGCCAACCGCATCACCGCACTCGTCAGCGGTTCGGTGTCCTACGACGCCTTCGCCGACGCCGACTGGGTGATCGAGGCCGTGTTCGAGGAGATGAGCGTCAAGCAGGACGTGTTCCGCAAGATCGAGCAGGTCATCGCTCCGGACGCGATCCTCGCCACGAACACCTCGTCGCTCTCCGTCGACGAGATGGCCTCGGTGCTGACGAACCCGGAACGCCTGGTCGGCTTCCACTTCTTCAACCCGGTCGCGGTGATGCCGCTGCTCGAGGTCGTGCGGGCGGCGAAGACCTCCGACGAGGCCGTCGCCACCGCCCTCGCCGTCGCGAAGACGCTGAAGAAGACCGCCATCGTCACGGCCGACCAGCCGGGCTTCGTCGTCAACCGGGTCCTCGCACGCGTCCTCGGTGAAGCGATGCGTGGCGTCGAGGAGGGCACCTCGTTCGAGATCGTCGCCGACGGTGCCGCTCCCCTGGGCCTGCCGATGTCACCGTTCGAACTGCTCGAGCTCGTCGGTCTGCCGGTCGGTGCGCACGTGCTCGACTCGCACCACGCTGCGTGGCCGGAGCGCTTCTACCCGGGCGACGGGCTGAAGCGGATCGCGGAGCACGGCACGATCCTCACCCGCGACAAGAAGGGCAACGCGAGCGGGTACGACCCCGCTGCCGTGAAGCTCGTCGCACCGGCGAAGAAGGACGCGAAGCCGGTCGACGCTGCCGAGATGCAGCGCCGGTTCGAGGACGCCCTGGCCGACGAGGTGCACCGCATGCTCGAGGACGGGGTCGTCCAGCACGTCGAGGAGATCGACCTCGGGCTGATCCTCGGCGCGGGCTACCCGTTCCAGGCCGGTGGCATCAGCCCGTACCTCGACCGCTCCGGTGCGTCCGAGCGCGTCTTCGGCGGCACGTTCCACGAGCCGCCGATCGTCGGCCCCGCCTCCCGCTAGCCCGCACGGCGCTGCCCGGCGCACGGCGCTGACTGGCTCCGCACAACAGGAACCGCCCCGAACCACGGGATCCCGTGGTTCGGGGCGGTTTCTGTTGTGCGACGCCGAAGTGCACCGGGCGCGACGGGCGTCAGCGCTCGGGCGTCAGCGCTCGGCGGACTCCCGCGACCGCGCCGGCTTCGCCTGGGGCACCTTCGTGCCGACGACCTGGTCGATGACGTCGCGGGTGATCGCCTGCGCGGTCAGCCCCGCATCGCTGAGGATCTGACTCCGGCTGGCGTGGTCGATGAACGCGTCCGGCAGCCCGAGCTCGTTGACGCCGGTGTCGACCCCGGCAGCGCGGAGGTCCTGCCGCAGCCGGGTCCCGACACCACCGACACGGACGCCGTCCTCGATCGTGATGACCAACCGGTGGTCGCGGGACAGGTCGATGAGCGACGCCGGGATGGGCACCACCCAGCGCGGGTCGACGACGGTCACACCGATGCCCTGCGCCTCGAGCAGCGCGGCGGCCTCGAGCGCCGTCGGCACCATCGACCCGACGGCCACGATCAGGACGTCCTCGGCCGAGGTGGGCTCGTGCAGCACGTCGACACCGTCGCCGAGCCGTCGGAGTGCGGGGATGTCCGGCCCGACCTGACCCTTGGACCACCGGAGGACCGTCGGCGCGTCATCGACCGCCACGGCCTCCCGGAACTCCTCACGCAGGGTGACGGCGTCGCGCGGGGCGGCGATCCGGATGCCAGGGACGACCTGCAGCAGCGCCAGGTCCCACATGCCGTGGTGCGAGGGCCCGTCGGGGCCGGTGATGCCGGCACGGTCGAGCACGAAGGTGACGCCGGCCCGGTGCAGGGCGACGTCCATGAGCACCTGGTCGAACGCCCGGTTGAGGAACGTCGCGTAGAGCGCCACGACGGGGTGGAGTCCCCCGTACGCCAGCCCTGCGGCCGTGGTGACGGCATGCTGCTCGGCGATGCCGACGTCGATGACCCGGTCCGAGTGCGCCTGCTGGAACAGGTGCAGTCCGGTCGGACGGAGCATCGCGGCGGTGATGGCCATGATCCGCGGGTCCTCGTGGCCGACCTCGGCGAGCGTCGCGGCGAAGACGGAGGTCCACGACGGACCCGAGGCCTTGTCGAGCGACTCGCCCGTCTCCGGGTCGATGTGCCCGACGGCGTGGAACTGGTCCGCCTGGTCGCGGAGGGCGGGCTCGAAGCCGTGGCCCTTCTCGGTGATCGCGTGCACGATGACGGGCGAGCCGTAGCCCTTCGCCTGCCGGAGCGCCGCCTCCATCGCCTGCTGGTCGTGCCCGTCGACGGGTCCGACGTACTTGATGTCGAGGTTCGAGTACAGCGCCTCGTTGTTGGTGAAGCGCGACAGGAAACCGTGCAGCCCGCCGCGGAGCCCGCGGTACACAGCCCGTCCGGGCGCACCGAAGTGGTCGGCTGCGGCCCGGCTCTTCTCGTACAGGGTGCGGTACTCGCGACGGGTCCGGACGGAGCTGAGGAAGCGGGCCATCCCGCCGATCGTCGGCGCGTAGGAGCGGCCGTTGTCGTTGACCACGATCACCAGTCGGCGGTCGTTCTGGTCGGAGATGTTGTTGAGCGCCTCCCACGTCATGCCACCCGTGAGGGCGCCGTCCCCGACCACGGCGACGACCGTGCGGTCGGACTGCCCGGTCTGCTGGAAGGCACGGGAGATCCCGTCCGCCCAGGACAGCGACGAGGACGCGTGCGACGACTCGACGATGTCGTGCTCCGACTCGCTCCGCTGCGGGTAGCCGGCGATGCCCCCACGCTCCCGCAGACGCGAGAAGTCCTGCCTGCCGGTGACGAGCTTGTGCACGTACGACTGGTGACCGGTGTCGAAGACGAACGGGTCGTGCGGCGAGTCGAAGACCCGGTGCATGGCGAGGGTCAGCTCGACGACGCCCAGGTTCGGCCCGAGGTGCCCGCCGGTCTTGGCGACCTCGGCGACCAGGAAGGTGCGGATCTCCGCGGCGAGGTCGGTCATCTGCGCGTCGGAGAGACGCTTCAGGTCGCGCGGCGACGTGATGCTGGCGAGCAGGCTCACGGGCGCTCCTTTCGTACGGCGGTCGGCCCACTCTATGCGCGCGACCAGCGGACGGACTGGAGGCGCGGTGGCAGCCCGCCACGCGCCTCCCGTCCTCCGCGAAACGCAACGAGAGCGGCTCCCCGCAACGGAGTACCGCTGCGGGGAGCCGCCCAGGTTGCGTTTCGCGGAAGGGGTCAGACGAGCGAACGGAGGACGTACTGCAGGATGCCGCCGTTGCGGTAGTAGTCGGCCTCGCCCGGGGTGTCGATGCGGACGACCGCGTCGAACTCGATCGGCTGCTTGCCGGCGGGCGAGTGCTCGGTCGGCTCCGCCGTGACGTGCACGGTCTTCGGCGTGGTGCCCTCGTTGAGCGCGGTCAGACCGGAGATCGAGATGGACTCGGTGCCGTCGAGCCCGAGGGACTCGATCGACTCGCCGGCCGGGAACTGCAGCGGGACGACGCCCATGCCGATGAGGTTCGACCGGTGGATCCGCTCGAAGCTCTCGGTGATGACCGCCTTGACGCCCAGGAGGCTCGTGCCCTTCGCCGCCCAGTCACGGGAGGAACCGGAGCCGTACTCCTTGCCGCCCAGGACGACGAGCGGGGTGCCCTGCGCCTGGTAGTGCTCGGACGCGTCGTAGATGAACGACTGCGCACCGTCGGGCGTGGTGAAGTCGCGGGTGTAGCCACCCTCGACGCCGTCCAGGAG
Source organism: Curtobacterium sp. MCPF17_011 (assembly GCF_003234145.1). NCBI lineage: Bacteria > Bacillati > Actinomycetota > Actinomycetes > Micrococcales > Microbacteriaceae > Curtobacterium > Curtobacterium sp. MCPF17_011. The sequence goes on from NZ_QKSK01000004.1 coordinate 209,893, forward strand.
CTGGTTGCGGAGTCGGATGTTCGCGAACGTGCCGCGGATCATGACCTCGTGGTTGCCGCGGCGCGAGCCGTAGGAGTTGAAGTCCTTGCGGTCGACGCCGTGCTCGGCGAGGTACTTGCCCGCCGGGCTGTCGGCCTTGATCGATCCGGCTGGGGAGATGTGGTCGGTCGTGACCGAGTCGCCGAGCTTGGCGAGCACGCGGGCACCGGAGATGTCCGACACGGCGTCGGGCGTCATCGTCATGCCCTCGAAGTACGGGGGCTTCCGCACGTAGGTCGACTGCGCGTCCCACTCGAACGTGTCACCGGTCGGGGTCGGCAGGTTCTTCCACCGGTCGTCGCCCTCGAACACGGAGCCGTACTCGTGGGTGAACATCTCGGTGTCGATCGACGAGTCGATCACCTGCTGGACCTCGGCCGTGTCGGGCCAGATGTCCTTGAGGAAGACGTCGTTGCCATCGGTGTCCGTGCCGAGCGCGTCGGTGTCGAAGTCGAAGTGCATCGAGCCGGCGAGGGCGTACGCGATGACCAGCGGCGGGGACGCCAGGTAGTTCATCTTCACGTCCGGGTTGATGCGGCCCTCGAAGTTGCGGTTGCCCGAGAGCACCGCGGTCACGGCGAGGTCATTGTCCTGCACGGCCTGCGAGATCTCCTCGGGCAGCGGGCCCGAGTTGCCGATGCAGGTGGTGCAGCCGTAGCCGACCGTGTAGAAGCCGAGGTCCTCGAGGTAGGTCGTCAGACCGGCCTTCTCGTAGTAGTCCGTGACGACCTTGGAGCCCGGCGCGAGGGTGGTCTTGACCCACGGCTTGGCCTTCAGGCCCTTCTTCGACGCGTTGCGCGCGAGGATGCCCGCGGCCATCATCACCGACGGGTTCGACGTGTTGGTGCACGACGTGATCGCGGCGATCGCGACGGCACCGTGGTCGATCGTGAAGGGGTCACCTTCGGCGATCGCGACCGAGGTCGGCTTCGAGACCGTGCCGGGCGCACTGGACGCGTGGACCGGGACCTCGGACGCCGGAGCGTCCTGCAGGTCGTCGACGGCGTGCTCGTCACCGGGGGCAGCGGCGACCGGGTCGGACGCCGGGAACGTGTCCGCGACGGCCTTGTCCTCTTCGGTGTGCTCGATGCTCGCGTAGTTGGCGAGGTCGACCTCGAACTGGTCCTTCGCCTCGGACAGGACGATGCGGTCCTGCGGGCGCTTCGGGCCGGAGATCGAGGGGACGACCGTCGAGAGGTCGAGCTCGAGGTACTCCGAGTACGCCGGCTCGACCGAGGGGTCGTGCCACAGACCCTGCGTCTTCGAGTACGCCTCGACCAGGGCGATCTGCGCCTCGTCGCGACCGGTCAGCCGCAGGTAGTCGAGCGTGACGTCGTCGACCGGGAAGATCGCGGCCGTCGAGCCGAACTCGGGGCTCATGTTGCCGATGGTCGCGCGGTTCGCGAGCGGCACCGCGCCGACACCCTCGCCGTAGAACTCGACGAACTTGCCGACCACACCGTGCTTGCGGAGCTGCTCGGTGATCGTGAGCACCACGTCGGTCGCGGTCACACCGGCGGGGATCGCACCCGAGAGCTTGAAGCCGACGACCTTCGGGATGAGCATGGAGACCGGCTGACCGAGCATCGCCGCCTCGGCCTCGATGCCGCCGACGCCCCAGCCCAGCACGCCGAGGCCGTTGACCATCGTGGTGTGCGAGTCGGTGCCGACGAGGGTGTCCGGGTAGGCGTAGGTCTCGCCGTCGAAGTCACGCGTGTAGGTGACCTTCGCCAGGTACTCGATGTTGACCTGGTGGACGATGCCGGTGCCCGGCGGGACGACCTTGAAGTCCTCGAACGCCGTCTGGCCCCAGCGGAGGAACTGGTAGCGCTCCCCGTTCCGCTCGTACTCGAGGTCGGTGTTGCGCTGGAGGGCGTCGGAGCTGCCGAAGAGGTCCGCGATCACCGAGTGGTCGATGACCATCTCGGCCGGGGACAGCGGGTTGATCTTGTTCGGGTCGCCGCCGATCTCGGCCATCGCCTCGCGCATGGTGGCGAGGTCGACGATGCACGGGACACCGGTGAAGTCCTGCATGACCACGCGGGCCGGGGAGAACTGGATCTCGGTGTCCGGGTCTGCCTCCGGCTTCCACGAGCCGAGGGCGCGGATCTGGCCTTCGGTGACGTTCGCGCCGTCCTCGGTGCGCAGGAGGTTCTCGAGCAGCACCTTGAGGCTGTACGGGAGCTTCTCGTGCCCGGGCACGGCGTCGATCCGGTGGATGGCGTAGTCGACACCCCCGACCGAGAGCGTGTCCTTCGATCCGAAGCTGTTGACTGCAGCCACTGTGCCGCCTCCTGAGTTGATCGGTGTGCCCTCATCCTCGCGGGCCGCGGGACGTCCCACCAGCAAGGTGAACCTAAACCCGGGGACTCCGTCGTGCCCGGAGGAAAGTGTCTTGACGTCGAGACAACTCTACACCGCGGCGGGTTCGTCCCGGACGAAGACGGTCCGGACGAGCAGCCACGTCACCCAGAGCAGGGCTGCGTAGAGCGGGACGCCGGTGATCAGCTTGATGCCGGCGAGCAGCTCGACCTGCGCCGCCAGCCAGAGCGGGATCTCGAACGCGAGCCGGAAGGCGAAGAGCCCGGCCCACATCCAGGTCGCGACGGTCAGGACGCGACGCTTCGCCGGGTCGTCCCGCCAGTCGTGACCGTCGTCGTCGCCGGGCACGAGCAGGCCGACGACCAGGCCGATCAGTGGCCGGCGGATCGCCAGCGTGACGAGGATGACCGCCAGGAAGACGGCGTTGATGACGATGCCGGGGATGAAGTTGCTCTCGGCGCGACCCGTCAGCAGGGCGAGGCCCGCCGAGATCGCGACGCCGAAGATCCCCGCGAAGGACATCATGATCGACTGCCGCTGGAGCAGCCGGAGCACCACGAAGACGAGCCCGATCGCGACCGGGACGACGACGCTCGGCACGACCTCCTTCGTGATCGCGTAGACGATCAGGAAGGCGAAGCCCGGCAGCACCGACTCGGCGAGCCCGCGGACACCCCCGACCGCGGTCAGCAGGGCCTTGCCGGAGGGCGCCTCGCCCGGGGCGACCTGACCGATGCCGGCGTTGCGCACCGCGTCCCGCAGCTGGGCCTGCAGTGACAGCGGCTCCGCGCGCTCCTCGACGAACGGATCCGACGCGGCGGAGCCGGTGGTCGGGGTGACCCCGTCGGGACGGGAGCGGTCGTCGTGGTCCGTCACCGGGCCTCCAGGCTGGTTCGTCGGGTCGGCCGCAGCCGAGTCAGATGGTCGACTGGGTCGACTTCGGCATGTGCAACGGGATGAGGTCGCGCGGCGGCATCGGGGTCGTTCCACGAACGACGACGACGCTGCGGAAGAGCTCCTCGATGTCGGCGGCGTCCTCGGGCTGCTCGGCGGCCTTGCCGGCGATGACCCCACGGAGGAACCAGCGCGGGCCGTCGACCCCGACGAAGCGGGCCGCTCGGACCCCGTCGGTGACCCCCGCGCCGCCCACGACGGGCACCTGCGCGCGGAGTTCCGGACCGAACGGGCCGTCGACCTCCGTGACGACACCGCCCTGCTGCTGGATCTGCTCGGCGATCTGCGCACGGATCTCGTGCCAGAGGCCGGTCGAGCGCGGCGCGGCGAACGGCTGCACCTGCAGGGTCGACTCGTCGTAGTCCAGGCCGACGGCGACGACACGCTGCGAGTCCTCTTCGACCTCGAGGCGGAGGTGCAGACCCTCGCGCGGCAGGATCTTCACGCCGCCGAGGTCGACGTACGGTCGGACCAGGTTCGCCTCGGTCTCGTCGAGGGGACCGTTGTCGCCACGGTCCAGCGGAGCCGACTTGTCGGTCGACTCGGTGGCCAGGACCTCGTCGAAGCCCGCGTCGGCGTCGTCCGCGAGCTCGATCTCGGGCGAGGGCCCGGCGACCTCGACGTCGTCCACCACGGCCTCGGCGACCTCGACCTCGTCGCGCTTGCGTCGTCCGATCCTCATGACCGCGTCCCTTCCAGACCCTGCTCGTGCATGTCGACGGGCGTCACCGCTCCGTCGTTCCGATCGGCGTCCTGTCCGGCGCCGACGACGCCGGAGGACACCTCGTGACCGGTCCGGTCACCGTAGCCCGACGACCCGAACCCGCCCTGGCCGCGAGCGCTCTGCGGCAGCTCGGCGACCTGCGTGAACGTCACGCGGGGCACCGGCATGACGATCAGCTGTGCGATCCGGTCGCCGACCCGGACCTCGTACGGCTCGGTGGCGTCCGTGTTGAGCAACGCGACCTTCACTTCGCCGCGGTACCCCGAGTCGATCGTGCCGGGTGCGTTCACGATGGTGATGCCGTGCTTCGCGGCCAGACCGCTGCGGGGCACGACGAAGCCGACGTGCTGGTCCGGCAGGGCGATCGCCAGCCCGGTGCCGACCAGGCGGCGTTCCCCGGGCGCGAGCACGAAGGACTCGGCCGACACGAGGTCCGCTCCGGCGTCGCCGGGCTTGGCGAAGGCGGGAGCGGCGTTGCCGGTCCAGAGGACGTCGACTGCTTCGGTCACGAGTCGAGGGTAGTGCAGACCGTGACCGATCCGTGACCTGCTCGGAGCACGCAGCGGCTCGTGGTCGAATGGAGGGGTGACCGTGTACCGCGAACGACTGTGGGCTCCGCCCGCCCTGTACCTGGCGACGGCGCTCGTCATCCCCGCGAGCCTGCTCGTCTTCCTCCCCATCAGCGCGACGGCCGGGGTCGCCGTGGCCATCGGCATGGAGCTCGCTGTGCTCGTGCTCCTGTGGGCTCTCGCACCTGTCATCGAGGTGACGGACACCGAGTTCCACGCCGGTCGGGCCCATCTGCCCCGCTCGGTCGTCGGCGAGGTCGCCGGCTTCACCGGTGCGGCCGCGACCAGCCAGCGTGGACCGGAACTCGACGCCCGCGCCTGGACCCTGTTCCGCGGCTACGTGCACGGCGTCGTCAAGGTGGAGGTCCGGGACGCCGCCGACCCCACCCCGTACTGGCTGGTGAGCGTCCGTGACCCGGAGGCCGTCACCCGGGCCCTGACGACCGGCGCCGAGCGGACGAACCGGACCGAACCGGCCTGACGCGGGACCCCACACGCAGAACGGCCCGCATCCAGGAGGATGCGGGCCGTTCTGCGCTCGGTCGGTGCTTCAGAGTGCTGCGCACTCCATGCACACGGGGCCGAGCTTCGTCTCGTGGTCGAGCTGCGAGCGGTGCTTCACCAGGAAGCACTCGACACAGGTGAACTCGTCGACCTGCGGGGGCAGGACGACGACGTCGAGGTCGACGTCGCTGAGGTCCTGGCCCGCGAGCTCGAAGCTGCCCGGGTTGTCAGAATCGTCGTCGACGACTCCCGACATCTTGTCGGGGACGCGCTCCTTGAGGGCCTCGATCGACTCCGAGTCGGAGTTGTCGTCGGTCTTCCGGGGGGCGTCGTAATCGGTGGCCATGCCCATCCATTTCTCGTATCGAGAGGTCGTCGCCGGATTCGGCGGCGACAGTTTGCACCACGGCCCGTCCGAGTGCAAACCGAGTACTCGAGCGGTGCGTTCTGGCCGTGCAACCCGGCGCGCATCCCGACCATTCCCGAAGCCGGGGACGAGACGCACGGCACGCCGTGCGCCTGCGCGGAAAGTGCTGCAGCGGCCTGCATACTCCTCGGGTACGACGCACGACCGTACGCAGGCAGCGGAAGGCGGAACCATGCAAGACGTGAGAGTCATCGGAGTCGAATCCGGGTCACTCCTCCTGGCGACCGACGGCGGGACCGAGTTCCGGCTGCCCGTCACCGCGTCCCTCCCGGGTCAGGTCCGGCAGGCGAACCCCGACTCCGGGCCGCAGAAGCGCGTGTCACCGAAGGACGTGCAGGCGCGCATCCGCAGCGGTTCCGACGCCGCCGACGTCGCCGCGTCCCTCGGCGTCGAGGTCGACTACGTCCGCCGGTTCGAGGGTCCGGTCCTCGCCGAGCGCGCGTTCGTGCTCGACGCCGCCCGCCGGGTCAGCGTGACCCCGGTCGACGACGCGTCGCCGGACACCTTCGGCGAAGCCATCACGGCCCGCCTGGAGGCCGGGGACGCCACCGACATCGCCTGGTCGAGCTGGAAGCACGTCGAGAACGGCTGGCAGGTCCAGGTCCGGTACACCGCTGCCGAGGTCGAGCACGATGCCCAGTGGCGCTTCGACCCGAAGACCGCAACGCTCGTGCCGGACAACGGCGACGCGCACCGCCTGTCGCACACCGAGGACGAGGGCATCGCCCCGCGTCTCCGCGCCGTCGAGTACGAGCGTCAGGACGAGGACGGCACCCGCTTCGACTCCGGCGCCTTCCACGTCGAGGAGGCCGCAGCCGCCGAGGAGCCCACAGCCCCCGAAGCCGTCGAGCGCACCGCACTGCGCCCGCCGCTCCCCCGCATCGGCACCTCGTACGTCGAGGAGCGTGCGCCCGGCAACGAGACCGCCGACCTGCTGGAGGCCCTCCGCCGCCGCCGGGGTGAGCGCGAAGCCGCGACCTTCCCGGACCAGCAGGACGCCCCGCGCGGCACCTCGGTCGGCGTCGTCGACCTGCCCGTGTCGCCCGTCGACGACTCGGACACTGCCCCGCAGCCGGAGGCCCGCCCCACGGCCGTCCCGGACGCCGACGGCCGGTCCGACCGCCGCAAGCGCAACCGTCGCGCCATGCCCAGCTGGGACGAGATCGTCTTCGGCACCCGCCCGGACGACGACACCGTCTGACCCGTCCTGCCGACCGACCGGTCAGGAGGCCCGTCCCGCGTCCGTGGGGCGGGCCTCCTGTCCGTCCCGGCCTCGGTCCGTGCCGGCCCCGTCGGTTGCGGCGTCCGTTGCGGCGTCCGGACCGCCCGGGCCCCGGTCGGTCAGCGCTCCAGTCCGTCAGCGCGCGGGCTACTGGGCGAACGCGCCGGCCAGGCGCAGCGGGACGAGCAGTTCGTCGTCACTCATCGCCCCGTGCTGGCCGATCATCCGGCCGGGCTCCGTGCCCTCCGGGACCCCGCGGTCGTCGTTGAACGCCCACGATCCCTTCGCGACGAGCAGCACGTCGCCGATCCGCGGCATGACCTCCGGGTCGACCGGTCCGAACCACCCGGCGGCCACGGCTTCGTCGCGGCTGGCGACCACCGCACGCTTGCCCAGCGACGCCCGGAACGCCTCGACGAGCGCTGGCACGTCCGTTCCCGGCGCAACGGTCAGCTGACGGCAGCGTGGATCGCCCGCCACGCCGGCGACGTCCACCAGGAGTTCCGGGTCCATCGGGACGTTCGCGTGCGGCGGCACGTCGAGCACGCCGTGGTCCGCGGTGACGAGCACCCCGACGTCGGGCGCGATACGGTCGGCGAGGCGGGACAGCTCGGCGTCCACCAACTCGAGCGCCGCGGTCCACCGGTCGGACTGCCAGCCGTGCTTGTGCCCGATCGAGTCGAGCTCCGGGATGTAGAGGTAGACGAGCTGCTGCCCGGTCGCGGTCGCGTCGAGCGCGGCGTCGATGCGGGCCGGGATCGTGTCGCCGGGGACGAAGCGCGCGCCACCGAGGACGTTCGCCGTCATGCCCGAGGACCGGTAGCGGCTCGGGGCGACGACGACCGGGTCCACACCGAGGTCCGACGCCGCGGTGAACACCGTCTCGGAGCGCAGCCAGCCGGCGGGGACCTCGGTGTCCCACCCACTGAGCAGGTTCATCACCCGCGAGTCGTCCGGGTTCCACCCGCTGTACCCGACGACACCGTGCGCACCGGGTGGCCGGCCGGTCGTGAGCGTCGTCAGCGCCGCGGCGGTCGTCGTCGGGAAGCCGCTGCGCAGGCGCTTCTTCGTCGCGGTGAGGAAGCGCGCGTGACCCGCCCGTGCAGCGAGGGCGTTCGCGCCGAGGCCGTCGACCAGCACGACGATCGCGGAACGGGCGGGACGGAGGGCGATCCGGGCCTCCCGGCCGGTGTCCCGCAACCAGGCGTCGTCGGCGACGCCCAGCGCGACGAGGCAACTCGGCAGCACGTCGGCGAGGTTCACGGCGGCGTCGGGGGCCGTCGGTACGCTTGTTCCCACCCCCAGAGTCTTCCAGATCGAGCTGGGTCGGCAGGAAGGTGCCATGGCACGCACGGACGTCGTCGGACTGCCCGACGGTGAGCGCATCGAGGACGTCGACGTCTCGGAGGAGATGCAGGGCTCCTTCCTGGAGTACGCGTACTCGGTCATCTACTCACGCGCGCTCCCGGACGCCCGTGACGGCCTGAAGCCCGTGCAGCGCCGCATCCTCTACCAGATGGCGGAGATGGGCCTGCGGCCGGACCGCGGCCACGTGAAGAGCGCCCGCGTCACCGGTGAGGTGATGGGGAAGCTGCACCCGCACGGCGACGGCGCGATCTACGACGCGCTCGTCCGGCTCGCGCAGCCGTTCACCATGCGCGTGCCGCTGATCGACGGACACGGCAACTTCGGCTCCCTCGACGACGGCCCGGCTGCTGCCCGGTACACCGAGGCGCGCCTGGCCGAACCGTCGATGGCGATGACGGAGGGGCTCGGCGAGGACGTCGTCGACTTCGTGCCCAACTACGACAACCAGATCATGCAGCCGAGCGTGCTGCCAGCGACCTTCCCGAACCTGCTCGTCAACGGCGCCTCCGGCATCGCGGTCGGCATGGCGACGAACATGGCGCCGCACAACCTCGGCGAGGTCGTCGAGGCCGCGAAGCACCTGCTCATGCACCCGCGGGCCACGCTCGAGGAGCTCATGGAGTTCGTCCCCGGTCCGGACCTGCCCTCCGGCGGGACCATCGTCGGGCTCTCCGGGGTCCGCGACGCCTACGCGACCGGACGCGGGACCTTCCGGACCCGGGCGAAGGTCTCGGTCGAGAACCTCACCCCGCGCAAGTCCGGGCTGGTCGTCACCGAGCTGCCCTACCTGGTCGGGCCCGAGCGGGTCATCGAGAAGATCAAGGACGGGGTGCAGTCGAAGAAGCTCGTCGGCATCTCGGACGTCAACGACCTGACCGACCGCAACCACGGCCTCCGGCTCGTCATCGGCATCAAGTCCGGCTTCAACCCGACGGCCGTCCTCGAACAGCTCTACAAGCACACGCCGCTCGAAGAGAACTTCGGGATCAACAACGTCGCCCTGGTCGACGGCTCGCCCCGCACACTCGGGCTCCGCGACCTGCTCGACGTCTACGTCAAGCACCGCCTGTCCGTGGTCACCCGGCGCTCCCAGTACCGGCTGGCCCGACGTCGTGAGCGCCTGCACCTGGTCGAGGGGCTGCTCATCGCGATCCTCGACATCGACGAGGTCATCCAGGTCATCCGCACCTCCGACGACTCCGAAGCCGCACGGAACCGGCTCCGCGACGTCTTCGACCTGTCCGAGGTGCAGGCCGAGTACATCCTCGAGCTCCGTCTGCGCCGTCTGACGAAGTTCTCGCGCATGGAGCTCGAGGGCGAACGCGACCAGCTGCTCGCCGACATCGCCGCGCTCGAGGAACTGCTCGCGTCCGACGAACGGCTGCGCGCCCAGGTCGCGACCGAGCTGACCGCGGTGTCCGAGGAGTTCGCCACGCCCCGCCGCACCCTGCTCACCGAGGCCGACGCGCCCGTCCGTGGCGGTCGGAAGGCCACGGTGGACCCGGAGTCGCTCCAGGTCGCCGACGCCCCCTGCCGAGTGCTGCTCTCGACGACCGGACGACTCGTCCGTGTCGACATCCCCGCCGCGGAGTCTGGCATCGTGCACGTGCCGAAGCGCTCGAAGCACGACGCCGTACGCTCCGCCGTCGTCAGCACCGCCCGCGGGCAGGTCGGCGCGCTCACCTCGACCGGGCGTGTCGTGCGGTTCTCCCCCGTGGACGTCCCGGCCGTCCCGCCCGCGTCGGTGCGGCTCGACGCCGGAGTCCGGGTCAGCGACTACCTCGGTGTCTCGAAGAGCGAGACCGTGGTCGCCCTCGTGTCGCTCGACGCGTCCGTCGCGGACTCGGTCGCCATCGGCACCGCGCAGGGCATCGTCAAGCGCGTCGTGCCGGCGGCCTGGCCCGACAAGCCGGACTTCCCCGCCATCGGGCTGAAGCCGGGCGACCACGTCGTCGGCGCCACCCAGGCACCCGAGTCGGACGACCTGGTGTTCATCACCTCGAACGCCCAGCTGCTCCGGTTCCCGGCCGCCGCCGTCCGACCGCAGGGCCTCCCGGCCGGCGGCGTCGCGGGCGTGTCGCTCGCCGGTGGTGCCACCGTGGTCTGGTTCGGCTCCGTCGCCCTGACCGAGGACACCGTCGTCGCCACCGTCTCCACCACCTCGAGCGCCCTGCCGGGCACCGACGCGGGTCGCGCCAAGGTCTCCGCCCTCACCGAGTTCCCGGCGAAGGGCCGTGGCACGCAGGGCGTCCGGGCACACGCGTTCCTCAAGGGCGAGGACGGCCTCAGCGTCGCCTGGGCCGGCGTCGCGCCGCCGCATGCGGTCGGCTCCGACGGTGCTGCCCGGACCCTGCCGGACTGGCTGTCGAAGCGCGACGGGTCGGGCAGTCCGCTCGACGCCGAGGTCGTCACCATCGGTGGCAGCGCCGCCGCGGTCGATGGGACCCCGGGCGAGGTCTGACACGCCTTCGGCTCCGCGAGACGGCGCCGTGACTGCGGGACGCCGCCGTGTCCGGCGGCGTCTCGACATCGTGGCGGCGTCTCGACGTCACCGGTCAGGCGTCGATGCGCTCGCGGTCCAGGCCCTCGCCCGCCAGGATGAACTCCTTGCGCGGCGCGACGTCGTTGCCCATGAGCAGCTCGAACACCTTCGCCGCCGACTCCGCGTCCGACACGTTCACCCGACGGAGCGTCCGGTGCGCACGGTCCATCGTCGTCTCGGCCAGCTGGTCGGCGTCCATCTCGCCCAGCCCCTTGTACCGCTGGATCGGCTCGAGGTACTTCTTGTTCGACCGCTCGAGCTTCTTCAGCAGCGTCGTGAGCTCCTGCTCGGAGTACGTGTAGAGCGTGTCGTTCGGCTTGCCACGGTTCACCACGACGACCCGGTGCAGCGGTGGCACTGCGGCGAACACCCGACCCTGCTCGATCATCGGACGCATGTAGCGGAAGAACAGCGTCAACAGGAGCGTGCGGATGTGGGCGCCGTCGACGTCTGCGTCGGACATGATGATGACCTTGCCGTACCGGGCCTGGTCGAGCTCGAACGTGCGCCCGGACCCGGCGCCGATCACCTGGATGATCGACGCGCACTCGACGTTCGAGAGCATGTCCGACACGGACGCCTTCTGCACGTTGAGGATCTTGCCGCGGATCGGCAGGAGCGCCTGGTACTCGCTGTTCCGGGCGAGCTTCGCGGTACCCAGGGCCGAGTCACCCTCGACGATGAACAGCTCGGTGCCCTCGACGTCGTTCGACCGGCAGTCCGCGAGCTTCGTCGGCAGCGAGGAGTTCTCGAGCGCGTTCTTGCGGCGTTGCGTCTCCTTGTGCGCACGGGCCGAGATGCGCGTCTTCATCTCGGCGACGACCTTCTCGAGGAGTCCGGCTGCCTGTGCCTTCTCGGTGCGCTGCGTCGAGGTGAGGATCTCGGTCATCCGCTTCGACACGACCGAGTCGACGATGCGTCGGACCGCCGGCGTGCCGAGGATCTCCTTGGTCTGTCCCTCGAACTGCGGCTCGGGCAGCCGGACGGTCAGCACGGCGGTGAGACCGGCGAGCACATCGTCCTTCTCGAGCTTGTCCTGACCGACCTTCAGCTTGCGGGCGTTCGCCTCGACCTGGGTGCGGACCGCCTTGACCAGACCTGCTTCGAAACCCGTCTGGTGCGTCCCGCCCTTCGGCGTGGCGATGATGTTGACGAAGCTGCGGAACATCGTCTCGTAGCCGTCGCCCCACCGCAGAGCGACGTCGACCTCACAGGTGCGCTCGACCTCAGTGGAGACCATGTGGCCCTTGTCGTCGAGCATCGGCACGGTCTCCTTGAAGGTGCCGGAACCCTGGATGCGCCAGACGTCGGTCTTCGCGCCGTCGACCGCCAGGTGCTCGACGAACTCGCCGATGCCGCCCTCGTAGCGGAAGCGCTCGACGACCGGGCCCTGCTCCACGCGGGCGCTCGGCTCGCCGTCCAGGGGCGGCGCCGCCAGCGCGGCTCGTTCCGCGGCGGCCGACATCGAGGCGGGGCGGGCATCGGTGATGGTCAACCCGAGTCCGGGGACCAGGAACGCCGTCTGGCGTGCCCGGTTCACCAGGTCGCCGGTGCTGAACGCGGCGTCCTTCGTGAAGATCTGCCGGTCCGCCCAGTACCGCACCCGGGTGCCGGTGACGCCCTTCTTCACCTTGCCGATGACCCGGAGTTCGCTGCCCGAGGTGAACGGCGCGAACGGCGCGTCAGGCCCGATGCCCTGCGCGTCGTCGAAGATGCCGGGCTCCCCACGGTGGAACGACATGGCGTAGGTCTTGCCGCCCCGGTCGACCTCGACGTCGAGGCGCTCCGACAGCGCGTTCACGACGGAGGCACCGACCCCGTGCAACCCGCCGGAGGCCGCGTACGACCCCGAGCCGAACTTGCCGCCGGCGTGCAGCTTCGTGAACACGACCTCCACCCCGGTCAGGCCGGTCTTCGGTTCGACGTCGACGGGGATGCCACGAGCGACGTCGGAGACCTCGACCGACCCGTCCGCGTGCAACGTCACCCCGATCTCGTCACCGTGCCCCGCGAGGGCTTCGTCGACCGAGTTGTCGATGACCTCCCACAGGCAGTGCATCAGGCCGCGGGAGTCCGTCGAGCCGATGTACATGCCGGGACGCTTCCGGACCGCCTCGAGTCCTTCGAGGACGGAGAGATGCCGTGCGGAGTAGTCGGAGCTCACCTGACGAGCGTATCGAGCATCGCCGACACGGCAGGGAGGCGCGGGCGAAATACACATGGTTCACCAGCAGAAGCAGGAAGCATGTAGTACTTCAGTATGAAACCGACACGGGCGTCGCGGACGCTTGCCTCGACCTTCGACCCAGCCGCGAACTCCTTGAACGCCGCCCGACTGCTGTTCGCCGGACTGGTGCTCGTGTCGCATGCGGTGGGGATGGCCGGGGTGTCCGCCGAGCCCGAGCTCGGCGGGATGACCGTGGGACGTTGGGGTGTGATGGGTTTCTTCACCGTGTCGGGGTACCTCATCTGCCGGAGTCGCGACAACACGCGGTCGATGCTCGACTTCGCCGAGGCCCGCGCGGCTCGCATCCTCCCCGGACTGTTCGCCACCCTCCTCGTCACCGCCTTCGTCTTCGCCCCGATCTCGGTCGGATACGAACCCGACGCGAGGTGGGACCCGTCGAGTGCCGTCCGGTACGTCCTCCACAACGCGCCGCTCTACCCGCCGAGGTTCCTGCAGGAGGGCATCGACGACACCCTGGTCGGCGTGCCGTACGAAGGCATCTGGAACGGCTCACTGTGGACGCTCTTCTGGGAGGCCGCCTGCTACGTCGCGGTCGCTGTCGCCTTCTCGCTGGTCCCGGTACGGGTCCGACGCGTGACCTCGGTAGTCGCCCTCGCCGTCGCGATGATCGCGGCGCTCCCGAACACCCTCGGGATCATCGAGTACCCAGGCCTCGGTTCTGCCATCGACGTCTGTGTCGCGTTCGCAGCGGGTGCCGTCGCATACTTCTGGGCCGGCGCGATCCGTGTCTCGGCAGTCACGGTCGTGGCGCTGCTCACGGTGATCGCGGCGTCGATCGTGACCGGGACGAGTGCGGACATCGCTCCGCTCCCGTTCATCATCCTGCTGCTCCCGCTCAGCACGGCAGTACCCCTGCATCGGGTTGGATCACGGTTCGACGCCTCGTACGGCTTCTACGTCTACGCCTGGCCCGTGCAACAACTCACCTGCCTCGCACTCGGTCCGGTGCTGCCGTTCCCACTCCTGTTGATCCTGCAGATCCTGTCGACTCTCGGCTTGGGGTACCTGTCCAGTCTGCTCGTCGAGCGACCGGCGCAACGTCGGGCGCGGGCGCGCCGCCTGCGCCGTGCGGTGCAGCACGAACAGCTCCGCAGCCGTCCCGACACTCGTACTGGGGATGATCGGTCCGCGCTGAGCGAAATGAGCGCCCCGGATGCCGCACATCCAGGCAGGACGTGTTGAGATGGTGCAACCAAGAAGCACCACCTGCAATCCGTGAGGAGCACAGCAATGACCCAGACCGTGCAGGACCTCTCCATCGACGAAGTCAGCAACCACCAGCTCACCGCTGCCGACCGGTGTGACAGCTGCGGAGCGCAGGCGTACATCCGAGCCACCATGGCGAGCGGCGAACTGTTCTTCTGCGCCCACCACGGGGCTGAGTTCAAGGACAAGCTCGCCGCCACCGCGATCGAGTGGCACGACGAGAGCAGCCGACTCCACGAGTCGAAGTAAGCGCGACGCACCACACGACGGGCCCGGATCCACATGGATCCGGGCCCGTCGTCGTCCTGGCATCCGTCATGTGACGGACGAAACCGCCTGGAGGCACGGCACCGGTCTCCCACACCGATGCCGGGCCTCCAGGCGGCCGCCGTCGACCACCGGCTACGCGATGCGCTTGAACGCCTTGTCGACGTACCGGTCGATCGTGGCGCGGGCTTCACGTGCGTACTCGTCGATCGTCGCCGTCCGACCCGGGTCCGGCGTGTAGTCGCGGCCGAGTCGGGCCGTCGCCGCGGCGAGCACCGCGTCGGTCAGCTGCGGGTTGAGCGGCAGGATCGGCCCCTGTGTGTGCGTGCCGAACGAGTTGCCGGTGACGGCACCCTCGACCGGCGAACCAGCCTGGTTGCCCCCACCGGAGACGACGTCCGCGAACGGCGCGACGCCGTCGGCGAGCTCGATGCGCGCAGCGTGGTCCTCGAAGCCGGCCAGCCGGGTCGACGCTCCCGGCAGCAGCGGGTACCGCGACTCGAGGACGAGGTAGTTCACACGGCGCTCTGCCCCACGAACGGCTCGGGCGTCGAACACGCCGAAGCCGTCGATCGGGGCGCCGTCGGTCGGGACGACCTGGTTCGTGGCGAGGTCGAACCCGCCGCCGACCGCCACCACCGGCACCCCGGCGGTCGCGAAGTCGCGCAGGACCGAACCGACCCGGGTGACGTCCGTACCGAGCGAGCGCATCGCGCTGAGCGGTCCGTTGCCCACCACCACCACATCGGCCGCCGAGGGCAACTCGTCGCCCGGGGCGTACTCGACGACCTCGGTGACGATGTCGGCGGTGGCGGCGCGACGGACGAGGGCTGCGACGTTGCCGCGGTCCCCCGACACCCCCATCTGCCGCGGGTAGACGTGCAGGATGGTCAGGCGATCGGCCGTCATGCGGTCTTCTCCATGTCCGGGTGGCCGAGGGCCTTCCGGGCGATCATCATGATCTCGTAGTTGACGATGAAGTTCTTCGTGCCCGTCGTCGTGGAACCAAGGCCCTGCATGTGCCGGATCGCCGACTCGACGTCAGGCTCGACACGACCGATGCGGACACCGGCGTGCTCGAGGGCGATCGCGATCTGCCAGGCCTTGTCGCCCGAGACGACGTCGACGTGGTCGAGCTTCGAGAAGTCGATGTCGTAGATCCAGGAGATGTCGGGCGTGCCCTCGTCGATCGCCATGAGGACCTGCTCCGGGTGCGCCGGCAGGGCGTCGAGGTTGAGCTGCAGGCTCGCGGCGTTCTTGAACATCGTGAACTCGGCGGACTCACCGGCGATCGGCAGTCGCTCGCCACGACCGTAGGCCGGCTTCATCCGCTCGAACGCCTTGGTGACGGCGGCCGGACGGAACTGGTCGCCCAGTGCGGCACTGGCCGTCGCAGCGGCAGCGGCGGCGTCCACCGCGTAGTGGAGGCCGCGGGCCGGCAGGCGGACCGGGATCTCGGAACCCGCGAACGCGATGGTGGCGCCGTCCCCGGTGAAGGCCACGACCTCGGCGTCGGCGGTCGTCCGTGCCCGGTCAGCAGCGGCGACGAAGTCGTCGGCGTTCTGCAGGCCGTTCGGGGCGGCAGCGACCACCTCGGTGCTCGCGCCGAACCGCAGGACCCGTTGCCCGTCGACGGCCAGGTAGGCGTCGAGGAACTGGTCGTCGTGGTTCGTGATGACGTTCGCGGTCGACAGCGCGGCCGTGTCGAGCATCATCGTCGCGACCCGCTCGGTCTCGAAGAACCGGTAGAGCTGGTCGACCTGGACGTTGAGCATCGTCACCGTGGACGGCGACAGGATGCCGGCGAGTTCGACGGCGAAGGCCTCGTCGACCTCGAGGATCCCGATGTCCGCCTTGAGCTTGCCGCCAAGCGAGACCTGGGAAAGCAGGGCCGACGCGATGCCCTGCGGCAGGTTGGCACCGGACGGGTTCGTGAAGACCCGCAGACCGTGCGCCCGCACGATCTCCGAGATCATGTGGGTCGTCGTCGACTTGCCGTTCGACCCCAGCACGAAGACGACACCGTTGGGGAACTGCCGCGTCACGTGCTGCAGGAAGTCCGGCACCAGCTTGAGGACGATGTAGCCCGGGTAGGCGGACCCGCCGCCCCGCGCTCGCGCGAGGGCACGGAGGATCCGCCCGACCAGGATCGGGACCACGAAACGCACCGGTCGGCCTACTCGAGGTAGTCGCGGAGCGACTGCGACCGGGACGGGTGGCGGAGCTTCGCCATCGTCTTCGACTCGATCTGGCGGATGCGCTCACGCGTGACGCCGAACGTGTCGCCGATCTGGTCGAGGGTCTTCGGCTGGCCGTCGCCCAGGCCGAAACGCATCCGGATCACGCCGGCCTCGCGCTCGGAGAGGGAGTCGAGCAGGCTCTCGAGCTGCTTCTGCAGCATCGTGAAGCCCACCGCGTCGGCCGGGACGACCGCTTCGGTGTCCTCGATGAGGTCACCGAACTCGGAGTCGCCGTCTTCACCGAGCGGGGTGTGCAGGGAGATCGGTTCGCGACCGTACTTCTGGACCTCGACGACCTTCTCGGGCGTCATGTCGAGTTCTCGGGCGAGCTCTTCGGGCGTGGGCTCGCGACCGAGGTCCTGCAGCATCTGCCGCTGGACACGGGCCAGCTTGTTGATGACCTCGACCATGTGCACCGGGATGCGGATGGTGCGGGCCTGGTCGGCCATCGCGCGGGTGATGGCCTGACGGATCCACCAGGTCGCGTAGGTCGAGAACTTGAAGCCCTTGGTGTAGTCGAACTTCTCGACGGCACGGATCAGGCCCAGGTTGCCCTCCTGGATGAGGTCGAGGAACTGCATCCCACGGCCCGTGTAGCGCTTCGCGAGCGAGACGACCAGTCGGAGGTTCGCACCGAGCAGGTGCGACTTCGCGCGCTGACCGTCGCGGGCGACCCAGCGCAGCTCGCGCTCGGCCGGCTTCGACAGCCCCGTCGAGTGCTGCAGCTTGTCCTCGGCGAACAGGCCGGCCTCGATGCGCATCGCGAGCTCGACCTCTTGCTCGGCGTTGAGCAGCGCGACCTTGCCGATCTGCTTGAGGTAGTCCTTCACCGGGTCGGCGGTGGCACCCGTGATGGTCGTCGAGTAGACCGGCGCTTCGTCGTCGTCGGTCTGTGAGATGACGAGCGCGCCGGCGGCGACCGCGGCGGTGTCCGTCGCGGGCTTCGCAGCCGAGTCGTCGTCCGAGTCCTCGGTCGCGTCGTCGGTCGTCTCGGTGGCGTCCTCGGCCACCTCGACCGGCGTCTCGTCCTCGGCGCCCTCTTCGTCGTCCTCCGAGGCGGCGGCCTTCTTGCCACTCGCCTTCTTCGGAGCCGCCTTCTTCGGGGCGGCCTTCTTGGCGGCGGCGGTGGTCCTGGTGGCGCGCTTCTTCGGCGCGGCCGTGCCCTCCGTCGTGTCCGTGGCGTCTTCCGCCACGACGCCGTCGGGCGTGGTGTCCTTCGTGGGATCGACCGTCGTGCTCCGGGCAGCCATGCGATCACCTTCCTCGTCGTGCCACGTTCCTGGGGTCGTGGCCTTCCCTCGCCGCCCAGGGCCACCGCCGCGGTACCCCGCGTCGTCTGGTCCTACCGTTCCGGGCAGCACTAGGACCCATGTCAAGTCCCCCGACGCTGAACGCGGGGAACCCGAAAGGGTCCGTGATCATTATTGCACGCGTCCTTTCCGGAACCGTGCAACGAGTGCAACCCACAGTGGAGCCACCCGTATTCCGTCCTCCGCGTGCAGCCGTGCCCGCGTCCGACGGCGTGCCAGGAGCAGCATCACCACACCGAACCCGACGACCACGTACTGGACGGTCATCGCGACGCGGAAGTTCTGCCAGGCGAACGTGTCGGTGCCGGACGCCGCCGCCAGCACGTCGAGCAGCGACCCGATCGCGAACATCATCACGAAGGCCGCGAGGAACCCGCCGACGTTCACCACGCCGTTCGCGGACCCGAGCGAGCCGACCGGGTTGAAGGACCGGGCGAAGTCGAACCCGATGAGTGAGCCCGGCCCGCCGACCCCCATCGCCACGACCAGCAGGACGAGGAGCCACGTCGGCGGCTGGCCCGGCCAGAGCAACACCGCCGTCCACACCACACCGAGCGCGGCGACGATCCCGAGCACCAGGTTGGAACGCCGCATCGGGAACCGCGCGCAGAGCAGGCCGAGGACCGGGCCGGCGACGAACCCGACGACGACGATCACGGTGAGGAAGGTGGCTGCCTCGGTCGCCGAGTAGCCCAGACCGCGGAGCATCGGGACGCCCCAGAGCAGGCTGAACACCGTCCCGGAGGACTGCGTCACGTAGTGCGACCAGAAGCCGAGCTGTGTACCTGGCCGGCGGAGGGCGTGGCCGAAGGTGTGGAACGCGGCACCCCACGAGTGCGGGAGCGGGATCGTGTCGGTGCGGACCGCGACCGGACCCGCGCGCACGAACACCACCGCCAGGACGAGCCCCACGGCACTGGCGATCGCCGCGACCCCGAACGCCGCGTCCCACCCGACGGTGTGCAGGAGCAGGGCGAACGGGAACGCCGAGACGATCTGTCCGACCTGCCCGAGGTTGCCCGTCCACTGCGAGATCTGCGGCAGGAGGGACCCGCTGAACCACATCGGCAGCAGACGCATCACCGAGATGAACGTCATGGCGTCGCCGGCACCGACGAGCACCCGCCCGACGATCGCTGGCCCGATCGTCGGCGACAGCGCGACGACGGCTTGGCCGATCGTCAGCAGCAGGGCACCGAGGAGCACCAGGCGACGTGGTCCCACCCGGTCGAGGGCGATGCCCACCGGGATCTGCAGCCCCGCGTACACCGCGATCTGCACGACCGCGAGTGTGGACAGGACGGCAGCGGACACGGCGAAGCGGTCCTGCGCGTCCACCCCGGAGACCCCCAGGGACGACCGCTGCATGACCGCCAGGACGTAGGCCAGGACGGCGACGCCCCAGACGACGAAGGCTCGGCGGGAGTTCACCCGACCAGGCTAGCGAGCGGCCGACGGGTACCCGCGCGGGTGGAGGCTCTGCGGTCAGTCGTCCTCAGCTGCGCTGCGGCGGTCCGCCAGGAACCGCTCGAGCTCCGCGGCGATCGAGTCCGCGGTCGGCACCTGCCCGTCCGCCCCGGTGAGCGGCGATGCGACCGGGTTGCCCTCCATGTACGTGTCGTGCCGCTGCTCGAGCGTGCTGACCAGGCGCTGCAGCTCGGCGTTGCCCGCGACCTGTTCGGCCACGCGCGCCAGGAACTCGCGCCCCTCTTCACGCAGCGCGTCCGTCGGGAAGATCAGACCCGTGGCGGCCGAGATGCCCGAGAGCGCCGCGACCGCGGCGTCCGGGAACTCCGTGTCGGAGAGGTAGTGCGGGACGAGCAGCACCAGGCCGGTGACCTGCTGTCCGAGCCCCGCCAGACGGTGCTCGACCAGGTGCAGGACGTTCGCCGGCGCCTGGGTCTCGGGCTTCCAGACGCTCATCGACTCGACGAGGTCAGCACGGGTGCCGGACACCGTGACGCCGATCGACCGCGTGTGCGGCACCGGCATCGGGATCGCCTGGACCCACGTCGTGTCGGCGACCTGCAGGTCCTCGGCCAGGTCGACGACCGCCTGGACGAACCGGTTCCACTGGAAGTCCGGCTCGTAGCCGGACAGGAAGAGGAAGGGCTGCCCGAGCTCGTCACGGACGAGGTGCAACGTCAGCCGCGGCGGCTCGACGGCCGTGATGTGGTCGTGCTCGAACGTGATCACCGGACGACGGGCGCGCCAGTCGAGCAGGATGTCCGGGTCGAACTCGGCCACGAGTTGGGTCTCGAGCGAGCCGGTGATCGACGCCGTGATCTGCGCCACCGCCGAGCCCGCGTCCGCGAAGCCCGTCAGGGCAGCGACGAGGTGCAGCCCGGCAGGCACCGTCGGGGCGGAGACGTCGAGCGTGTAGAGGTCCTCGGGGTGGTTCATCGGGTCAATGCTAGGCGGGGCCGCCGACGCCACATGGTCGGGCGGCGACGCCGACAGCGAACAGGTGCAGAGCCTCCCGTCATCCGGCCGACGGGAGGCCCGTCCACCGCCCGTCGGTGGGCCGTCAGTTGGCCGTCAGTAGGCTGATTGCATGGTCCGACCGACGCTCTCCACCTCTTCTTCGTCCCCCTCCTCCGTCGACGCCGACGTCCTCGTGCTGGGCGTACGCCCGGGCACCGACGGCGCCCCGGCCACCCTCGTGCCGTCCGCCACGGGCCCCGTCGACGGACTCGCCGATCTCGACCTCGCCGCGGTCGGAGCGACCGGTGCGAAGGACCAGCTCGTCCGGATCCCAGGCGGGGCGTCCGTCGGCGTCGCCGCCGCGGGCATCGCCCTCATCGGTCTCGGCAGTGCGACCGGACCGGCTGCCGTCCGCACCGCCGCCGGCAGCGCCGTGCGCCAGCTGCCGCACGTCGCCGCCATCGCCCTGGCCCTGCCCACGGAGGACGACTCCGCCGTCGCCGCGGCACTCGAGGGCGCCGCACTCGGCGCCTACTCGTTCACGCGACACAAGGGCGCCGGCACCACGGGCCCGACCCGTGGTGACCAGCGCATCACGGTCGTCGCTCCGGCCTCTGTCAGCGCCGACGCCACCGTGCGCCCGGCGATCGTCGCCGACGCCGCGGCCCTGGTCCGCGACATGGTGAACACCGCCGCCGGGGACCTCGGTCCGTCCGACGTCGCCGACGTCGCGGGATCGATCGCCGAGGGACTGCCCCTCACCGTCGAGGTCCTCGACGAGACCGCTCTCGCCGAACAGGGCTTCGGCGGGATCGCGGGCGTCGGCCAGGGGTCGGTCCGTCCGCCGCGACTCGTCGTCGTCCGGTACGAGCCGGTCGGCGCGACCAAGCACCTCGCGCTCGTCGGCAAGGGCATCACGTTCGACTCCGGCGGGCTGTCCCTCAAGCCGGCAGCGTCGATGCTCGGTATGAAGACCGACATGACCGGTGCGGCGACGGTCCTCGCAGCGACGGTCGCGGCTGCTCGCCTGGGCCTCGACACGAAGGTCACCGCCTGGCTCTGCCTCGCCGAGAACATGCCGTCCGGGTCGGCCATCCGCCCGGGTGACGTCCTGACGTTGAAGAACGGCAAGACCGTCGAGGTCACCAACACCGACGCCGAGGGCCGACTCGTCCTCGGTGACGGCATGGCCGCCGCGTCGCTCGAGCAGCCCGACGCGATCGTCGACATCGCCACCCTCACCGGAGCGCAGATGGTCGCCCTCGGAGACCGCACGACCGGCCTGATGGGCAGCGACGACCTGGTCACACAGGTCCGTGCGCTCGCCGACGCGGTCGCGGAGCCGATCTGGCCGATGCCGTTGCCGGAGGAGCTCGACGGCCGTCTCAGCAGCGACGTCGCCGACATGGTGAACGCCACCGTCGGACAGACCGCGGGCGGCATGCTGCTCGCCGCGAAGTTCCTGGAGCGCTTCGTCGGGCAGACCGCCGAGGGCACCACGATCCCGTGGGCGCACCTCGACATCGCCGGACCGTCGGAGAACCGCGGCGCGGGGTACGGCTGGCTCGGCAAGGGCGCGACCGGTGTGATGGTCCGCACCCTGGTCGCACTCGCAGAAGACCTGCAGTCCAAGTAGTAGGTTGGGTTCCGGCGGGGCCGCCGCGTCCGCGCGCGCTCCCCCGCCGGAACTGACGGGACGGGACCGGTACAGACGGTCCGACCGCCGGACGCCGCCGCGCGGTGTCCACCGGGACGGCGTCCAAGAGACACGAAGCCGCCCCCGACACGCACGAGGGAGTTGCACCAGGTGACGGAACAGACTTACGACGTCGTGGTCCTCGGTGGCGGCAGCGGCGGTTACGCCGCAGCGCTCCGAGCCGCTGAACTCGGGATGAGCGTCGCGCTCATCGAGGGCGACAAGCTCGGAGGGACGTGCCTGCACCGCGGCTGCATCCCGACGAAGGCCCTGCTGCACTCGGCCGAGGTCGCCGACGCCACCCGTGACGCCGAGAAGTACGGCGTCGTCGCCGAGTTCGCCGGCGTGGACGTGCCGAAGGTCATCGAGTACCAGCAGGGCGTCATCAACTCGAAGTACAAGGGCCTCCAGGGTCTCATCAAGGCGCGAGGGATCACCGTCGTCGAGGGCTGGGGCCGTCTGACCTCGCAGAACACCGTGCAGGTCGGTGACCAGACCGTCACCGGTCGCAACGTCGTGCTCGCCACCGGTTCGTACTCGAAGTCGCTGCCCGGTCTCGAGATCGGCGGCCGGGTCATCACCTCGGAGACCGCCCTCCGCATGGACTACGTCCCGAACAAGGTCGTCATCCTCGGTGGTGGCGTCATCGGCGTCGAGTTCGCCAGCGTGTGGAAGTCGTTCGGGGCCGAGGTCACGATCGTCGAGGGCCTGCCGCACCTGATCCCGGCCGAGGACGAGTCGATGTCCAAGCAGCTCGAGCGCGCGTTCCGCAAGCGCGGCATCGACTTCTCTCTGGGTGTCCGGTTCGACCACGTCGACCAGCACGAGAACGGCGTCGTCGTGACGCTCGAGAACGGCAAGACCTACGACGGCGACGTCCTCCTGGTCGCCGTCGGCCGTGGCCCGCTCACGCAGAACGTCGGCTACGACGAGGTCGGTGTGGCCATGGACCGCGGGTTCGTCACGACGAACGAGCGGCTCGCCACCAACCTGCCGAACGTCTACGCCGTCGGTGACATCGTCCCCGGTCTGCAGCTCGCCCACCGCGGCTTCCAGCAGGGCATCTTCGTCGCCGAGGAGATCGCCGGTCTCAACCCGGTCGTCATCTCGGACAACAACATCCCGAAGGTCACCTACTCCGACCCCGAGGTCGCCTCGGTCGGTCTCTCGCAGTCGAAGGCCGAAGAGCAGTACGGCGCCGACAAGGTCGACACGTACGAGTACAACCTCGCCGGCAACGGCAGGAGCCACATCATCGGGACGTCCGGCGCGGTCAAGGTCGTGCGGGTCATCGACGGCCCCGTCGTCGGCGTCAGCATGATCGGCGCCCGCGTCGGCGAGCTCATCGGAGAAGCACAGCTCGCCGTCAACTGGGAAGCACACCCGGAGGACGTCGCGCCGCTCGTGCACGCGCACCCGACGCAGAACGAAGCCCTCGGCGAAGCCTTCCTGCACCTCGCGGGCAAGCCGCTCCACGCGCTGTGAGCAGCACCGTCGTGCGCACCACGAACACCACAACCCAGAACCACGCCTGCGAGAAGGAGTCCACCCGATGAGCGAATCCGTCAACCTCCCGGCGCTCGGGGAGAGCGTCACCGAGGGTACGGTCACCCGATGGCTGAAGAACGTCGGTGACCGGATCGAGGTCGACGAGCCGCTGCTCGAGGTCTCCACCGACAAGGTCGACACCGAGATCCCGTCGCCGATCGCCGGCGTCATCGAGGAGATCCTCGTCCAGGAGGACGAGACCGTCGAGGTCGGCACCGCCCTCGTCAAGATCGGCGACGGAGCCGGCGGCGGCGACTCCTCCGACCAGGGTGGGTCCGAGTCGACCGACAGCCAGACCGAGGCGGTCGCCGAGGACACCGAGCCCGAGACCGCGCCGAGCACGGAGCAGGACACCGAGGCGAAGGCCCCGGAGCCCGCCGAGCCCGAGCCGACCCCGTCCGGCCAGACCCAGCCCGCGGCTCCGCAGGCACCGTCGGCGCCGCCGGCCGCCTCGCCGGTCCCGCAGGCTGCCCCGGTCCCGCCGCCCGCAGCTGCCCCGCCCGCAGCCGCTGCGCCGTCGTCGACCCCGTCCGCGGAGGTCCCGAACCCGACCGCCAACGGTGCGGCCTCGGGGTACGTCACCCCGCTGGTGCGCAAGCTCGCGAACGAGCAGGGTGTCGATCTGTCCACCGTGACCGGCACCGGCGTCGGTGGACGCATCCGCAAGGAGGACGTGCTCGCCTCGGCCTCCGCTGCTGCGGCCGCCCCGGCACCGTCCGCCTCGGGCTCGGCGGCTCCGGCACAGTCCGGGCCGTTCGTCGCAGAGGTCTCGCCGCTCCGCGGGACGCGCGAGAAGATGACCCGCCTGCGCAAGGTCGTCGCCGAGCGTGCCGTGCAGTCGATGACCTCGACCGCACAGCTCACCAGCGTCGTCGAGGTCGACGTGACCAAGGTCGCGCAGTTCCGTGACGCCCACAAGGCTGAGTTCCTCGAGAAGACGGGTGCGAAGCTCTCCTTCATGCCCTTCTTCGCCCTGGCGGCGTCCGAGGCGCTCAAGGCCCACCCGAAGATCAACTCGACGGTGGACGGCGACGAGATCGTCTACCCGGAGACCGAGAACGTCTCGATCGCGGTGGACACCGAGCGAGGTCTGCTCACCCCGGTGATCAAGGACGCGGCGTCGCTCGACCTCGCCCAGTTCTCGCAGTCGATCGCGGACCTGGCGGAGCGCACGCGCAACAACCAGCTCAAGCCCGACGAGCTCGCCGGTGGCA
Source organism: Curtobacterium sp. MCPF17_011 (assembly GCF_003234145.1). Lineage (NCBI taxonomy): Bacteria > Bacillati > Actinomycetota > Actinomycetes > Micrococcales > Microbacteriaceae > Curtobacterium > Curtobacterium sp. MCPF17_011. The sequence continues at coordinate 234,717 of NZ_QKSK01000004.1, forward strand.
CCTTCACGCTGACGAACACCGGTTCCCGCGGCGCGTTGTTCGACACCCCGGTGGTCTTCCTGCCGCAGTCGGCGATCCTCGGCACGGGCATCGTGACGAAGCGCCCGGCGGTCGTGCAGGTCGACGGGCAGGAAGCCATCGCCATCCGCTCGTTCGTCTACCTGGCGCTCTCCTACGACCACCGGATCATCGACGGCGCCGACGCCTCCCGGTACCTGGTGGCCGTGAAGAACCGTCTGGAAGAGGGCAACTTCGGCCCCAACCTGGGCTACTGAGTCCTGGGCTACTGAGTCCTGAGCTACTGAGTCCTCGGCTACTGGTCGCTCGGTAGCCGGCGAGTTCGACGGCGGCCCCGTCTCCCCCGGTGGGAGGCGGGGCCGCCGTCGTTCCCGCGCCAGGCGACGTTCATCTCGCACCCCACGCCCCGGCCACGACGACACCGACCACGACCACCAGTCCGGTGGCCAGCCGGCGCACGCCGAACCGGTGCGATCCGACGGGCAGCCCGGACGGCAGGAGTCCGCGCCCCGACTGCAGGAGTCGTCCGACGGCCGAGTGCGGTGCCGCAGGCCCTGGCACTCTCGGATCCACATCGAACGCGAAGGTCATCGGCGGTGGATCCCAGCGCACCGGCCTCGGCGGGGCAGCGGCACGGATCACGCGGTCGAGCGCGAGGAGCGCCGCTCCGCCGTCCCGGCGGGCAGCCGAGCACGCCTGGTCGACCTCGTCGTGGCAGACCTCACGCGGATCGACGCGTTCCCAGACGGCACGCACGGCGAGGACCAGCGCCTCGACACCCGAGACGACACCGGGCCCGGAGCGATCGGTGGTTCCGGGCGGTCGGTCGACCAGCACGACGGCACCGGCGTCGTCGACCAGGACGTCGTCGATGCCGGCACGACCGAGCAGGACCGCGCCGGCGTCGGCCAGGAGGGCGAGCTCGAGCAGTGGGAGCGTCAGCGTCACGGCGACACCAGCCGTCGGTGGCCCGATCCGGTCCAGTGCCGCGGGCAGTGCGAGCCCCACCGGCGCAGATGCCCGCGCGACCAGGGCGCCGGTCTCGTCGCGCCCGATCTCAGCGACTCCCACCAGGTGGTCGTGCGTCACGGTGCTGCGGTCGGCGAGCCACTCGGCGAAGTCGTCGGCGGGCTCCGGGGCTCGCCAACAGAGGTCGATCTGTTCCCACGGTTCCATGGCGACCATCGTGGCGGGGGCGGGGCAGGCCTCCCGGCCGGATCAGCGACCTGTGGACAACGCTGTTCGCCCACAGCCTGGCGTCGGACGGTCCACGATCGACGTGCCAGGCCGTATCCTTGTCGGCATGGCACGCAGCAGTTCCTCAAGCTCCCCGGCGAAGGAGCCCGGTCGTCTCAAGCAGATGTACCAGGTCTTCACCATGACCCGTCGGGCCGACCCCAGCTCCGTCTGGTGGTTCGCCCTCGCGTTCCTCGGACCGGTCGTGGTCGGCGTCCTGGCGGCGCTGCTCATCCCGGGTCAGAACTGGCTCGCGATGACGCTCTGGATCATCGCCGGCGTCCTGCTCGGCGTGCTGCTGTTCCTGATCGTGCTCGGCCGTCTCGCCGAACGGGCCGCTTACTCGCAGATCGAGGGCCAGCCCGGTGCCGTCGGCGCCGTCCTGTCGAACTCCCTGCGACGGCAGTGGCGCTCGAGCGAGATGCCCGTCGCCGTCCACGGTCGGTCGCAGGCGGCGGTCTACCGCGCCGTCGGGACGCCGGGTGTCGTCCTCATCACCGAGGGTCCGGTCACGAACCTGAATCGTCAGGTCGAGGAAGAGCGTCGCAAGGTGGCCCGTATCGTGCCGAACGTCCCGATCCACGTCGTCAACGTCGGTGACGCGGACGGCCAGGTCACGCTCCACAAGCTGCCGCGTGCGATGAACAGGTACAAGAAGGCGCTGAACCGCAACGAGGTCCTGGCGGTGTCGAACCGTCTCGACTCCCTCACGCACGGTCCGGCCGCGGCGATCCCGAAGGGCATCGACCCGACCCGGGTCCGTGCCGGGCGGCCGCGCTGACACGTCGCTCCCCCCGCGTGCCACGACGCCCTCGACCCTTCGGGGTCGGGGGCGTCGTGTCATTGCGGCGTGCTGGTCGGGTCGAGGTCGCACGAGGTGCTGATCTGCGGGCAATGAGGCGGCAGGTCGTGCGACCTCGGCGGACGAGCAGCGGCAGGTCGTAGGACCTCGGCGGACGAGCAGCAGGCTGCCCGGCAGCGGACCGCCATGCTCCGAGACGACCGGGCCCGACCGGGTCTGCCAGGCCGACCAGGCCGACCGGGCCGACCAGGCCGACCGGGCCGACCAGGCCTCAGCGGCGGACAAGCACCGTCCCGGCGACCGCGTCGTGCAACGCCCGGCCGTCCTTCGCGTGGATGAGCACCGGGACGACGATGCAGAGCAGGACCGTCCGGACGATCGGCCGCCACACGCCGACGTAGCCGCCGCGGACCGGGACGACCCGCAGCCCGACGCAGACGTGCCCGAAGGACCCGGACAGCAGCGCGATGAAGACGACCTGCAGTGCCGCGAAGATGCCGAGCGTCACGAAGTTGCCCGCCGCACCGTAGGTCCCGATCACCAGCGAGATCAGCGACGCGAGTGCCCAGTCGATGACGAGGCCCAGGAACCGACGTCCGAACGACCCCATGCTGCGTGGCCCCGACTCCGGCAGTCCGAGGATCTTGCCCGGCCATTCGGTGCGCCCGGGACCGGGAGCGGGCGAGGAGGGCAGAGTGGAGCGGGCCATGTGCTCAGCGTAGGCGTTCCCCCGGCACGTAACACGCTGGAAACAACCCAGTCACGTCCGGGAAACTCCAGGTCAATAGCCTCGTCGGAGGGTGCCTCCTGGTTCCCTCGACACCACCCAACCCCACAGGAGACCGACTCGTATGTTCAGCGATTCCTCCGAGGTGCTTGCCTTCATCAAGGACACGGACGTCAAGTTCCTCGACATCCGGTTCACGGACCTCCCCGGGGTCCAGCAGCACTTCAACATCCCCGCATCAACGGTCGACGAGGACTTCTTCGCCGTCGGTCAGCTCTTCGACGGCTCCTCGATCCGCGGCTTCGCGTCGATCCACGAGTCGGACATGCAGCTCATCCCCGACGTGACGACGGCGTACGTGGACCCGTTCCGTGCGGAGCGCACGCTGATCATGGTGTTCGACATCTACAACCCGCGCAACGGCGAGATCTACGGCCGTGACCCGCGCCAGGTCGCGAAGAAGGCCGAGAAGTACCTCGCCTCGACGGGCATCGCGGACACCGCGTTCTTCGCCCCCGAGGCCGAGTTCTACATCTTCGACGACGTCCGCTACTCCGTGACGCAGAACGAGGCGTTCTTCTCGGTCGACTCCGAAGAGGGCGCCTGGAACACCGGTCGCGAAGAAGAGGGCGGCAACCTCGCCAACAAGACCCCGTACAAGGGCGGCTACTTCCCGGTGTCGCCGGTCGACAAGACCGCCGACCTCCGCGACGACATCTCCCTCAAGCTGATCGACGCGGGCCTCGAGCTCGAGCGTGCGCACCACGAGGTGGGCACCGGTGGCCAGCAGGAGATCAACTACAAGTTCGACACGCTGGTCCACGCCGCGGACGACATCCTGAAGTTCAAGTACATCGTGAAGAACACGGCCGAGCAGTGGGGCAAGGTCGCGACCTTCATGCCGAAGCCGCTCTTCGGCGACAACGGCTCGGGCATGCACACACACCAGTCGCTGTGGTCCGACGGCACCCCGCTGTTCTACGACGAGAACGGCTACGGCGGCCTGTCCGACCTGGCCCGGTGGTACATTGGTGGCCTGCTCAAGCACGCCCCGGCCGTGCTGGCGTTCACGAACCCGACGATCAACTCGTACCACCGACTGATCCCGGGCTTCGAGGCCCCGGTGAACCTCGTCTACTCGGCGGGCAACCGATCGGCGTCCATCCGAATCCCGATCACCGGCACGAACCCGAAGGCCAAGCGCATCGAGTTCCGCGCGCCCGACGCCTCCGGCAACCCGTACCTGGCCTTCGCGGTGCAGCTGATGGCGGGCCTCGACGGCATCCAGAACCGCATCGAGCCGCACGAGCCGGTCGACAAGGACCTGTACGAGCTCCCCCCGGAGGAGGCGAAGAACATCCCGCAGGTGCCGGCATCGCTCGGCGCCGCGCTGGACGCGCTCGAGGCGGACCACGAGTTCCTCCTCAAGGGCAACGTCTTCACCGAGGACCTGATCCAGACCTGGATCGACTACAAGCGCGAGAAGGAGATCCTCCCGATGGCGCAGCGTCCGCACCCGTTCGAGTACGAGCTGTACTTCGGCGTCTGACGCTCCACGCTCCACCACGAAGGGCCCCGCACCGGTCAGGTGCGGGGCCCTTCGTGCGCCGTCCCCTCCGCGGGAGCGACAGATGGTGGCCGTACTCCGGCGGCGGCCCGGCGGACCGGCACCGGGCCTCCAGGCCGGTCAGGTCAGGTCAGCGGATCCGGAGCAGGTTCCGCAGGTTGGGACGCGAAGGCGACAGATCACCACCGGATTCCGGTGCAGATCTGTCGCCTTCGCGCACTGCACCGCGGCCCCGGCGCGGCGGCCGACGCACGAGAGCGGGGCCCGTGCCGACGGCACGGGCCCCGCTCCGGGGACGATCAGCGGCTGGTGGCCAGCGCGTCGACCGTGCCCGCGGCGACGCTCGCGGGAGCACCCGTGACGGGGGTGGGCCGTCCCAGGGAGCGGACGGTCCACCCCGCCGCGACCCAGCGGCCCGTCGGGAGGCAGTTGCGCGCGTCGATCACGACGCGCTGGCCGACGACGGCCGCGAGGGCGACGGGGTCGGCGTCGACGACCTCGTCCCACTCCGTGAGGACGAGGACCAGGTCCGCGCCCTCGATCGCCTCGGTCATCGACGTGGCGTAGGTGAGCGTCGGGAACGACCGGCGGGCGGTCTCCATCGCCTCCGGGTCCCAGAGCGTCACCTGCGCGCCACGGAGGTGCAGCGCGGCGGCCACGTTGAGCGCCGGGGAGTCACGGACGTCGTCGGTCAGTGGCTTGAACGCTGCCCCGACCACGGCGATGCGACGGTTGAGGACCGATCCCCCGGTGGACTCGATCGCCATGTCGATGACCCGCTGGCGCTGGCCCATGTTGATCTCGTCGACCTGCTGCATGAGGCCGACGACCCGGCCGGCACCGATCTCGTTCGCCCGGTGCATGAGGGCTCGGATGTCCTTCGGTAGGCATCCGCCGCCGAAGCCGAGCCCGGCATTGAGGAACTTCCGGCCGATACGGGCGTCGTGGCCGAGTGCGTCGGCGAGGGTCGTCACGTCGGCCCCGGCGATCGCACACATCTCGGAGATCGCGTTGATGAACGAGATCTTCGTGGCGAGGAACGCGTTGGCGCTGACCTTGACGAGCTCGGCGGTGGCGAGGTCGGTGGTGATGACCGGGGTGCCCTCGCTGATCGGGGCGGCGTAGACCTCGCGGATCACGGCGTCGGCAGCGTCCGACGCGCCGCCCCACACCAGGCGGTCCGGGTGCAGCGTGTCCTCGACGGCCTTGCCCTCCCGGAGGAACTCGGGGTTCCAGATGAGCTCTGCGTCGATGCCGGCGGGCGTGAACTCACTGACGATCCCGCGGAGCCGTGCGGCGGTGCCGACCGGGACGGTCGACTTGCCGACGATGAGTCCCGGGTGGGTCAGGTTCTCGGCGACGCCGCGGGTGGCGTTCTCCACGAAGGACAGGTTCGCCGCGTGCGACCCGGCCTTCTGCGGGGTCCCGACGCAGACGAAGTGCACGTCCGCCGCAGCGACCGCTTCGGCGATCGAGGCCGTGAACCGGAGCTTCCCGCTGGCGACGTGCTTCGTGATGAGCTCGGGGAGTCCGGGCTCGTAGAACGGCACCTGGCCGGCGGAGAGCGCGGCGAGCTTCGCGGGGTCGACGTCCACGCCGATGGTCTCGAAGCCCATCTCGGCCATGGCGGCGGCATGCGTGGCACCGAGGTACCCGGTGCCGATGACGCTGATGACCGGTGCGGGTCGGGTGTCGGCGGACTTCTTCGATGCGGTCACTTCTTGACCTCCTGCAGGTCGTAGTCGGTGTCGGTGCGGGCGATGCCGGCGACGAACGCCGCCAGGCTGTCGGCACGGGAGTCGAGTCGCCAGTCGTTGGTGGTGCGGGCACCGTCGACGATCGTGGTGGCGGTCTCGCTGAAGTACGCGAATCCGATGACGTCCGAGTTGGCGGGGTCGGCGAGAGCGTCGAACAGCGAGTCGATCCACTGCGACTTCTGCCCGTTCGACACGGCGGAGCCGGTCTCGGTCGCGCCGATCTCGCTGAGCAGGATGCGCTTGTCGGGCGCGATCTGCCGGATCTGGTCGAGCGTCGCACCGAAGGTGGTAGCGAAGGTGGGCGACTCAGCGGCCTTGCGGTAGTACCCGCTCATGCCGACCCAGTCCACGTAGTCGTCGCCCGGGTAGTACGCCTGCATGTAGTCGACGGTCTGGTACTTCGGGTTGCCCAGGGCGTCGATGCGGGTCGGAGCCCAGTTCCAGATGACGTAGTCGTTCGCACCCGCACGCTCGAACACGTCGTGCACGTGCTTCCACATCGCGACGAACGAGCCCGGCGCGTTCTGCTGGGCGGTGCCGTCGGACCAGTTGTACCAACTGCCGTTCATCTCGTGGTCGAGACGGATCACCACGGGCTGTCCGTTCGCCTTGAGCGCGTCGGCGTACTTCGTCAGGTAGTCGTCGAACGCTCCGCCGGTGATGTCGGCGTTCGCGTACCCGGCGACGTACTTCTGGTCGTTGCCGGTCGTCGCCGGCCGGGTCTCCCAGGTGAGCAGCGGCACGCGGCCGTTGGTCCACGATCGCTGCACGGCACCGGCGTTGAAGTCCTGGTCGAAGCCCTGGAAGTAGCCGACCATGTTCGTCGACCTGCCGACCTGCTGGGACACCTCGTCGTACTCGGCCCAGTTGAAGGGCGACTGGGCCGTGTACAGGCCGTACCAGCGGGACTGCTGGGCGAGGACCTCGGTCTTCGTCGGCACGTCGACCGGGGTCGCCGGGTCCGGGTCGGTCGAAGGGCCGTCGGTGCCCGGGACGACGGTCGGACCGACGCCCTGGCCCGACCCGCCGTGGCCCGACCCGCCGGACGAGGAACCGCCCGAGCCGGCCCCCTTGCCCGCCGTGATCGACGTGCCGGAGGAGGACGAGCCTCCCGAACCGGCGCCGTGTCCGTGGCCGGAGGCCGTGCCGGAACGGGCGTGCCCGAGCTGCGACCGCAGGTCCGCGATCTGCGCCTTGAGCTGGGTGACCTGGTCGCTGCGGGAGCCGGACTGCGCCGAGGTGCTCTGCAGCTTCCCCTCGAGCTTCCAGATCTGCTGCTGTGCGGCGGCGAGCTTCGCCTGCAGGGCGTCGACGTCGGCTGCCGATTCCTGCTGGGTCGGGACGCCGAGCGCCCGGCTGACGGCGGTGGAGACCGGCCCGGAGGGCGAGATCCACACGGACCAGGTGATCAGTGTGAGGACGGCGACGATCGCCGCCATGCCGAGGGCGGTGCGCTTGGCGTGCTTGGTGGAGGGCGCCCACCAGGTGCCGTCGGTGTGGTCGAGATCAGACAATGAGAAACGCCTCCAGAGCGAAGACCGCGATCCCGATGCAGTACGGGATCGATGCGTACGGGTTGAGTCGGCGACGTGCGGGCTTCGCCGCGCGGTGCGGTGCACGGGCGGTCGCGGTCGTGGTCGCTGTGGCGACGTCGCGTCGGGTGGCGAGCACGGTCGCGGTGGAGGCCGTGGTCGCTTCGGGTCCGAAGAGCTCGTCGAACGCGCGGTCCACGGCGGCCTGCTCGCTCGGTCGCTCGGACGTGTCGGTCAGTCCGCGGTCCACCGGGCTCATCGGCACGGTCGTGCCCGAGAGCTGCGGCTGCGCCGGGTCCTCCTCCATCGGCCCACCGGCGTAGGCACCGGCCCGGGTCCCCCAGCCGCTGGCGTGCGCCAGGCGGAAGAACCCGATGAGCCGGATCGGCATGAGGAAGAACGTCGAGACGATGATGAACATCGGCAGGCGGAAGAAGTCCGACGGCTTCTCGGCCAGGTGCCGCATCTGCCGGATGGCCATGCTCAGCACGCTCGAGACCACCATGAGTCCGGCGACGTAGACGAAGCCGGTGGAGAACCCGTACTGGTGCAGGATGCCCTCGTAGAGGTTCTGCCCCTGCCCGGTGAGCGCCCGGTAGATCCAGCCGGCGATCACGCCGAAGAGCATGAACGGCAGGATGATGTCGGTCAGGAAGAACACGGCCAGGATCGGCGCGTGGCCGAGCATCCACGGCAGCATCCGCAGCGTGTTGTACTGCGACCCACGGGCCCAGCGGAGTTGCTGCTTGAACAGCTTCTTCACCTGCAGCGGAGCGTCCGTGTACACGAGCGACGTGTACTGGTAGACGGTCCGGTACCCCTCCTTGAGCGTCAGGTTCGTCAGGGTCCGGTCGTCGGAGACCTCGAGGAAGACCCCCATGAACTCCTCGTGCATGAACCTGTCCATGACGCGGACCAGGATGCTCCGGCGGAACGCGATCGTGCGGCCGGGCAGGCAGCCGATCTGTCCGAGGACGCTCTGCGCCGGCATCGAGTACAGCGCACGGGAGTTCTCGAGCCAGTCCGCCCAGCGGGTGATCCAGGATCGCGTCGGCTCGAGGATGCGCTGGCGGGTGGTCACGCCACCCACGGACTCGTCCGCGAACGGCTTGAGCAGCTCGACGAGCGCGCCGGGCGTCCACACCGTGTCCGAGTCGACGAGCACGGTGATGTCGCCGTTCGACATCTCGGTGCCGACCTTGACCGCGTTGCGCTTGCCGGGGATCGGCGTGTGGGTCCAGCGCACGAGGGGGGCGAACTCGTCGCACACCGCTTCGAGCGCCTCGTTCCGGGCGCCGTTGATGACGACGATGATCTCGCCGGGACGCTGTTCGACCATGCGGCCGATCACGTCACGGAACAGGTCGAGCGGCTCGTCCACCACGGGGACGACGACGCTCGTCGTCCCGGTGTACGTGCCGGTGAAGGGGCGGTACCGGGCGGAGAGGACGACTTTGAGCAACCAGAGCAACCAGATCACCAGTGAGTACACGGTGAACAGGTAGAACTCGGGGTGGCCGTCGACCATCTGCCGGATCTGGAGGATGAAGGTGAACATCGATCCCTGCTGCAACGTTCGAAGGGAGATTCCGCGTCATCGGGAAATCGGGGTCGGTTCGGGTGTCCTCATTCAGACAGATCGCAGACAACCCCTGCAACGTGCCCCTCGGGTGGGGGTGACCGCGGTGTCGATCGGGGGACAGAGTGGTCCACCGCACGCCGGACCGACTCTTGTCCCCACTGGTGCTGACAGCAGTTGCGCGGACCGGTCCGACGGCCGCCGTCGGAGGGCGGAGCGTCGGACACGGCCGGGAGGCTCACCCTCGGTCCGCAGAGAACCCCGGATCAGAAGGCGGTTCAGCCGGTCGTCGTCGACTGACGCCGTCGACGCTGCTCTTGTGTTCCGAAACCCTGGTCGTGCGCTGACAACGGTTCAGCATCGGTACCGATCGGGGTACGGTGCACAGTGCAACGGGGTACGGACGGTTCGAGTCGAAAATTGTCTTTGACAACTCGTCATCTTGCCCCGGTTCGCAACACCCCGGGCGTGTCGCGTTGCCGGGGGCTCCGTGCGGGACGACGATCAGGCGCCGTAGAACTCGCGCTCGAAGACCTGCCGGGAGCGCCGGGTCACGGCGAGGTAGTCCTCCTCGAGCTGCGACGCCGACCCCGGCGGGTACTCCAGCAGGCGCGCGATGCCCTCCAGCTGCGTCCGCTCGACCGGCAGCACGTCCGTCGTCCGTCCCGACCACAGCACGAGCGCGCTCCGGGTCCGGGACGCGAACCGCCATGCTGCGGCCAGGCGCTCGGCGTCCTCCGGCGCGACCCAGCCGGCGTCCGTGGCCGCCTGCAGCGCCTCGAGCGTCGACGTGGTGCGGAGTGACGGCTGCTCGTGGCCGTGCTGCAGCTGGAGGAGCTGCACGAACCACTCGACGTCGCTCAACGAACCGCGACCGAGCTTCAGGTGACGCGCAGGATCGGCGCCGCGGGGCAGTCGTTCGGACTCCACCCGGGCCTTGATGCGCCGGACCTCGCGGACCTCCCGGTCCTCGATCGCGGCGGGGTACCGGGTCCGATCGGCGAGGTGCTCGAAGTCGCGGAGCAGCTGGGCGTCGCCCACAGCGCCGCGGGCGCGCAGGAGCGCCTGGGCCTCCCACGTCAGGGACCAGCGGGCGTAGTAGGCCGCGTACGAGTCGATCGAGCGCACCACGGGGCCGTTCTTCCCCTCGGGCCGCAGGTCGATGTCGAGGTCGAAGGGGTGCAGGGCGTCCTCGGTCAGGCGGTTCAGTTCACGCACGATGACCTGCGACGCGCGCGCGGCAACCTCGTTCGGCACCGTCGACGAGCGGTAGACGAAGAGGACGTCGGCGTCCGAGCCGAACCCGAGTTCGCGGCCGCCGTAGCGTCCCATCGCGATCACCCCGAACTCCAGACCCTGCGGGGCGTCCCGTCGTGCCAGGTCGAGCGCGCCGCTCAGCGTCGCCTCGGTGACGTCGCTGAGCGCCGGACCCAGCCCGTCGACGTCCAGGTGCCCGAGCACGGCGGCCATGCCGAGCCGGAGCGTCTCGCGCCGCCGGACCCCGCGCAGGAGCGAGGCCGCCGTGTCCACGGCGTCCCCGTGTCGCGCGGTCGTCGCGCCCGTCTCGGCCAGCAGTGCCGGCAGCGGACGGGGCTTGAGGAGAGTGTCCGGCTCGTCCAACCAGGCCACGGCCTCGGGGAAGCGTTCGAGGAGGCCGGACAGGAACGCCGACTCGCTCAGCACCGTCGTCAGGCTGTGCGCGGCGCCCGAGGAGTCCCGGAGCATCCGGAGGAACCAGCTCGACTCCCCCAGGGTGTCGCTGAGTCGCCGGAAGGCCAGCAGCGCCCGGTCCGGCGCGGGCCCCTCCGCCATCCACCGCAGGAGGACCGGCAGGAGGTTCCGCTGGATCGCCGCCCGCCGGGTCGTCCCCTGCGTCAGTGCCCGGATGTGGGTGACCGCCCCGTCCGGATCGAGGAACCCGATCGCGGTGAGCCGGTCGCTGACCTGACTGCTCGTCAGGACGATCTCGCCGTCGGTGGACGCCACCGCCGCGAGCATCGGTCGGTAGAAGAGCCGCTCGTGCAGGCCGCGGACCTCGAGCTTCACCGATCGCCAACGGTCCTGCAGCGCCGACGCCGAGGACGCCAGGCGAGTGGAGCGAGCGAGGACCCGGAGTTCGTCCTCGTCGGACGGCATCAGGTGGGTGCGCTGCAGCCGCCGGAGCTGGATGTGGTGTTCGAGGACCCGGAGCAGGGCGTAGTCCGGTCCGAAGCGCGCCGCCTCCGGCCGTCCGACGTACCCGGCGGCCGCCAGGGCGTCCATCGCCTCGAGCGTCGAGCGGACGCGCACGGACTCGTCGTCACGTCCGTGGACGAGCTGCAGGAGCTGCACGGTGAACTCGACGTCACGCAGACCGCCCGGGCCGAGCTTCAGCTGCCGGTCGACCTGGGCGTCCGGGATGTGCGCCGTCACCCGCTCCCGCATCCGCTGCACCGACTCCACGAACCCCGGACGCTTCGACGACTGCCACACGAAGGGCTCCACCGCGGCGACGTAGCGCTCGCCGAGGTCCATCGACCCGGCGATCGCCCGGGCCTTGAGCAGCGCCTGGAACTCCCACCCCTTCGCCCAGCGCTCGTAGTACGCCACGTGCGACTCGAGCGTCCGGACGAGTGCGCCGTCCTTGCCCTCCGGCCGGAGGTTCGCATCGACCTCCCACAGTGCGGGCTCCGCGGCGAGGTCCGTGATGACGTGGGTCGCGGCGATCGCCAACCGCGTCGCGATGAGGACCGCGCGGTCGGTGCTGATCCGGGGCGCGTCGTCCCCCTCGGACGGCTCGGTCGGCTCGGTCGGCTCGGTCACGAAGATGACGTCGACGTCGCTGACGTAGTTGAGCTCGCGTGCCCCGGCCTTCCCCATCGCGATCACCGCGAGCGGCGTGGCGGCGACGTCCGCGACGGGGAACGGGACCTCGCGACGCGCGACCGTCACGGCGGCGTCGAGCGCAGCGCCGGCGAGATCGGCGAGGCCTGCGGCGACGTCCGGGAACGCCTCGGTCGGGGACGGGTGCAGGACGTCGAACAGGGCGATCTGCGCCAGGTGCCGGCGGTAGCGGACACGGAGTCGCCGGCGAGCGGTCTCGCCCGAGCTCCCGTCCACCGCCTGGTCGAGGGAGGCCGTGTACCGCTCCTGGGACCACGGCGGTGCGACGGGATCGAGCACCAGCGCGAGCTCGTCCGGCCGGCGCTGCAGGAACTCGGCGAGCCCGGTGGACGCACCGAGCAGCCGAACCAGGCGCTCGGTCGCCCCGGGGTCGGCCAGGACCGGGCGCAACTGCTCCGGAGCCGACTCGATGAGCCGCTCGAGCGCGAGCAGCGCTCCGTCCGGGTCCGCCGTGGCGGCCCAGACCGACTCGGCATCCGCGATCGGGACGCGCAGATCCGAACCGGGACGGGCCTCCAGGGCGGCGATCCGCTCCAGCGAGCCGGACAGGTCGGCGAACCCGAGCCGGGCCAGCTGGGAACGCGAGGTCTCGGTCCGGCTGGTCATCTGGCGTGCGCTCCCGTCGTGTGTCCTGACGTGGAGTCAGAGCATGCCGAGGTTGGTGTCCAACTCGAACGGGGTGACCTGGTCGCGGTACCGCTTCCACTCCTGGCGCTTGTTGAGGAGCACGAAGTTGAAAACCTGTTCCCCCAGGGTCTCGGCGACGAGCTCCGAGTCCTCCATCAGCGACAGGGCGTGGTCGAGGCTCGCCGGCAACTGGCTGTAGCCGAGCGCCTTGCGCTCCGAGTCGGACAGGCTCCAGACGTTGTCCTCGGCCTCGGCCGGGAGCTCGTAGCCCTCCTCGATGCCCTTCAGGCCCGCGGCGAGCAGCAGCGAGTACGCCAGGTACGGGTTGGCTGCGGAGTCGATCCCGCGGTACTCGATGCGCGCCGACTGGCCCTTGTTCGGCTTGTACAGCGGCACGCGGACGAGCGCCGAACGGTTGTTGTGGCCCCACGTCACGAAGGACGGGGCCTCATCGCCGCCCCAGAGACGCTTGTAGGAGTTGACGAACTGGTTCGTGACCGCGGTGATCTCCGGCGCGTGCCGCAGCACACCCGCGATGAAGTGCTTGGCCGTGCGCGAGAGCTGGTACTCGCCACCGGGCTCGTAGAACGCGTTCTGGTCCCCCTCGAAGAGCGACACGTGCGTGTGCATGCCTGATCCCGGCTGCCCGGAGAGCGGCTTCGGCATGAACGTCGCGTAGACGCCCTGCTCGATCGCGACCTCTTTCACGACGGTGCGGAACGTCATGATGTTGTCCGCCATGGTCAGGGCGTCGGCGTAGCGGAGGTCGATCTCGTTCTGGCCCGGGCCGGCCTCGTGGTGGCTGAACTCCACCGAGATGCCGAGGTCCTCGAGCATCCGGACCGAGCGGCGACGGAAGTCGTGCGCGCTGCCGCCGGGGACGTTGTCGAAGTAGCCGGCCTGGTCGACGGGCTTCGGGCCGCCGTCCTTCCAGTCGCGGTCCTTGAGCAGGTAGAACTCGATCTCGGGGTGCGTGTAGAACGTGAACCCGCGGTCGCTCGCCCGGGCCAGGGTCCGCTTCAGGACGTTGCGGGGGTCGGCCACGGCCGGCTGCCCGTCCGGTGTCGTGATGTCGCAGAACATCCGCGCGGTCGGGTCGATCTCGCCCCGCCAGGGCAGGATCTGGAACGTCGAAGGGTCCGGGTGCGCGAGCACGTCGGCCTCGTACGAGCGGGTCAGGCCCTCGATCGCGGAGCCGTCGAACCCGATGCCCTCGGCGAACGCGCCCTCGACCTCGGCCGGCGCGATGGCGACCGACTTCAACGTGCCGATCACGTCGGTGAACCAGAGCCGGATGAACTTGATCCCGCGCTCCTCGATGGTGCGGAGCACGAAGTCCGTCTGCTTGTCCATGCACGACCTTTCCGTGTTCACCGAGCCGCGATGCGACCCGCCGGGCCGCATCGCGGCCGTGCACACAGGCTAGTGCCCGTGCGGCTCCTCGTGGGCGGGGCGCGCGCGGGCTGTGGACGGCGCGAGGGCGACGACGACGCGTGTACCGGGTGCGGTCCGCGGCCTCTCGCGCCGGGCCTGTCAGCCGCCTGGGCCAGGCTCGGACCGTACCGACCCTGCGAAGGAGCACCACATGGCCGTCCTCGACGCCGCCGAAGTCCTCACCCAGACCCCGATGCCCGTGCCGGCACCACGGGGACCTCTCAGCACCGCAGTCCTCGCCGCACTCACCACCGGCGCACCGGACGAGACCCTCCGTGACGTCGCCGCCGCCGCCGTCGCCCGTTCCCAGGACGTCCTGAACGACGACGACCTGCAGCTCGCACTGTTCGTCCTCTACGAACTCCACTACGGCGGCATCGCCGGCGTCGACGACTCCCTGGAGTGGGACGTCCACCTGCTCGGCACGCGTGCGGTCGTCGAGACCGCGCTCGAAGCCGCCGTCCGCGCCGCCGTCCCGGTTCCCGAGCGCCCCGAGCCGACCGCCGAGGCGGTGTCCGCGGCGCTGTTCGCCCTGACCGCCGCCGACAGCGGACCGAGCGTGTCCCGGTGGGTGGCCCGGAAGGCCGATCGCGCGCAGATCCGCGAGTTCCTGGTGCAGCGCACCGTGTACACGCTGAAGGAGGCCGACCCGCACAGCTGGGCGATCCCGCGGCTGTCGGGTCGGGCCAAGGCCGCGTTGGTCGAGATCCAGTCGGACGAGTACGGCGGCGGACGCCCGAAGCGCATGCACTCGGCGATCTTCGCCAGGACGCTGCGCGCCGCCAGCCTGGACGACTCCTACGGGGCCTACGTCGACCACCTGCCGGCGATCACGCTCGGTGCGCTCAACATGATGAGCATGTTCGGTCTCCACCGGCGCCTCCGCGGAGCCATCGTCGGGCACCTGGCGGCGTTCGAGATGACCTCGTCGATCCCGAGCAAGCTCTACGGCGACGGGTTCCGGCGGAACGGGTTCGACGAGGACGCGACGTGGTACTTCGACGAACACGTGGAGGCCGACGCGGTGCACGAGCAGATCGCCGGCCGTGACCTGGCCGGCGGGATGGTCGAGGCCGACCCGACGCTGCTCGACGACGTGATGTTCGGCGCCGCCGCGTGCCTCGTCGTCGAGGGCATGGCAGGGACGCAGCTGCTCTCCAGCTGGGAGCAGGGACGCAGTTCCCTGCGGCTCCCCCTCGACGGCGAGTCCCGGAGCGCTGGCGACGCGGATGCCCGCGGCACCGACGTCACGGCGATGCGGTCGACGGACGGTGCCTCCCGTGTCGCGTGAGCGCGAGGACGAGCCGTCGGTGGTCGCGTACCCGGACGGCCCGTTCCTGCTGCGCGGTGACGTCGCGGTGCTCGGTCCGGACGGACAGGAACTGCCCCGGCGACGCCGGACGGTCGCCCTCTGCCGGTGCGGCAAGTCGATGCTGAAGCCCTACTGCGACGGCACGCACAAGATCATCGGGTTCCGGACCGAACCGGAGCCGCCCGCCGAGCCGACGGCCTGAGGCCGGTCAGCTCTCCTGGTCCGCGGCGTCGGCTCGCTCGTTGTTCTGCCGGACCCGGTCCAGCGCGTGTGCGGCCTCGTCGCGGGTCGGGAAGGGGCCGATGTGGTGCCGGTTCGTCGACTTCGGGCCCTGCTCGACCTCTCCGGTCTTGTCGTTGTACCACCACTGGGATTCGATGCGCTCGTCGGTCATGGGCCCGACCGTACCCGGGCGGACCCGGGGCGTCCGCGCAGAGGGTCGGGTCGTGAGCCGGGCGGTGAGCCGGCGGCCGGGCGCGTGCGGCGTGCCGCGTGCCGTGTGCCGTGTGCCGTGTGCCGTGTGCCGTGTGCCTGCAGACGAGCCCCACAGCCGGGAGGCGACGGCCGGGCCCGACACGCCGCTAGAGTGGAACGCATGCCCCGGGACGAACACGGACACCTGACTGCCGGCCGCATCTCACCGCAGCGGCCCGTCCCGAAGGACATCGAGCGACCCGAGTACGTCGGCAAGGTCGAACCCCATGAGCACGGGCTCGGCGACACGTACACGCCGGACGAGGTCGAGCGGATCCGCACAGCCGGTCGCATCGCCTCCCAGGCCATCGACGCCGTCGGTGCGGCGATCCGCCCGGGCATCACGACCGACGAACTCGACCGGATCGGCCACGAGTTCGTCGTCGGCCACGGCGCCTACCCCTCGACCCTCGGTTACCGCGGGTACCCGAAGTCGCTCTGCTCGTCGCTCAACGAGGTGATCTGCCACGGCATCCCCGACGACACCGTGCTGCAGGACGGCGACATCGTGAACATCGACATCACCGCGTACAAGGACGGCATGCACGGTGACACCAACCGGACCTTCGTGGTCGGGCAGGCCGCGCCCGAGGTGCAGGACCTCGTCACCCGCACCGAAGAGGCGATGCACCGCGGCATCCGCGCCGTCGCCCCCGGCCGCCAGGTCAACGTCATCGGCCGCGCGATCGAGTCGTACGCCAAGCGCTTCGGCTACGGGGTGGTCCGCGACTACACCGGGCACGGCGTCGGACGGGCCTTCCACTCCGGCCTCGTCATCCCGCACGTGGACGACGTCCGCTACGACACCGTGATCGAGCCCGGCATGGTCTTCACGGTCGAGCCGATGCTGACCCTCGGTGGCATCGACGCGGACATCTGGGCCGACGACTGGACCGTCACCACCCGTGACCACTCCTGGACCGCGCAGTTCGAGCACACGCTCCTCGTGACCGAACGCGGCACCGAACTCCTCACCGTCTCCTGACCACCCGCGGCGCGCCCGGCCTCGGGACCGTGCCGGACACACTCGTCACCTACGGAAGGCACCGCTCCCCATGACCTCACTCGCAGTCGGCGTCGACATCGGCGGAACAGGCATCAAGGGCGCGATCGTCGACACGGCGACCGGCGAACTCACCACCGACCGGATCAAGAAGGCCACGCCCGAGGGCGGCCGGCCCAACGACATCGTCGAGGTCGCCAAGTCGATCCTCGACGACCTCTCCCCCGCCTCGGACGTCCCGGTCGGGGTCTGCTTCCCGGCCATCGTCCGCGATGGCAAGACCATGTCCGCGGCGAACGTCTCGAAGAAGTGGATCGGCTTCGAGGCCGAGGCGCTGTTCGAGAAGGAGCTCGGCCGCTCGATCCACTTCGTCAACGACGCCGACGCCGCCGGGTTCGCCGAGCAGCAGTTCGGCGCCGCGAAGGGCCGCGACGGACTCGTCATCATGACGACGTTGGGCACCGGCATCGGCACTGCCCTCATCAACGACGGCGTGCTCATCGTGAACGCGGAGCTCGGCCACCTGGAGATCGAGGGCGTCGACTACGAGACGAAGGCGTCCTTCGCCGCCAAGGAGCGGGACGACCTGTCCTGGAAGCACTGGGCGAAGCGCCTGCAGAAGTACTACTCGCGGCTCGAGGCACTGCTCTCCCCCGAGCTCTTCGTCGTCGGTGGTGGCGTGTCGAAGCAGTACGAGGAGTTCCTGCCGCTGCTCGACCTGCAGGCGGAGATCATCCCCGCGACGCTCCGCAACAACGCGGGCATCATCGGCGCGGCGACCCTGGCAGCACGCAGCACCCGCTGACCCGGCTGCGGGTGTGGGACCGGGTCGGGGTGCTGATCCGGGCTGACCAGCTGGGCCGCTAGACTCGTCGGAGCGAACGGGTCGGTGAGACGGTCGCGTCACTCCCCCGGGAGTGCCGAGGAACGTCCGGGCTCCACAGAGCAGGGCGGTGGGTAACACCCACCCGGAGCAATCCGCGAGACAGTGCCACAGAGAACAGACCGCCGGCGGCGACGTCGGTAAGGGTGAAACGGTGGTGTAAGAGACCACCAGGGATCCGGGTGACCGGATCTGCTCGGTAAACCTCGCCCGGAGCAAGGTCAGACAGAGGACGCTGAGGCTGCTCGCCGAGTCCTCGGGTAGACCGCTGGAGGCCGACGGCAACGTCGGTCCGAGAGAGATGGCCGTCACCGCCGCGAGGCGGGACAGAACCCGGCGTACGGCCGGCCCGTTCGCCCAGACCGTACGAACACGACAGCCCGGCACCGCGAGGTGCCGGGCTGTCGTGTTCCACGTCGGCGTCGCCGCGAGACGCCGCGCAACGCGCGAGACGCCGCCGAATCCGGCGGCGTCTCGCGCACACGGCGGCGTCTCGGCGACACCGAGCGTGCGAACCCGCCGCCTACAGGCCGGACTCAGCCGTCCGCACCAGGATCGCGTCGCTGTCCGGGCAGAGCACGACGTCGTCCGGCGCCGCGGCCCGGATCGACGCCAGGTCGGAGTTGTTCAGCGCCACGCCGGACGCCGTCGACACGCCGCCCTGCAGCAACGACGCCCCGAAGCCGTACCGGGCCCGCTGGCGCTCGTACAGCGCGAGGAGGTCCGCCGGCACCTTGGCTGCGACGTCGGCGCGGGACTGCACCGCGGCGACGCGGTCCTTCTCGAACCGGGCGATGCCGTCGTCGCGCACCCCCATCAGGCGTCCACGCTCGGCGTCGATGTCGGCGAGCTGCTTCTCGATGTCACCGACCCGGGCGCGCAGCTGGTCGAGCTTCTCCATGACCTCGAGCTCCTGCGTCTCGAGGTCGTTCGTCCGGCGGTTCAGCGAGTCGAGCTCGTTCTGCAGCCCGGCGGCGTCCTTCGCGCTGCCGACGTTCTGCAGCAGCGTG
Source organism: Curtobacterium sp. MCPF17_011 (assembly GCF_003234145.1). Classification (NCBI taxonomy): domain Bacteria; kingdom Bacillati; phylum Actinomycetota; class Actinomycetes; order Micrococcales; family Microbacteriaceae; genus Curtobacterium; species Curtobacterium sp. MCPF17_011. The sequence goes on from NZ_QKSK01000004.1 coordinate 253,561, forward strand.
GTGTCGCGCTCGATGCGTGCCTGCGCGGTGGCGGTGTCCGACTCGAGGCGGGCGAGGTCACGCTCGGCGTCCTCCACGTCGCCCGTGGCCGCGGCGAGCTGGCTCCGCAGCCCGGCGGCCCGGGTACCGAGCTCGGTGAGGTGCTCACCCTTCTGCAGGGAGCTGATCCGGTGTGCCAACCGGGTGATGTCGTTGTCGAGTCGTTGGACGTCGAGCAAGATGGCCTGGTCCTCGGGTGCTGCCTTCATGGTCAGGCTCCTTCGTTGGGGGCGGATGGCAGGACGGCGAAGTCCCACGGGTCGGTGCGGAGGTCGCTCACGGTGACGCGGACCCCGGTGGCGGCACGCAGCTGTTCGGCGGCGACGTCGAGCCAGAGCCACTCGGTCGCCCAGTGCGAGGTGTCGATGAGCGCGGGCCCGTCGGCCACCATCGCCTGCTCGCGGAACTCGGAGGCGGGGTGGTGCCGGAGGTCGCTCGTCACGTAGACGTCGGCCGCCCGCACCTCGGGGTTGCCGAGGTACGCGTCGCCCGCACCGGCGCACAGGGCGACGCTGCGGACCGGACGGTCGTACTCCCCCGACACCCGGACCCCGGTCGCGGTGGCGGGCAGGACGTCGACGATCCGCCGGGCGAGGACGCCGAGCGCCACGGGTTCGGCGAGGACGCCGACCCGGCCGATGCCGGTCACGCCGTCGGCGGCGGGTTCGAGCGGACGCTGCTGCTGCAGGCCGATCCGGTCCGCGAGCACGGCGGAGGTGCCGGTGGTGACGACGTCGGCGTTCGTGTGTGCCGCGAGGAGCGCGCAGCCGCCGCGCACGAGCGTGGCGAGGACCGAGCCCTTGTAGGTGGACTCGTCGATCGTGGTCACACCGCGCAGCAGCAGGGGGTGGTGCGTCAGCAGCAGGTCGACCCCGGCAGCGACGGCTTCGCGTGCGGTGTCCGGCACGGCGTCGACGGCCAGGTGGATGTGTTCGACCACAGCGTCCGGGTCGCCCGAGACGAGGCCGACGGAGTCCCAGGACTCCGCCCCGGCCGCCGGCCACAGGGACTCGACGACGGACTGCAGTTCTCGGAGCGTCGGCATCCCGTCAGTGTACCGAGACGGCGGCCTCCACCCGGGTGTCAGCGACGGCCGACGAGGTGCAGCAGACGGGCGACGAGACGCGACCACCAGCCGGACGGCACGGTGGACGACGCGTCGCCACGGGCCTCCCCGTCGGCTGGGCCGTCGGCGGCGTCCGTCGCGACGGTGTCGTCGGTGGTCTCCGGTGCCGCGACCGGTGCGGCCACCGGGACCTCGACGGACACGACCGGCTGCTCGCCGGTGTGCGCGCGGAGCACGGCGGCGAACGCCTCGCGGTCGATGACGGTCGGCCCGGTGGCCGGCTGCACCAGTGGCGTCGGTCGACCGGACGCCGGGACCGGCGGGGAGGACGGCGAGACGGTCTGGAGGCTCGACACCGGTCGGACCGCGGTCCGCAGTCCGGCGGTGGCCAGGATGCCGTGGTCCGGCCGGTCGTCGGCCGGGACGTCGACCGTCACCGGATCCGCAACCGCGCGGTGCGGTGCCGGCAGGAGCGGGCGGACGGCTCCGAGCCGCACGGGCGACGTGGCGGCCCGGCCGAGGGCGGCTCGCTCACGGCGGTCGGCCTCGAGTGCGGCGTCGGCCAGCAGGTCGGCGAAGACCTCGCGAGCGAAGGCCCGTGCACCCTCGACCTCCGCATCGGTGCTGTCGGCGACGACGGCCTCCCAGGCGGCGAGGCGAGCGAGGTCCTCGTCGCGGACGCGGACCTCGTCCTCGAGCAGGTCGATCCGTTCGATGGTGGTCCGGCCACTCGCGGCGTCGAGCGCGACGGCGAGGTCGTCGAAGCGGAGGGCGAAGCGCTCGGGCGGCTCCGGGAAGGACGGGGCGCAGACGGCCACGTGACGGGCACGGTCGCGGCGGAAGGCGCGGTCGTCACCCGAGGTGGTGGGGGCGGCGGGCTCGGCGGCGACCGCGGGCTCGGCGTCCACCTCGTATTCGGTACCGGTCTCGGCCTCGGCCTCGGGGAGGTCGACTGCCAGCTGTTCCCCGTGCACCGGGGGCAGCACGGGACGGCGCACCGGACCCGTCACCGGGGGGACGACGAGGTCTGCGAGGTACGGCGACCGCGTGGCCGGGGCGTCGCGCAACCACTCCTCGAGTTCGCGACCGAAGGGGTCCACGAGGGGCGTGCGTGCTCCGGACTGCGTCTCCATGTGAGGAGTATGAATATCGCACGCTCGATCGGCGCGGACATCGGCGGAGTGTCGCGGGATCCGGTGGCATGTCGCCCCGGTCGGAGCGGCGTGTCGCTGTGTCAGGGGACCGCGCGGGGCCGACCGCGCTGTCAGCCGTGCAGGGTGTCGCGGGGGTACTCCAGGAAACGCCGGGCGTAGGCAGCCGAGAACCGGCCCAGGTGCGCGAAACCCCACCGGACGGCGACGCTGGCCACGGTCGTGTCGGTCGGTGTGCCGGCACGGAGCTCGTCGCGGACCCGGTCCAGGCGGATCCCCCGCAGCAGGGCGTTCGGTGCGACGCCGATCTTCCGCTGGAACGCCTGCTGCAGGCCGCGGACGCTGAGTCCGACGTGCTCGGCGACATCGGTCGTGGTGATCGGCGTGTGCGCGGCGGCGTGCATGTACTCGATGGCCGATCGCACCCGCCCGGTGGCCCCGGTGGGCAGCGGGACGTGACGGGCGGTGATGCGGTGCGGGAAGGTGGTCAGGAGCGCCAGGGCGGTCCGGCGGGCCGTGTCGGCGAGGGCGAGCACCGACACCGGGGCCTTGCCGAGCACGATCTGGGACGCCTCCTGCACCTGGTGGTTCCAGGCACGGACGGCCTCGACCCCGGGCGCTGCCGTGTGGTCGAAGACCAGGGTGCCGGGTTCGGTGCCGTACGCCTCGGCCGCGATCCGTTCGAGGAAGGTCCGATCGAGCTGCACCACGCTCTGCCGCACGTCGGCCAGCTCGAAGCGGTAGGGGCGCCCGGTCGGGAACACCACCGGCCGTCCCGGCGCGAGGGCGACCTCGTCACGACCGACGTCCAGCACGCCGCCGCCGTCCGTCACCCAGGACACGCTGACCTGGTCGCCGGAATCGACCTCGCCGACCATGCGCGCGTCGAACCGGGTCGACCGGAACGACGTCGTCTGGTCGCCGACCGTCCGGAAGCGGTACCCGAAGGCGCGTTCGGTCCGCTCGGGCAGGAACCCGGAGGCCGCGTAGGCCTGCTCGAACACCGCACGGGCGGCATCGAGGTCGGCACCCGACGTCTCGAAGACGGTCCTGGGGTCCACGGTGGTGGTCATCCCGGGAATGGTGGCACGCACCGCGACAACTTCATGCATCTGGATGAACCTGCCGCGGGAAGCGGCTCACGCCGCGCGGGTGGACTTCCGGACCGTCCAGCGGTTCTCGTCGCCGTGTCGGTCGTAGCGCAGTTCGTCGACGACCATCTGCACGAGGGCGAGGCCACGACCGCTCTCTGCCATGTCGTCCGGCAGGGTGGCACCGGCCACGTCGACGGACGCGGGGCGGCCGTCGTCGGTGATCCGGGCCTCCAGTCCGTCGCTGGCGACCGCGAGCGTCAACGAGCACGTGAGCGGGATGCCGGCGGTGGCGTGCTCGATCACGTTCGACGCCAGCTCGATGATCGCGAGTTCGAGGGCCATCCGGTCCTCGACGCTGACGGCGGGCTCGGCCGTCCAGACGTCGCTGAGGAAGTCGTGCACCGAGGAGACGTCGTCGGGCGGCGACGCGAAGTCCAACCGGTGCTCGCCCACGACGGCTCCGGTCAGACCCATTCGCGGACGGCTTCGTCGCCGTCGGCGTAGCTGCGGAGGATCTTGTCGATGTTCGACAGCTTCAGCACCATCGCGACCTGCTCGGACGGTGCCGCGATCCGGAGGTCACCGCCGGCCTGTCGGGCGGTCTTCAGCGCACCGACGAGCGCTCCGAGGCCCGAGGAGTCGAGGAACTCCACGTGCGACAGCTCGACGGCGACACGAGGACGACCGCCCTCGATGACCGTCGCGACGGTCTCACGGAAGGCGGGTGCCGACACCATGTTGAGGCGTCCGGAGCACTCCAGCACCGCCGCTTCGGTGCCGGCTTCGTGTACGACGATGTCCATTGTGTGTGGGGCCCCCTCGAGAGTCTGCGCGTGCCTCATCGGAGGCTAACGGGTCATGGCGACCGGGGGAACAGGACGCGCTGGCGTCCGTGCCCCCGGTCCGGGGGATCACCCCGTGTTCTGCAGGCCGGCGGCGATGCCGTTCACCGTCAGCAGGAGCAGTCGGTGGTCGCCGTCCGTGGTGTCGGAACTGCCGGAGGAACGGATCGCCCGGAGTGCCCGCAGCTGCAGGTGCGACAGCGCGTCGACGTACGGGGAGCGCAGGCGGACGGCCCGCGCGAGCACCGGCCGGTCCTCGAGCACGTCCTCTGCGCCGCTGATCCGCAGCACCCAGGAGCGGGTCCGGTGCATCTCGTCCAGGACCTTCTGGCCGAGGTCGCCCCGGTCCGCGAGCGCGAGGTACCGCCGCGCGATCTGCACGTCGGTCTTCGCGAGCGACATCTCGACGTTCTTGACCAGCGCGGCGAACAGCGGCCACTCGGCGGCTGCCGTGCGGAGCAGGTCGAGGTCACCGACCGCCTCGAGCGCGGAGCCCAGGCCGTACCAGCCGGCGAGGTTGATGCGGGCCTGCGTCCACGAGAACACCCACGGGATCGCCCGGAGGTCCTCGAGCGACTCGACGCTGAGACCACGACGGGCCGGACGGGACCCGAGCGGCAGGAGCCCGAGTTCTTCCATCGGCGTGACACGGGCGAACCACGGTGCGAAGCCGTCGGCCTTCACGAGGTCGTAGAAGGCGGCACGGGAGACGTCGTCGAGCTGCTGCGCCAGGTCGGCGAAGCGCTCGGCGGCGGCTGCGGTACGGGACTCGTTGGACGGCGACGACGCGAACAGCGTGGCCGAGGCCATCTGCTCGAGGTGCCGGGCGGCGATGTCCTGGTCGCCGTACTGGGCGAAGATCACCTCACCCTGCTCGGTGAGCTTGAGGCGGCCGTCGATCGACCCGGGCGGCTGCGCGAGCACGGCCTCGTTCGCCGGACCACCGCCACGACCGAGCGACCCGCCGCGGCCGTGGAACAGCGTCAGCTCGACGTCGTGCTCCGTCGCCCAGGACGCGATCCGCGCCTGGGCGTCGTACAGGGCCAGGTTCGCCGACACCGGGCCGACGTCCTTCGATGAGTCCGAGTAGCCGAGCATGACCTCGAGCCGGTGCCCGGTCGCGGCCAGACGACGCTGGAACGGCTCGGTGCGGACGGCTTCGTCGAGGATGTCGACGCTGGCGTGCAGGTCGGCGAAGGTCTCGAAGAGCGGGATGACGTCGAGCACCGGAGCGGCCTCGACCGACCCGAGTGCGGCCACGGCGAGCTCGTGCACGTTCGCCAGGTCCTCGGCGGACTGGGTGAACGAGACGATGTACCGGCTGGCCGAGCGGACGCCGTAGCGGTGCTGCAGGTCCGCGATGGTGCGGAAGACGGCGAGGACCTCTTCGGTCATCGCACTCAGGTCTCCCCCGGCGCGGATCTCGGCGAGGGCCGTGCGGTGCACCTGGGAGTGCTGGCGGATCTCGAGCTCGGCCAGGTGGAACCCGAAGGTCTCGACCTGCCAGACCAGGTTCTGCAGCTCGCCGTTCGCGGCACGCAGGGCCCCGGCGGCGGTCAGCGAGGCCTGCACCACGTGCAGGTCGGCGAGCAACTCGTCCGGGCCGCCGTACGCCAGCGGTCGATCGTCGCGGCGGGTGGCGTCGATGCGGGCGGCGATGAACAGCAGCGCCCGACGGTGGGTCTCGGTGGGGGCGCGGATGCCGATGCGCTCGGCGACGTCCGGGTCGAGCGCCTCCTGCGCCGCGACCAGCGCGGTGAGCCCGGCGTCTCCCGGGGTGTGGTCGGAGTCGAGCGTCAGGGCGCTGCCGATGCGGGTGGCGGCCCGGGCCAGCCCGAGCAGGATGTGCTCTGCGGCGATCTCGGCGGCCTGGCGGGTGACGTCGGCGGTGACGTGCGGGTTGCCGTCGCGGTCCCCACCGATCCAGGTGCCGAAGCGCACGAACGCCGGGGCCTGCACCGGAGCGCGGCCGGCGTCGTCACCCTGCAGGCGATCGTCGAGCAGGCGGTACACCTGCGGCACGATCTCGAACAGGGTCTGGTCGAACACGCTCATCGCGGTGCGGACCTCGTCGAGCGGGGTCGGCCGGGTGGTGCGGAGCGGGGAGGTGCGGAGCAACGTCGCGATCTCCTCGAGGAGACGACGCTCGTTCTCGGCACGGGCGGTCGCGTTCTTCGTGCGGTCGCGCTCGTCGATGAGGTCGGTGATGCGCCGGACACCCGTGGTCACCGCACGACGGCGGGCCTCGGTCGGGTGCGCGGTGAGGACCGGGTGGAAGCGCAGGCCTTCGAGACGGGCAGCGGCTTCGTCGGCGCCGACCTGCTCGACGAGCTCGACGAAGGTCGCGGGGAACGAGTCACCCGGCTGGCCGCCGTCGTCACCGCGGGCACGGAGCACCCGGACCCGGTGGTGCTCCTCAGCGAGGTTGACCAGGTGGAAGTACGAGGTGAAGGCCCGGGCGACCTCTTCCGCACGCTCGGCGGAGAACGTGGAGACGACCGCTTCGGCGCGGGTGGCGCCGTCTTCATCGGTGCCCTCGTACGCGTCGATGACCGCCTGGCGGAGCGCCTCGACGTCCCGCAGCAGGTCGTCGCCACCGGTCTCGCGGAGCACCCGTCCGAGCAGGTTGCCGAGGTACCGCACGTCAGCGCGCAGGTCACTGTCGACCGCTCCGCTGACGTCGTCACGCGCGCGTCCGAAGCGCGTCGAACCGTCGATCGCCGTCATCTCGTCCTTCCCGGGTCGGTCCGGGCTGTCCCGGCGTGGCAGCAGCGTACCGGGCGCCGACGCCACGTGACGACGACCGTCCGGACGGCCCGGTCGGACGCGCCCGTCGCTCAGGCCGGGTCGGCCAGGGCGGACGGGAGGCGCATCCGGTCCACGGCCGCGAGGAGCCCGGCGTCGAGACGGTACGCCAGCTCGACCTCGGCGATCACCCGCTCCCGCTCGTCGTCGCTCCACGGGGCCGCGTCGAGCTCCGCCCGGTAGGTGTCGGTGAACGCGGCCGGGTCGGCGACCTGGTCGAAGATCCAGAGCAGCACGCCGTTGGTCTCGAAGCCGAACTGGTCGGCGAGCAGGCGTCCGAGGGCGTGGCCGCCCGTCAGGTCCCCGAGGTAGCGCGTGTAGTGGTGAGCGACGAAGCCGCCGGGCCAGGTCGCCGCGACCTCGTTGAGCCGTCGGACGTACGCCGTCGTCGCCGGCAGCGGGGTGAGCAGCTCGTCCCAGTCCGGTCCGACCAGGTACTCCAGGTCGGCGCGGATGCCCGGCATGCGGGTCAGTCGGCTGGTCACGAACGGGGCGGCGACCGGGTGGTCCGCCATCCGGTCGGCCGCGCACTCGAGCGCGTCGTACACGAAAGCGTACTGCCCGAGGAGGGTCGCGTAGTCGGCGACGTCGCACCGCCCCTCGACCAGGTCGTGCATGAAGCCGCGGCCGGCCGAGACCCCGTGCGAGCGCCGGGTCCGGACCCGCAGGGCCTCGGAGAACGGGACGACGTTCGTGCTCATGAGGTGAGGCTAACCTCACGAGGTGTCCGTCGTCACCCCCCGGCAGGAAGACCCAGGAAAGGAGGCTCGTCCCCCGATGAGCCCCAAGCCGAACCGCCCGCAGCACGTCCTGGTCGTCGACCGCGCCGAGCGCCTCAGCCCGCACATGGTCCGCGTCCACCTCGGGGGCCCCGGGTACGACGCCTTCCTCGAGCACGCCGACCCGGACCGCCTGGCGACCACCGACAAGTACGTCAAGCTCATGCTCCCGAAGCCCGGCTCCGGCCTGCAACCGCCGTTCGACCTCGAGGTGCTCCGCGCGACGATGGCGAAGTCCGACCTGCCGGCCCGCCGTACCTACACCGTGCGCGCCGTCGACACCGTCGCCCGGACCATCGCGGTCGACTTCGTCGTGCACGGCACCGACGGGCTCGCCGGACCCTGGGCCGCCGCGGCCCAGCCGGGTGACCGCATCGCCCTGTCGGGCCCCGGCGGCGGCTGGGCCCCCTCGGAGGACCCGCAGGTCACCCACGTGCTGCTGGGTGACGACAGCGCCCTGCCCGCGATCGGTGCCTCCCTGGAGGCCATGGTCCCCACCGCGACGGGCGTCGCCCTGGTCGAGGTGGCCGGCCCCGCCGACGAGCTGCCGCTCGTGCACCCGGCCGCCGTCGAGCTGCGCTGGCTGCACCGCGACGCGGCGGCTGCGGAGCCGGGCACGCTGCTGCTGGCGGCGACCCGCGAGCTGCCCCGTGCCTCCCGGCCGGTGAGCGTCTTCGCGCACGGTGAGCGGGCCGCGATCAAGGGGATCCGGCGGGTGCTGCAGGACGACTGGGGTCTCGAGAAGGCCGACCTGTCGCTGTCCGCGTACTGGGCGCTCGGCCGCGCCGAGGACCGGTTCCAGGAGGAGAAGCGCGAACCGATCGGCGTGGTCTTCGCGGACTGACCCGGGGTCGTCGGTGGCCGTCGGTAGCGTTCCGCCCATGGTCCGGTCCGAGAGCCTCGCACGCTGCTGCGTCCCCGGCTGCGGGGCGGACAGCTCCCCCGGCGCACCGGTGCCGCTCTGCACCGGACACGTCATGCTGATCGGCGAGTTCGCGGCCGAGCACGTCGGGGTGGACGACGTCCTCCCCGGCCCGTGCCTGGTCTGCGGCGGACGGATCGGGATCAGGTTCCCCTCCGGCTCGGTGTGCGCCGTCTGCGAGTGGCGCTTCGGCGACGTGCCGGACGGCGAGCTCGGCGCCCCACGGGTCGACGTCGTGTACTACCTGCGGATGCGCGACGACACCGGCGACCGGATCAAGATCGGGACGACGGCGAACCCGCGGCAACGGCTCGGCCGGATCGCCCACCAGGACCTGCTCGGGTTCGAACGCGGCGACCGCACCCTCGAACGGCAGCGGCACGCGGAGTTCGCCGCCTCTCGCTACCCGGGCACGGAGTGGTTCCGCGTGACGCCGGAGCTCCTGGCGCACGTCGACGTCGTCGCCGCCGGCGTGCCCGACCCGTGGGCGCTGCACACGCGGTGGATGAGCGAGGCGCTGGCGCTCCGGTCCTGAGCGTCGGCGGCCCGTGTCGGCCGCGGCCGGCCGTCAGCGGGCGTAGGCGTCGACGAACAGCGGGCCGCGGACCTCGCGCAGGACGTCGACGAGCCGGTCGATCGTCCGTCCGGACACCCCGGACTCCTGCAGGTCCCACGGCCCCAGGACGGGCAGGCGCCCGGTGCGGATCCGGACGACCTCCCACCCGACGGCCCGGGTGGCGCGGTCCTTCCGGCGGTCCGACTCCTCGCGGGAGCCGACGTGTTCGAGCCCGTGTCGACCGGTGGAGTCGTACTCGATCGCGACGCGGAGTTCCGGCAGGATGATGTCCGGCCAGACCTCGACGTGCTCGTGGAAGGGCCGGTCGAGGCGGATCGCGGTGTGCTCGAACGTCAGGTCGAGGCGCTCGCGCAGCCCGGCCCGGAGCTCCGCCTCGACCGCTGAGGCCGGCGCCGGTGCGCACTGGCTGACGAACGACTCCCCCGACGGCAGCCGCGGGGTCTTCGGACAGATCGTCCGGGGCGCGGTCGTCCGGGTGCCGCGGCCGGGGACGCCGGTGCCGCCGGTGCGCGTGCGGGACTTGGTGCGCCGGGACGACGCGACCGCTCCGCCGGGCAGGCCGCGTGCGGGCGCGGCCGGGAGGGTCTGGCGCCCGGTGGAACGGACGGCTCGCTGCGGCACCGGGACGGCGCTCGGCCAGTCCTCGGGCAGCACCGGCCAGCGCTGCGGCTGGGCGAGCACGGCGCACTCCGGGCACCACACCGACCGGCGACGCTCGCGGCCGGGTCGAGACCGCTGCTCGCCCGGGGTGGCGACGAAGACGTGTCCGACGTCGCACTCCCACGTCAGCAGGACGTCGGCGGCCGGCGGGATCTGGGTGAGGACGACGCCGGCGTTCCAGTCGGGGTGGTACTGCCGCACCAGGACGGGCCATGACGCCCACTCCGCACGGAACTCGCCCACGGCGTACGGCACCGGGACACCGCGCGACCACTGCCGCCGGCGCCACCACGCATCCACTGGTTCGGCCACGACCGCACGGTAGGACGAGCCACCGACAGCAGCGGGACCGAGTCGGCCAGGGCGTCGGCGCAAGGTCCCGTCAGCGCGGCGGCGGGACGATCGTGAACCGCTCGGGCCCGGCCTGCGAGCCGTCCTCGAGCACCCGGATGCCGGACTCCCGACAGGCCGCGATGCCGTCACGGTGCACCCGCTCGGGTCGCGGCTTCCGGGGGACGCCCGCGTCGCCGAAGACCGCCCACGCGTTCGCCGCGGCGGCGCTGGTGAACCGGGTGCTGGAGCGGACTCCCGCGAACCCGGCTGCGTCGAACGCCCGCGCCCAGGCCTGCGGCACGCGGTAGTCGCCCATCGTCTGCAGCTCGGCACCGACGCCGAAGCGGACCGCCGTCGGGTCGGTCACATCGGCGAACCGTCGGCCCCGGGAGGCACGCGCCGCAACGACGACCATCTCGCGCGCCCGGGCGGCGAACACGGTGTTCGTGTGCAGCGTGTGGTGCGCCAGTCGTTCCCGCACGGCCACCTCGACCGTGTCCGCCCAGTAGCAGGTGCCGCGCGGGTCGGCGAGGTCGAACCGACCGCCGTCCACCCCGTCGGCGTCGGCCGGCGTCGATGCGAACCACCAGGCGCCGCGGTCGTGCCGCTTGGCCCGGTAGAAGGTGGTGCCGCGGGACTCGGTGGCCGGGAAGTCCGTGAGGTCGAGGTCGTCCGCCGGTCCCTGCTGGGCGACGTCGGTCCGCGCCGGTTCCCGCTTAGGCGTCGGCATGCCAGGCGTGCGCGGCTCGGCGGGCGGCGATCAGGACCGGTTCGACCCGACCGTCACGGAGCGCCTCGGCGGCCGTCGTCCCGCCGAACTCGTCCGCGACGGTGTTGAGCCAGAGCGCACTGCCCCAGGGGTCGATGCCGTCCCGGTCGATCAGGTCGAGCACCTGCCGCAGGTGCGGCAGCGGCTGGCCCGAGCGGCCGAACTGGAACGCGGGGAAGACCCGGGTGCCGTCGCCGATCTTCAGCCCGATCAGGTCGCGCTTCTGGGTGGCCTTGTGGATCGCCTGCCGGGTGACACCCCGCCAGTTCGCCAACGAGGCGGTGTCGTAGAACGGACCGATCAGCGCGTCTGCCTCGTGCTTGACGGTCGGCAGGGCGGCCAACATCCGCTCCGCCAGGGCGTCGACGTCCGCCGTGTCGGTGAGGGCGGCGTCCGCCTCACCGAGCCGGATCCGGTCGGTCAGCGCCCGCAGGAGCGCGGACTCGGCCGGGCTGAGCTCCTCCGCAGTGGCGGCGGCCCGTGTGCGGTGCAGTGTCGATTCCATCAGGACTCCTCTCGACAACCGTGTCAACCCGACGGTACTCGGAGACCGACAACCGCGTCAACCGCTCGTCACGGCGACGTCCCCCGCGGCCGTCTTCCGTCCGGCGCGCCCTCGTGCCAGGGTCGGAACGTGTACACCGACATCACCGGACCCGACCTCACCTCGTACCGCGGCAGCGTCGCCGAACCGGACGACTTCGACGACTTCTGGCGACGCACCCTCAGCGCAGCACGCGAGCACCCGATCGCCGTGCAGGCGGACCGGGTCGACACGGGTCTGGCCACCGTCGACACCTACGACGTCTCGTTCGCCGGGTGGAACGGGCAGCGCATCGCCGCGTGGCTCACCGTCCCCGCCGGCAGCAGTGCCGACGCACCGCTCCCCGCCGTCGTCGAGTACATCGGCTACGGCGGCGGCCGCGGTCTCCCGACCGAGCGACTGCTCTGGGCCTCCGCCGGCGTCGCACACCTGCTGATGGACACGCGCGGGCAGGGCTCGGGCTGGGCCACCGGCGACACGCCCGACCCGGACGGCACCGGCCCTGAGATCCCCGGCGTGATGACGCGCGGCATCGGGTCGCCCGACACCTACTACTACCGGCGCCTCACCACCGACGCCGTCCGCGCCGTCGACGCCGCACGTGACCTCGATCTGATCGACGGCGACCGGATCGCGGTCCTCGGGGGCAGCCAGGGCGGCGGCCTCGCGATCGCCGTCGCCGGCCTGGTCGAGGGTCTCGCCGGGGTGTTCCCTCGGGTGCCGTTCCTCTGTGACCACCGCCACGCGACGCAGATCACCGACGCGTACCCGTACCACGAGCTCGTCGACTACCTGGCGACGCACCGCACCGCGACCGACCGGGTCTTCGGGACGCTCGCCTACTTCGACGGGGTGCTGCACGCGGCCCGCGCGAGCGCACCGGCGTGGTTCTCGGTCGCTCTGATGGACCCGATCTGCCCGCCGTCGACCGTGTACGCCGCCTACAACGCGTGGGCGGGGCCGAAGGAGATCACCGTCTGGGAGTACAACGGCCACGAGGGCGGCGGTCCGCACGAGGACGCCGACACGCTCCCCCGGTTGCGCGCGCTGTTCGGCTGACGAGCGGTGGGGCGGCGTCAGCGGGCGAGGGCCTGCTCGACGTAGGCGACGACCGCGTTCGCGTGGCCGTGCCCCATGCCGTGCTCGGTCTTCAGCCAGTCGACGACCTCCATGTGGCGGTGGTCGTCCAGGCGGTCGGCCGCCAGGTCGAGCCACTCCTGCACGGGTCGACCGTAGGTGGTCGCGATGCTCGGGAAGTACGACGCCGGGCCCTTCGGCTTGCTGCCGTCGGCCGGAGGTGCCGGTTCGCTGACGCGGTGCTCGCTCATGGCGTCACGGTAGCGAGCCGAGGCGCCCGGTGGAAGGTCCCGGTCCCGTTCACCACTCGATGCGGGCGAACTCCTCGTGCAACCGCACCGCGCGACCCGGGTGCACCTGGGCGAACCAGCCGATCCGGCCGAGCAGGTGCGCCCGGAAGTCCGCGTGCCCACCACGGTCCTGGGACGCCGGGCCGTGCACCACGCAGTTGTGCAGGATCGCGTGCAACCGGTCGACCTCGCGGCGGCCGGGCGCGGTCCGCTCGTTGACGACGACGCCGGTCACCGACTGGCGGACACCGGCCCGCCGGACCCGTGTCTTCCGGGCGTTGAGCCGGTACCCCTGGTCGGTGACGATCCGCTCCACCCCGCGGAGGAACGCCTCCGGTCGCCGCGCCAGTTCGGCCCCGCCGCTGAACGTCAGGTCGTCGGCGTACCGGGTGTACGCGGCACCGACCGATGCAGCCCATCCGGCAAGCCGGGCATCGAGGTGTCGCAGCACGGTGTTCGCCAGCGCCGTCGAGGTCGGGGCGCCCTGTGGCAGGTGTGCCTCGGCGAGCACCCGACGGAGCGCTGTCCGCTCCTCCGGGTCGCCCCCGGGCGGCATCGCGGTGAGGACGTGCGGCGGCACCCGGTGCGTGCAGAGGCCGGTGAGGACGTGCGCGAGCGGTTCGGCGAACCCGGCGCTCCGGAACACGCCGTACACCGACCGCGCCCGCACACTCGCGAAGAACGTGGTGAGGTCCGCGGACACCACGATCTGCTGCCCGACGTGCACGGCGGCGCCCGTGACGACGCTGCGCCCGGACACGAACCCGTGTGCCGCGTCGTGCACCGGCAGGACCGCGAGCAACTCGTCGAGCACGGTGCGCTGCGTCCGGCGGAGCAGGTCCATCGGCTTCTCCAGCAGCCGCGGCGTCCGTCCGGGGCGACGGACCCACTCGTGACGGTGGTGGTGCAGCGGGCTGGAGGGGCCCGGCCGACGGTTCCAGCCGCGGGTGTCGGCGAGCCAGAGCAGCCGACCGACGGTCACGTCGAGTTCCCGCGCGAGCTCGGGCAGCGTGTCGACCAGCAGGCGGCTCGACACGGCGGGTACCGCCTGGACGGCGACTGCGCGACGGAGCAGCACCCGCACCGGTCGGCGGTCGCGCCGCGAGTCGTGCAGGCGCACCAGCGGCGGCGATCCGGCCAGGACCGCGGCCAGTCGGCGCGGCGCATCGACGGGAGGCCGTGGGGACGCCTCGAGTGCCGCCCGGACCGCGAGTCCCACGTAGGCACGCTCCAGGCCGACGACGTCGTACCCGGCAGCGGTCAGGTGGTCGGCGTCCCACGCGTCCGCGGCGAGGAACGCGTCGGCCAGCGCGGTGGCGACGACGTCGAGGGGCGTGGGGTTCCCGGAGGACCTGTCGGTGCCTCCGTGAGGACGCGCGCGCGGAGCGCGCCGAGCCTCTCGGGGCGTGTGGTCCTGCTGGTACTGCGTGCCCCGGGGTGACCCCGGAGAGGTCGACGCGTCACGCGCGCCGTCCGCCTCCCCCGGGAACTCCACGTGCCCACCATAGGAGGAAGCCGCTACCGTGACGAGCGACACCGCCGTCCCTGTGAGGAGCACCATGCCCGACACCACCGGAGCCCGCTACCGCGACCTGCCGACCGACGAGAAGCTCGCCGTGCTGCTCGACGAGGAGCGTGAACTCGACCACGACGCGTTCGACCTCGACGATGCCTGGGCGGTGGGGTCGTGGCTGCGGGCGACCGCGCTCGAGCGGGGGCTCGGCATCGGCTTCGCGGTGTCCTTCGGCGAGCAGCGGGTGTTCCACGCCGCGACACCCGGGTCCGCCGCGGTCAACGACGCCTGGCTCGACCGGAAGTTCCGCGTGGTCCGGCACTTCGCGCACGCCACCCTGGCGGTGCGGACGCAGTACGAGCTCGGCGGGTCGTCCTTCGACGAGGCCGCGGCACTCGACCCCCGGCAGTACCAGGCCGCCGGCGGCGGGTTCCCGCTGTTCGTCCGCGGCAACCTCCTCGGGGCCGTCGGCGTCAGCGGGCTGGAGATGCACGACGACCACGCCCTCGTGGTCGAGGCCCTGCGCGCGCACCGCGCACGACAGGACGAGCGCCTGTGACCGGGACGGGCCTCCCGGACGACTGCGTCTTCTGCCACCTTATCGAGCACGACGACCAGGGCACGATCTGGGTCGAGCGCGAGCCGGACGCCGTGGCGTTCCGGCCGCTGCCGGAATCGGAACTCGCTCCCGGACACACGCTGGTCGTCCCGCGGGAGCACGCCACGGGCCTGCTGGACGTGTCCCCGGACGCGCTCCGAGCGACGACGTTGCTCGCCCAGCAGGTCGGCAGGGCGATGCGCGCCGCGCTCGGCGCGACCGGGGTCGTCGTGCTCAGCGCGACCGGTGCCGACGCCGGGCAGAGCGTGCCGCACCTGCACTTCCACGTCGTCCCGTCCTGGCCCGACGACGGGGTGCTGCGCTGGCCGGAGGCGCGGTCCGCCCACGTGGTGGACGGGGACGCGTCGACGATGCTCGCGGAGATGTTCGAGTGACGGACGCCGAGCGGCCGTCGGCGGTCCGGCTCCTCCGGTCCGCCGCGCTGAGCCCGACGGAGTACGCGTGCGCCGCGACCGCTCCGGCAGACGCCCGACTCGTGTTCCTCGCCGGGTCCTGCCCACTCGACGCGGACGGCGCCACCGTGGCGCCGGGTGACCACGCCGCCCAGGCCGAGCAGTGCATCGCGAACCTGCGGCAGGCACTGGCCGACGCCGGGGCACGGATGACCGACGTCCTCAGCACTCGTGTGCTCGTGGCATCGTCCCGCCAGGCTGACCTGGTCGCCGCCTGGCGGGTCGTCCGCGACGCGTTCGGCGAGCATGACGTGCCCAGCACGCTGCTCGGCGTCACCGTCCTCGGGTACGACGACCAGCTGGTCGAGGTGGAGGCGGTGGCCGCGGTCGTCGATGCGCCCTGAGGCAACCGATGGCCAGGCTCAGTCGTCGGCGGGGACCGAGCGACGGCGGCTCGCCAGGACGGCGACGACGCCGAGGACCACGACGATCGCGACGACCACACCGGACGGGAGGTTCGGGACCAGCTGGTCCCGAACCTCCCGTCCGTCCGATCGGGTCAGCGGCGGCCGCGCCGCACCACGAGCGTGACGAGCCCGGCGAGACCGAGCCACACGAGCGGCCGGGTGACGCGACGGCGCTTCGCGACCCAGCCGCCGTCGGTGGCGTTGCCGGCGTCGTTCGGGGCGTAGAGGTTTCCGTCCGTCGGTGCCTGGTGGCCGCGGAGCGCGAAGACCTCGACCGCGGGTGTCGTGATGCGGTGGAACAGCCACGGCACGATGAACTCGGCGGCGACGAACGACGCCTGGAGGCGGCCGACGTAGCGGTTGCGCTTCGGGTGCACGGCCTGCGCGACGACGGCCTTGGCGGCCCGCTGCACGGAGACGGTGGGCGGCAGCGGGTGCGAGGCCTTGTCGGTGTAGTTCGCGCCGTTCTGGTAGATCGGGGTGTCGATCGTCGACGGCAGCACCGCGCCGAAGCGGATGCCGGTGCCCTGGTGCTCGTCCGCCAGGACGTCCATCAGCCCGAGGGCGGCGTGCTTGCTCGTCACGTAGGCCGACTGGTACGGCGCGGAGAGCAGCGACTGGATCGAGCCGACGAGGACGTAGGTGCCTTCACCGCGCTGCTTCCAGTGCGGCAGCAGGGCCTTGACCGCGTGGACGTGCCCGTGCAGGTTGGTGTCGACGACGCGCTTGAACGCCTCGGTCGGGGTCTGCTCGAACAGGCCGTACACGAAGAGCGCCGCGTTGCCGACGAACACGTCGATGCGACCGAAGCGGGCGGTGACGGTGGCGACGAGGTCGTTGACCTGCCGCTCCTCGGCGACGTCGGTGGGGATCGCGACGGCCTCGACACCGAGCGCGCGGCACTCGGCGGCCGCGGCCTCCAGGCTCTCCTTCCCGCGTGCGGCGAGGACGAGCGTGGCGCCCTGCTTGGCGAACTCGTGCGCAGCAGCCCGGCCGATGCCGCTCGATGCTCCGGTGATGACGACGACCTTGCCGCGGAAACGATGACCCATGCGTCCTGACTACCCGCCCGCACTGGTGGCGAGCACAACGCTGTCCCCCGACCGCAGTGCTACCGCTCCGCGGGACCTGCGGGACCTGCGGCGCCGAGGGCCGCGTCCGTCCGCTGCCCGAGCGCTCCGACGAGCGTGGTGACGTACGTGCGGGTGAGGTGCTGCGAGTCGCGGTAGACGAGGACGTTGCCGATCACCGCGGGGCAGGCCCCCTGCACGCAGAACGACGGCGTCATGTCCGTCACGACCGCCCCGGGTGTCGTCCGCGCCACGGCGACGAGCCGGTCCGCCGCAGCGAACGCGCGCCCGGTGCTGATCCGACAGGACCCGGGGTCGACGCGGTGTTCGTCGACGCAGTGCTGCACACCGCTGCCGACCGCCGGGGTGTCCGGGATCGCGACGATCCTCACTCCGCGGTCGATGAGGGGCTGCCAGGAGGCTCGGTACCCGTCACCCGCGCTCCTCGCGGGGTCCGTCCCCTCCGGTGCCCCCCGGAGGTCGGCCCGAGCGGACGTGAACACGAGCGTGTACGGCGCTGCGGCCGCGAGGGACCGGTCGACGGCACGGTTCCACACGCCGCAGCGTCGTTCGTCCGCGGCGGAGACGTCACTCCAGCGGACGTGGGAGAACTCGCACCCGCCCTTCACCATGAGGTGCAGCTCCCATCCGCGCTGCTCGGCGAGGGCGATGAGGGCTGAGGACCACTGGTGTGCGTGGGAGTCGCCGATGAGCGCCACCCGGGTGCCGCCGTGGACGCCGACGACGCAGCTGCGGGCGTCGGTCGCCTCGGCCTGACAGTCGTCCCACGTGGGGTCCACGTCGTAGGCGGCGGTCATGGTCGACGGGGTGGTCCCGCGTCCGGGCTCCCCGGCGACCGCGCACCCACTCCCCGGCGCGATGGCAGCGGCACCCCA
Source organism: Curtobacterium sp. MCPF17_011 (assembly GCF_003234145.1). NCBI lineage: Bacteria > Bacillati > Actinomycetota > Actinomycetes > Micrococcales > Microbacteriaceae > Curtobacterium > Curtobacterium sp. MCPF17_011. The sequence goes on from NZ_QKSK01000004.1 coordinate 271,466, forward strand.
GCACCGGTCGCTGTCGGTGCGGAGTTCGGTGGCGAGGGCACGGTCCTCCCGGAGCTGCCCGGTGAGGGTGCCCCACCCGACGGCCGGGACGACGAGCACGAGGGCGGTGGCAGCGGCCACGACGGCCAGGGTGACGCGCGGTCGGTGGTGGGCGAGCCTCCCGGCCGTGACGGGTCGTTCGACGAGCACGGTGGTGAGGTGTGCCAGACCCGCGGCGAGGACGACCGTGACGGCGACACGCGCCGGCGCGGGCAGGTCGAGGGCCCGTGGGAGCAGGAGGGCGACCGGCCAGTGCCAGAGGTACAGGGCGTACGAGACCCGGCCGAGCCAGCGGACGGGTGCCAGGCGCGTGGCCCGGCCGAGGACGCCGGTCTCGGTCCGTCCCGCGATGACGAGGGCGGTGGCGGCGACGGGCAAGACGGCAGCCGTCCCCGGGTACACGACGGCGGGGGTGAGGAGGAGGCCGCAGACGACGAGCCCGAGCCACCCGGTCACGGCGAGGGCCGCCCGCACACGCGGGCCACGCACGGCACCGGGGGCGGCGTCGGGAGCGAGGGCGAGGATCGCGCCGACGCCGAACTCCCACGCCCGGGTGTGCGGCCAGAAGTACGCGGGTGCCGGGTCCGTGGTGGTGAGGACGGACGAGCAGGCGAGGGACGCGGCGACGACGACCACGACGGTGACGAGGACGGCGCGCTCGCCGGACCCTGGTCGTCGAACCACCCGCCACACCGCCAGGAGCAGCAGCGGCCACAGGAGGGTGAACTGCTCCTCGACGCCCAGGGACCAGAAGTGCTCGAACGGCGTGGACGGGTCCCCTGCGGCGAGGTAGTCGGTGCTGGAAGCGGCGAGCGCCCAGTTCTCGACGGCGAGCGCGCTGGCGGCGAGCTGGGCACCGAGGGTGGGCCAGTCCTGGCGTGGGGTGAGTATCACGGCGGCGGTCGCGGTGACGGCGAGGACGAGGAGTGCGGCGGGTGCGAGTCGGCGTGCCCGTCGGGCCCAGAACGCGGGGAGGTCGATGTGTCCGGTGTCGCGGAGCTGGCGGAGGAGCTGTCCGGTGATGAGGAAGCCGGAGACGACGAAGAAGGCGTCGACGCCGACGAACCCGCCGCGGAGCCAGCCGAGGTCGAGGTGGTAGACGAGCACGAGCACGACGGCCACGGCGCGGAGGGCGTGGACGTCGGTGCGGAAGGGGGCCTGCTGCGTCGGCATCAGGGGCGACGGTAGGGACGCCGGGTGAACGGAAGGGGACGTGGGGCGGGTGCGGTATCCGGACTCGTGGAGTGGCCGCGGTTGACCGGTGCCGCGGATGCGGGGGATCGTGGATCGATGCTCTCCCTCGTCTACATGTCCATCGCCGCCGACGACCTCACCGACGCTCAGCTCGTCGCCCTGCTGCGTGAGGCGCGTCTGAAGAACGACGCCCTCGGTGTCTCGGGTCTGCTCGTGGCCAAGGACGGCCACTTCATGCAGGTCCTGGAGGGGCCGGCTTGGAGTGTCGAGGACCGGTTCGGCGCGATCCAGCGTGACCCGCGGCACCGGGACGTCCGTTCGTTGAGCCGCGAGGACATCGACGCCCGCCGCTTCGACGGCTGGTCGATGGCCTTCGGTAACCCGTCTGATGCGGAGCTCCGGGACGAGCCGGGGTTCAGTGACTTCCTGCAGCGCCGCGGTGGTCTGCCGGCCGGGCTGTCGGGTTCGCCGGCGGATTGGCTGCTGCGCTGGTTCCGTGGGCGGGAGCTGCGCGACAGCCCGCTCGAGTCGGTGTCGGTCGGCCGTCACGCCGCCTGACCGCCTGGCCGCCTGGCCGCTGCACCGCACACGGAGCACGCACTGTTCACCTGACCTGGTCAGGATGGCCGGATGACCGCTCCCACGACCGGCTCCCTCGCGCGGCGTCTCCGGCTGCGGGACGCCGTCGTGATCGGGCTCGGCTCCATGATCGGCGCGGGCGTGTTCGCGGCGTTCGCCCCCGCGGCGTCCGTCGCCGGCAGCGGCGTGCTCGTCGCGCTGCTGGTCGCGGGCGTCATCGCGTTCTGCAACGCCACGTCGTCGGCGCAGCTCGCGGCGCAGTACCCAACCTCGGGCGGTGCGTACGTCTCCGGCCGGGAGCGCCTCGGACCCTGGGTCGGCTTCACTGCCGGGTGGGGCTTCGTGATCGGCAAGACCGCCAGTTCGGCGGCGATGGCGATGACGGTCGCCGTGTACCTGGTGCCTGAGGCCTGGCAGCGGCCCGTCGCGGTCGCCGTGGTCCTGTCCCTCACCGTGGTCAACACGCTGGGCATCACGCGGACGGCGTTCCTCACCCGGGTCCTCGTCGTGGTCGCCCTCGTCGCCCTGACCGTCGTGGTCGCCCTGGGGCTGGCGCACTCCGGGCCGACCGCGGACGACCCGGGCGTCGCCGCGACGCCGCTGGGGGTCCTGCAGGCTGCCGGCTTCCTGTTCTTCGCCTTCGCCGGGTACGCCCGCATCGCGACCCTGGGTGAAGAGGTGGTCGATCCGGCGCGCACGATCCCCCGGGCGATCACCACCGCCCTCGGGATCGCGCTCGTCGTCTACGCGTTGGTCGCGCTCGCCACGCTGCACGCCCTCGGGCCGGGAGGCACGGCCGCCTCGGCCGCGCCCCTCCGGTCCGTCGTCGCCACGGCCGGGCAGCCGTGGGCCGGCGTCGTCGTGCAGGTCGGTGCCGCCGCTGCTGCCCTCGGGGCGCTCCTGGCGATGATCGCGGGCATCGGGCGGACGAGCCTCGCGATGGCGCGGAACCGGGACCTGCCGGGGTGGTTCGCCGCCGTGCACCCGCGGACGGCGGTGCCGGCGCGTGCCGAGGTCGTGCTCGGTCTGGTCGTGTGCGTCCTCGTCGCCGTGACCGACCTGCGGGGGGCGATCGGGTTCTCGTCCTTCGGGGTGCTGCTGTACTACTTCGTCGCGAACGCGGCCGCCTTGACACAGGAGCGGCGGGACCGGCGGTACCCGCGCCTCCTGGCCGTCATCGGTGCCGCTGGGTGCGTCGTCCTGGTGGCGGCGTTGCCGTGGCCCTCGATCGTCGGCGGGGTCGTCGTGACCGCGCTCGGGCTCGTCTACCGAGCCGGGCGTCTCATCGCGCAGCGTCGCCGGCCCCGCTGAGGCTGCGTCAGGGTTCTTGCGATCCCTGGGCGTCCTCCTCGCTGGGGTCCGCGTCGGCGACGAGGGCGTCCTCGTCGGTGCCCGGGTCGTCCTCGGGCATCGCGTCCGAGTCGAAGGACAGGTCGTGCTGCAGACGCTCGGCCGTGACGGGTTCGCCGTCGACCATGGGTGCTCCCTCGTGGCTGTCGCTCATGCGGACAGCCGACTCCCGCGCGCCTGGGAGGCGTCGGAGCCGTGCCCGTGGGGCGTCGCGGACGGCCACCTCGATCCCCGCCGGCAGCGCCGCGGCCGCCGCGAAGGCGATGGGATGGCCGTACCCGAACAGGAGCGCGTGTGCAGGGAGCGGCCACTGACCGAGCACCGGTGTCAGGAGTCGGTGGGGACGACGCGCCCGCTCGGACGTCTCCGCACCCGCTCTCGTCAGCGAGCCGTCCACCCTCCGTCGATCGGCAGCGCGGTCCCGGTGACGAGCGAGGCCCCCTCGCCGGCCAGGAACGTCACCGCCGCGGCGACCTCCTCCGGCTGCCCGATCCGGTGGAGTGCCGCGATGCGCTCGACCGTGTCGGTCCGGAACGCCGCGTCGGACAGCGCGGGAGCGGTGCCGTCCGTCTCGATGAAGGTCGGCGCCACCGCGTTCACCCGGATCCCGTACTGGCCCCACTCGACCGCCAGGCACTTGGTCAGGTGGATCACGGCGGCCTTGCTCAGGCAGTAGACCGACTCCCCCGGCAGGGCGACGAGCCCGGCCTGCGAGGCGACGTTCACGATCGACCCACCGCCGGCGGTCCGCATGTGCCGGGCGACGTGCTGCGAGACGAAGAACGTCGACTTCGTCGTGAGCGCCCACACCGAGTCGAAGTGTTCCTCGGTGACGTCGAGCGCGTCCTCGACGATGCCGCCGCCGGCGTTGTTCACGAGCACGTCGATGGTCCCGAGGTCGGCGATCACGTCGTCGACGGCCCGGCGACACGATGGCAGATCGGTGACGTCCATCGCCACGACTGTCACCCGGCGGCCCATCGCGCTGATCTCCGCCGCGAGCTCAGTGGCGGACTCGGTGTCGCGGACCCCGAGCGCGACGTCCGCACCGTTCGTGGCCAGGTCGAGCGCGATCGCCCGTCCGATCCCACGGGAGGCTGCGGTCACCAGGGCGACGGAACCGTTCAGGGCGGTGGGCTGCATGGGGTGTCCTTCACAGGTCGGGCCGCCGGAGGCGGTGCTGACGGGAGGCGCGGCTGGCGTCGTCGCCGCAGCCATCCTCGCGCAGACTGCCCAATTCCGGCCTGTGCGACCTCCGGGGACCGCGCGCGGTGGTCCGGGCCTCCTGGGAGTCCCGCCTCCCGCGTCGACGCGACAACCTGGGGGAGGCTCAGGGCAGGTGCGACGAACGTGGTGGGTCAACCGATCTCAGGAGGCCCGGATGGACACCGGACAGTTCGTCGACCTGGTCGCGCAGCGCGCGGACATCACCCACGTGCGGACGCGGGCGCGTCCGCTCACCGATGCGACCCTCAGCACCCTCGCCGAGCGACTGAGCGGTGGCGAGGCCGCCGCCGTCGCCGCTGAGCTGCCGGATGAGTTGCAGCACTGCCTGACCGGCGTGGACGAGGCGCCGGAACGTTTCGACGCGGACGAGTTCGTCCGGCGCGTGGCCGGGCGGGCTGACATCGACGAGTCGACCGCCCGCGAGGGCGCCCGTGCGGTGTTCGACGTCCTGCACGAAGCGGTGCCCAAGGGTACGTGGGAGAACCTGACGACACAGCTGCCGAACGACCACCTGACGGCGTTCGGGCTGTCGACCTGACCTGCGCCGTGCGAGACGCGCGGACCTGGAGCGGCTCCGGGAACGCGCCGAGCACCCGCCCCGACCACGGACGGGATCAGCCCGGTCGCGGGCCGCCTCCTCGCGGCCGGCCCCTGGTCAGCTGATCCGGAGTTGCGACACCATCGGGCAGGTGAACGGGTCTCGCGCAGCGAGTCCGACGCGGTTCAGGTAGGCGACGACGATGCCGTAGGAGCGCAGCAGCGTGGTCTCGGTGTAGGGCACGTCGAGGCTGTCGCAGTGGTCGCGGACCAGGAGCCGTGCCTGCTTGAGGGCGGGGCGGGGCATCGAGGGGAACAGGTGGTGCTCGACCTGGTAGTTCAGGCCCCCCATCAGGAACGACACCCACCAGCCGCCGCGGATGTTGCGGGACGTGCGGACCTGGCGGGAGAAGAAGTCGACCTTCGCGTCGTGTGCGATGGTCGGCATGCCCTTGTGGTTCGGGGCGAACGAGGCACCCATCATCACGCCGAACACGGCCAGCTGCACCCCGAGGAACGCACACGCCATCCCGAACGGCAGGAACCAGAACACGGCGGTCAGGTAGATGCCGAACCGGGCGACGAGCAGGGAGCCCTCGATGACGCGGTGCCGGCGGTCCGCCGTGGTGCCGGTGCCGCTCACGACAGCGCGCACGGCGGACCAGTGCAGGTTGATGCCCTCCAGCGTGAGCAGCGGGAAGAAGAGCCATCCCTGGAACCGGGTGAACAAGCCCTTCAACCCGGTGACGGGAGCGTCTTCGGGGATGAAGGCGATGACGCCCGGCGCGATGTCCGGGTCCTTGCCGATCGTGTTCGGGTTGCCGTGGTGACGGGTGTGCTTGTTCATCCACCACGAGTAGCTCAGGCCGACGAGGAACGTGCCGACGTACCGGCCGGCCCGGTCGTTCCACCGCTGCGAAGCGAACACCTGACGGTGCGCGGCCTCGTGGGACAAGAAGGCGAACTGCGTGAACAGGACCCCGAGGACGCCGGCGACGATGAGCTGGAACCACGACTCGCCGAGGAACGAGAACGCCACCCATGCGAGGGCGAGCGTCCCGATCAAGGACCCGAACAGCGACCAGTAGAACCCGGTGCGGCGACGGAGCAGGTCGTGCTCCTTCACCTGTGCCAGGACCGCCGAGTACGTCGATGTGCTCGAGCCCCGTCCGCTCGTCGCGGGACGGGTGCGGGTGTAGCCCGACTGGACTGGGGTGGTGGTCAACGAGGGACCGACCTTCCGTCATCGTGGCCCTTCGACCAGCGCACAGGAGTTCACGCAATCGCGCTTGCGATGACGATATGGGTCGAAGATGCGAATCCACCGCCACCATGCGGAACTCATGGTGAATCGCCGCTGAACGCACCGGCCGTGCTTCGATGTGGGGATGCTGCTGCACGCCGAGACCACCGGAGCGGGACCCGAGGCGGTGGTGCTCCTCCACGGGATGACGGGCTCAGCGGAGAGCTGGTGGCGCATCACGGGCCTCCTGGCCGACCGCGGCGTCCGGGTGGCCGCACTCGACCTACCGGGACACGGACGCTCACCACGCTGTCCGACGATGACCGTGCTCGATGCCGCAGCATCGGTGGCGCAGACACTCGACACGCTGGGCGTCCGGCCGACGGTCACGCTCGGGCACTCGTTCGGCGGCCTCCTGCTCGCCGCGGCCGTCGCGACCGGACGGTTCGATCCCGGCTTCGCGGTGTACGTCGACGCGCCGTTCGCCACCCGCGGTGGGCACGACCGGACCGAGGCGCAGGCCGAGTACGTAGCGGAGCGGGACAGCCGGACGATGGACCGGCTCCGCGCGGACAAGCCGCACTACGGCGAGCGCGACTGTCAGGTAGAGGCGCTGGCCGCCTCCCGGTTCGACCCGGCGACGGCGGCGGCGATCGCGGCAGGTCCGGGCGGTTCGTGGCCCCCGCGCCCGGGCTCGGTCGTCGTCCGGGCCGACCCGAGCCACTACGTCGACGACGAGACGGCGGCGGCCCTGGCGTCGTCGGGCGTGAAGGTGCGGAGCATCCCGGGGGCGGCGCACTCCGTCTGGTACAGCCACTTCGACGCGTTCGTGGCGGCGCTGCCGGAAGTGTTCGATCGCTGACGACCGCCGCGACGTGGTCGGGCACCTCGATGTCTGACACGATCGGCGCATGCCCCTCGACGGAACTCCCCCGGACCGTGTCGGCTTCCTGACCATCGGCTCGTTCGACCCCGCTCGCCCGTCCCTGGGCATCGAGGACACCCTCCGTGTGATCGAGCGCGGCGAGGCACTCGGGCTGGACGGCGCCTGGTTCCGGCATCGACACCTGCAGCACGGCATCTCCTCCCCCGTCGCGGTGATGGCTGCCGCGTCGCAGCGGACGTCGCGGATCGAGCTGGGCACGGCAGTCACCCCGATCGGTGCGGAGAACCCCTTCCGGCTCGCTGAGGACCTCGGCACGGTGGACGTGCTCCTCGGCGGTCGCCTGAACCCCGGCTTCTCCGCCGGACCACCGATGAACTACGACCTCTACCGCGATGCGATCTACCCCGACACTGCGGACCAGGAGGACCTCGGGCACGACCGTCTCCTCCGCTTCCGCGACCTCGTCCGCGGAGACCCCGTCACCGACACCGTCGAGCGGCGCGGCATCGAGGAGCTCTCGCGCACGGTGCAACCTCTCAGCCCCGGACTGGTCGATCGGCTCTGGTACGGGACGGGCAGCACACGGTCGGCCGTCTGGGCCGCTGAGAACGGGTTCCACCTACTGACGTCGAGCGTCACCCGCAGCGAGGTCGGCACCGACTTCGCCGCGAACCAGCGGGCCCAGATCGACGCGTACCTCGACGCGCACCCCGCTCCACACACGGCCCGCATCTCCCAGGGGCTCGTGGTGATCCCCACGGACAGCGCGACACGCGAGCAGGAGGAGCGCTACCGCCGGTACGTCGACTCGCGTTCCGGGCGGGTCGGGGTCCCGATCGGGCCCGCAGGGCTGCTCTTCGCCGCGGACCTCGTGGGCAGCTCGGAGGAGATCGCGGACCGCTTGCGTGCCGATGCCGGGTACCAGGCGGTCACCGAAGTCGCGTTCGCGCTGCCGTTCGACCTCGAGCCGGACGACTCCGCCCAGATCATCACCGACATCGCGCAGCGGCTCGGCCCGGAACTCGGCTGGAGCCCGACGGACGCCCGGTGACCTGACACGGAGGCCCGTCGCGCGGGACCGACGAGCGCGACGGTCCGCGGCTCACCGGGCGCCGCCGACCCGCCCGCCTCGCGCCGGTGCGATCCGTCTTCCTCGGTGCGACGGCCAGTACGGTCGGGGACATGGACACCAGCGCCCGTCCCGACAGTCGCAGCGAGCCGTTCGCCTCGGGCGACCCGGTCCTCCTCCGGAGCGTGCACGACTTCGGCGCCCGCGGTGACGCCGTCGCCTTCGCGGTTGCCGGCCGGGTCCTGGTCGACGACGACGACCTCGCCGTGGTCGCGAGTCCCACGGGCTCGGCGGTCCGACGTCGCGCCGGTGTCGGCAGCGGTCCGAACGGTCGCCTGGTCCTGCCGTCGGACTGGGACGGCTCGTACGTCGAGGACGGGTGGACGGGCGCGGCCGTCGTCCGCGTGCACCCGAAGGGCTCCCCCTGGTCCGTCTGGCGCTGGCACGACGGTTCCGGCTGGTTGCCGGACTGGTACGTCAACCTCGAGCTGCCCTGGGTCCGGACGCCGCTCGGGTTCGACAGCCAGGACTGGACACTCGACGTCGTCGCCACCACCGATCCGGACGGTACCTGGTCCGTCCGGTACAAGGACGAGGACGAGCTCGCGTTCTACGCCTCGACCGGCCATTGGCCCGAGACCATGCGCGCCGTGGTCGAGCAGGCGGGCGAGGACGCGACCGCGGTCGCACGCGCGCGCCGCTTCCCGTTCGACGCCGACTGGACGGGCTGGGTCCCTGATCCCGCCTGGCCGGGTCCCGGACTGCCGACGGACTGGAGCGTGGTCCGGTGAGCAGGCTGGAGGGCCGTCCAACGCAACCGACGCGGCCTGCGGTGCCGTGCCTCCCGGACGCCGTCCTCCCGGTGGACGCGACGACGGCGTTGACCGCGTTCAGCCTGGCGGACGGGCCGGCGCTCGCGGCAGCGGTCGCGGACCTCGAGATCCGTCGGTGGTTGCCGCTCCCGCGCCCGTACACGGTGCAGCTCGCCGGTCGGTGGGCGACCGAAAGCACCGAATCGATCCGTGCCAGCGGAGCCGGGCTGGTCCGCTGCATCCGGGTCGGGGGTTCCCTCGCCGGGTGCATCGACGTGAAGCGTGTCGACTGGCGCGCCTGCACGGCCGAGATCGGCTACTGGCTCGCGCCGGAATTCCGCGGTCAGGGTCACGCATCCGCTGCGGTGCGCGCGCTCTCGTCGTGGTTGCTCGACGTCCACTCCTTCGAGCGTGTCGAGCTCCGCATCGCGACAGGGAACTCGGCATCGGCGAGGGTCGCCTCCCACGCCGGGTTCGTTCGCGAGGGCGTCGCGCGGAACGCCGGGTCCACGGATGACGGCCGGGTGGACCTGGCGGTGTGGTCGCGCATCGCGGGAGAGGGGCGAGTCTGAGTCCGAGTGCTGCTCGCATCTCCGGTCCGAGGGCCAGTACGGTCGGAGCCATGGACAACGGCTGGCGCGGAGCTCTCGCAGCGATGACGATCATCATGTTCGCCGGGGCGATCGGGACGGGAGCGAGCGCGCTCGTCATCTTCTCCAGAGCGGGCGGAGACCTCGAGACGATCGCCGTGAACGCGCAGACCATCGTGTGGATGTCGAGCATCTGCGGGACGCTGCTCGTCGCGGCGTTCAGCACCCTGGTCTCGTGGCTCGCGGTCAGTGCCGTCGTCCGCGAGCACCAGAAGGACCGCGAGCAGGCCGCACGCCTGGCGAGCCACATCTGAAACTCGATCCGCGGTTCCCGTCCTGCACCGCACCGCTGGCACGGCGACCCCGGCGACAGACTGTTCTCCGATCACGTCGCCGTCGGAAGAGGTGAAGCGGCCGAGGAGGACGAGCGCGCGTTCCGGTGGGCCCTGCCGGGATCGAACCGACGACATCCACGGTGTAAACGTGGCGCTCTACCAGCTGAGCTAAAGGCCCTCGCACCGCGTCTGGGTGCACCCCACATCCTACGGGTGCGCCGAGAGCGACGCCGAGCCCGTGACTACGCTCGCTCGCATGCGCCGCTCCCCCGCCGCCGTCGCCGCCGCAGTGCTCGTCGCCCTGCTGTCGGGCTGCTCGGCACCCGGTGCCGACACGAGTTCGGTCGAGCCGCCATGGCCACGTCCGACGGACCTCGCCCACCGCGCTGACGAGGCCGGGCTCGAGAACGTCTGGGGCGAACGCCTGGCGGAACACGTGCACACGCATCTGACCATCACGAACGGCGACACCCCGGTCGTGGTCCCGGGCAACATCGGGCACGCGAAGGCGCAGCGCTTCGCCGCACAGCTGCACACGCACGACACGTCCGGCATCCTGCACGTCGAGTCCCCGACCCGTCAGACGTTCACGCTCGGGCAGTTCTTCGACGAATGGGGTGTCTCCCTCGGGCCGGCGCACGTCGGTGGACTGCACGGTGAGCTGACGATCTGGGTGGACGGCAAGCGGTTCTTCGGCAACCCACGGTCGATCGAGTTGACGAACCGAGGGGAGATCGGGCTCGCCGTCACGACGATCGGCGAGGTCCCGCAACGCCCGGCCCCGTTCGACTGGCCGCCGCAGTACCACTGAGCCGCCCCGCTCAGGCCTCCTTCGGCGCCACCCACCCGAGGTCCAGGTCCCACTCGTCCACCGAGCCCGGCCCGAGTTGCCACACGTACTCGTTCTTGAGCTTCCGGCCGTCGTCGCGGAACGGCCCGGTCCGGTACGGGTAGAACGCCACGGTCGGCAGCGTCCCCGGAGGTGCGGTGCGGATCGCGTTCGAGAAGTCGCGGTTGAGCCGGCGCAGTTCGGCGACCACGGCCGGCCGGGCGCGATCGGCGTCGAACGAGTCGGCCGACGCGGCGAGCTGGAAGGCGATGTGCAGCTGGCGGTCGCCGTGATCGTCCTCGTAGCTGATGAGCCGGTGGTTCTCGATCGCTTCGAGCAGGACCGGGTCGCCGTACACGACGTCGCGCACGGCGTCTGGTGCGACGACAGCGCCGTTGAAGTCGACGGACAGGTCCGATCGGCCGTAGTGGAACAGCAGCGGCAGGTCGAGCTCCGCCTCCGCGAGCAGGTCCTCGTGCCCGGTCGCCCGCAGCACGGGCCTGAGGTCGCGCATCCGCACCACGTGCCCACGGTCGTGGATGTTGTACCGGATACGGGGGCTGATGTTCTCGGAGCGGGCGATCGTGACGACGAGCTCGCCGCGGTCGTTCGTCTCGATCAGGTAGCCGAACGGGTTGAACTGGAACACCATCGGCAGGACGCCGTACTCGGACTGCTTGGTCAGTGACGTCGAGAGCGCCGGGTCGGCAGCGATCGCCTTCCGCAGCGCCACCGAGAAGCCCGTCTCGATGCCCAGGTTGATCTCGAGGTCGCTCGCCCCGTACGACCCGAGGACAGTGTGCGCGTACTGCTCGATGTGGGCGCGCATGTTCTCGCTGATGCCCTCGCCGCCGAACGCCGCGACGATCGTGTACTCGCGCCAGTCGATCCGGTCGTCCTCGAACAGCGCTTTGAGGAACGGCGGGTAGCTGAGGATCACGTAGGTGAAACCGGTGCCGAACTCCTGCATGGTCTGCACGATCTTGTCGCGGTCCGGCCCGATCGACTTGATCATCGTGGACTCGGTGAGCGACGCCGTGACGTTCATCCCGGTCGCCCATGCACCGAGCGAGAACGCGTTGAGCACGAACGGCTGCTTCGCCAGTTCCTTCGAGGTCCGGGCGAACCCGAGCTGCAGCAGCTGCCGCGTCGCCTGCCGCTCGTCGGGTCCGCGCACCCAGCTCGTCGGGACACCGGAGGACCCGGACGACTCGTCGACGACGACACCGCGCCGCGGCAGCCGACCGTCGAGACAGCGCTCCGGGATGCTCCACCGCTTGACGTAGGACTCCTTGTCCATCTCCGGCAGTCCCGAGAACGCGGTGGCGATCCCGCTGCGCGTGTCCAGACGGGAGGAACGCCCCACGCCCGCCAGGAACGCCCGGTACGCGGGCACCCGCTTCGCCGCCAGCTCCGCGGTCCGCCACGCACGCCACCGCCCGAGGGTCCAGCGGAGCGGCTCGATGCCCGGCGCGAGCAGGAACTTGTGCGTCCCGACCCGCGGCATGAACAGTCCGACGACCGCTTCGACGACCCAGACCACCGTGAACACCGCCGCTCGCTTCACGAGACACCGCCGTCAGCAGCCGCGGCGAGGGTCATCGCCGACGCCGGCCGTCGGTGCGCCAGGGGCGGCGGAGCACTCCGGCCGAAGCGGAACAGCATCCACGCCATCCGCCCGTCGGACTCGTCGACCCCGGCACGCTCGACGAAGGCCGCGTGCGACCGCGGGTTCGTGATGACCGTCCCGAAGGGATGCAGGGCGATCCCCCGCGCATCGAGGTCCAGCCAGATGCGCATGAACGTCCGACCGGCCTCGACGTACTCCGCCGGCGACCCGAACGGCCCCTCGAGCCAGCCGAGCTGCCGCACGCCCCGCATCGTCGACAGGTAGACCTTCTTGAACGTGGTGCCGATGCCGGGTGCTTCCCACAGCCCGCGGTGCTCCATCGCGAACTTGAGCACCGGCCCCGGCATGAGCATCGTCTCGGCCGACAGTCCGTCCCCGGTGTCCGCCGCCTGGCGCTTCGAGAACCGCAGCCAGTGCAGGATCTCGGTGTGCACCGCGTCGTTCCGCAGGTCGTCGAACAGCGTCGTCTGGTTCACGCGCACGATCTCGTCGACCGTGGCCCGGTCCGCCGTCGTCCGGAACCGGTGACCGGCCTGCGCCGCGATCGTCTCCGACGCCCGGATCACGTCGTCGTCCACGAGGGTCGCGTCGTAGGGTCTGCGCGAGGTGCGCCGAGCGAGGAAGCCGTGCAGGGCCTCCCGGTCGGCAGCCGTCGTTGCGTGCGGCGTCAGCGCGACGCTGCCGAGCCGGTGCAGGTGGTCCGCCGGGTCTCGGTCGACCCGGCCGAAGTCCATCTCGGCATGGTCGAGTGACTCGGTCACCGTGAAGCCGTGCGCTCGGGCGACCACGTCGAGCCCGGCGAGGAACACGCCGACGCAGACGTGCCCGAACGGGATCCCGAAGGACTCCGCCGGCAGTCCCCGCCGCAGGTCGTAGAAGACGGTCGCGATGCGGTCGTCCTCCACCCGCACCACGATGGGCTGCGAGTTGTGCGGTGACGGGTAGTGCCGTGCATCCTCGATGATGCCGGTCCATGGTGTGGCCATCGGTTCCCCCTCGGTGGTCGTTGCCGCGAGCATACGCACCACCCGTCCACGCCCATGCCCGCTCGAGAATGCCTGTGGATGACGCAGCACCGTCTGGGATGCTGTGGAGGAAGGACAGCGGGCCAGGACGCAGTCCAGGCGACAGCAGCACGGGGCCAGGCGAGAGCACCATGGGCCCGTGCGAGAGCAGCATGGGCCCAGCCGAGAGCACCATGACCACAGGGGAACGGGGACTTCGATGACGGAACCGTCAGGACCGCAGCAGGGCGACACACGACGCCGGTGGATCGTCGGTGCCGGGGCGCTCGCCGTCGTGGTCGCCGCCGCCACGGTCACGTGGTCCCTCACCGACTCCGACCGGGAGGCCCGACCCACCCCCGCAGCGGCCGTCGCCACGGCCACCCC